>NZ_JBBOCA010000001.1:3649276-3953382 GCF_038002225.1 Paenibacillus sp. FSL R7-0204
GGCAAGCAAACCGACAAATCAAATGACTAACTACCTAAATATTGATTATTAAGTTTCATCATATGAAAAATTCATAACAGAACCGCAAAATCCGGTCATTTATCTGGATAATGGTAGCTGATTGTATTTCCTGCAATAGAAAACGCATAGTTGACCGTGAAATGAGATTCTATTGTATTTCATACAATAGAATGTTGTGTTTTGGATGAAAAATGGTCTTTTTTCAACATTCAATTGTACCGAATACAATAGATTCTGTTTCGAAGCCTTTTTTACCGTATTCTAATGTACAAAATACAGTTGCTATCGTTCCAGCGTCTACAGCATCCGAATAACTGCTGCTTTGAACTCAAAAGTAGTTAAAACTTCAACATATGAAAAATTCATAATAGAACAACAAGCAAGTCCACCCAATCGCGCGACAGCATCCAACGCCGTAACCGCAAAACCCGGCTACAAGGGTAACAAACAAAACCCTCCAGTTTTCTAATAGGGGACAGTCCTTAGACAGAAACGGGAGGGTTCTACTACAATGATTACTGGGCCGTTAAAATCAACGGTCCATCTGCAGTAATTGCAATGGTATGTTCATACTGCGCGGATAGCTTGCCGTCAGCCGTTCTCGCGGTCCATTCATCATCGTCGATGGTGATCTGGTACGTGCCTTCATTAATCATCGGCTCTATCGTAAACACCATGCCTTCTTTGAGCCGGATGCCTTTGCCTGCCGTGCCGATATGCACATAGCTCGGCTCCTCATGGAGGCTTCGTCCGATGCCGTGCGCCAGCAGATCGCGCACGACCGAATAACCGTGTGCTTCGGCATGCTGCTGGATGGCCGATGTGATGTCACCCAGCCGTCCTCCCGGAACAGCCCGGGCGATCCCCAGATCGAGGCATTCCTTCGTAACCTGCATTAATCTCTGCGCCTCCGGCCCGATCTCACCGACAGCGTAGCTCATGCACGAATCTCCGAACCAACCTCCGTATTGCGCCACAATGTCTAGCTTCAGCAAGTCACCTTCCTTCACGACCCGTTTGCTGGATGGAATCCCGTGAGCAACCACATCATTAATAGATATGCAGGTCTCAGCAGGGAATCCGTTGTAGCCTTTGGTGAACTGCTTGCCGCCGAGCTTGGTGATATGTTTGGCCACAAAATCATTAATTTCAAGCGTAGTGATTCCAGGTACAATGTGTTTGGACAACTCGCGGTAGCAATCGGCAACAATTTGGCTGGCTTGCTTCATCTCTTCAATTTCTCTGGGGGATTTAAGAATAATCATGTTGTGTGTATCCGCTCCTTCATCTTTCAATAGTTACAATCTTTTATAGTTTAAGAACTCCGACAATCTCCGTTGCATCTTCATAGAGCTGCCCTCTGCGGAGGGACAATGCGGCACAGCCGACCAGAGCGGCTAACAGCATCTCTGTGTGCTGCAATTCATGCTGCGCATCGGCAACTGCTCCGTCAAGAGACACTGAGTCCTCCGTAAGTCTGGTGCCAAGCATCGTGGACAGCGGGGTCAGCACCTCACGGCGGAACTCGGCAATGAGCGGGGAAGAGCGTGCTTCAGGCAGGATAGGGAATCCCTCACCAGCCTGCTTACACAGCAGATAGATAGCGTGATCCTCCGCCCATAGCTTCAATAGCCGCACCCCGGCGGCAGGACCCTCCAGTGGGATCTTTAGCGGTGTGCCGGGCTCTGCCCCAGGCGGGGACTTCAGCCATTCCCCGGCCCGGTCGAGCGCATCCCACAACAGGTCGTGAAGCAAATCACCCTTATTGCTGTAATAATGATAGACCGTACCATAACCGAGACCGGCCTCCGCAGCCACATCCCGGATTTCTAATAAAGGCCCTTTATTCAAAAATACGTCCGCTGCTGCTTTGCGGATCTGCACCAGCCGCCGCAGCCGGATATCTTCGTTCTGTTCCTTCGTGCGGGGAGTCATCTTATCCGTTCACCTCGTTTATTTTAGACCTGCTGTCATGTCAATATAAAACAACGGCAGCCATAAGGCAAGGGGAAATGTCTGAACCAACCCTTTGAAAAATACAAATAAACCGGATAGAACATCATCCGGTTTATTCTCCTCAAGCCCAGTGCTCCGGATGCCTTAAGGATTCCGGCAGCTTGGTGGACGGGCTGCCTTGGGCGGCTTGCAGCTGCGCCTGAGTCAGGAAGAGGCTGCTCCGCAGATCGGCTCCGCGCAGATTCGTGTCGCGGAAGTCTGCGCCAATCAGATCGGCGAACCGCAGGTCAGCGCCGCTGAGATCCGCAGCGATCAGATACGCGCCGCGTAAGCTGAGGCAGCGGAGGTCGGCCCCGCGCAGCTTGGCCCCAATCAGATCAGCTCCGCGGCCATAGTTCTTCTGGCGCTTCGGAGCCGGGGAGAGCTGCTTGCGGGCAGCGGTGCGCGCCAGCTCGCTGGCACGCAGCAGCAGCTCGTTGACTTCAGCGCGGTGCAGGGGCACTTCGAGCTGAAGCAGCTTGTCCGGGCTGAGCAGGGTGAGAGCCTGCGTCTGCTCCAGCATTTTGATAAGTGAATTATGCAGGTTCTCGGCCCCGCGCAGCGTGAGTGCCTCGTGCAGATACCATAGCAGCTCATGCAGCTGGCGCATTACGGGAAGAACCTCGAACATCTGTCCCGCAGTCTCTGGAGCCTGACGCCAGTCGCGTCCGCCATAGGTCAGCTTGGAGATTTTCTGCCCGGCCCCGAAGCAGTCGTATACTGTACAGCCCCGGAAGCCGCGTTCTCGCAGCTCCGTATGAATGCCGCAGAGGAAGTCTTCCCGCAGATTGGGACAGGGCTGTCCGGCAGGCTTGTCTATGGCGAAGTCTGAGGATGCAGAGAAATGAAGCGCTGTGCAGCATAGCCCGAAGCAGTTCAGGCAATCCGATTGCAGCTCCGGCAGTCCGGGATTCGTAGTATGGGATGCAGGAAATGAATGATTGTCTAACAAACGTATTCCTCCAAAAAATAAATGAGATTAACATAGCGGTCATGCAGTTTACTGCGGCGGTTCATTGTCCATACGGCGTTCAATCGCCTCAGACATCGTTTTATCCGTGAGGTGGGCATAGATCTCGGTAGTCTCCGTAGAAGCATGGCCCAGTTGTTCCTTCGTCCGGTAGATGTCATTCTGCAGGTAATAATCGGTGGCAAAAGAGTGCCGCAGCTTATGCACCGTCAGATAAGGCTTGCCGAACCGTTTGGCGTATTTGATGATCATCTCCTGGATCGCCCGTTTGGTCATCCGTTTGCCTTCTTTGCTGCCGTTGGGCAGGGCAATGAAGAGCGCTTTTTCCCGTTTCGGCGTCTTGTACCTGCTCTGGCGGAGGCTTAGATACAAGCTGAGATCATCCTTCGACTGTTCCCGGAAATAGACCGGGGTTTTGAAGGTCTCGTCGTTGTGACCCTTGCGGAAGACATAGAGCAGCTTATTGTTGACATCCAGATCATCCACGTTCAGGTTGACCACCTCGGAGACGCGCAGGCCCGAATTCAGGATCAGACTGGCAATACAGGCATCCCGTTCCCGGTTAAGCTGCCAAGAATAATAAGCCTGCTTATTGGCTTCCACAGCTGTGCCGTATCCTTCATAGATGTAGCCTACGAACTCCAGCAGCTCCTCGTCCTCCAGAATTTTACCTTTGAGCTTGGCGGCGGTATCCTTCGGTTTGTGAATGCGCTTGATCTCCACCTTGGCCATAATGTTACGCTTCAGCAGCGGGTAGAAGTTCTCATCCTCGGCTATCTGGCTCAGATAATGGAACAGCGAACGCAGTGCAGACAGCTTACGGGATACGGTCACCCGCGAATTGGCATTCTCAGCCCGGGTGGTCAAGTGCAGACGGTAGCCGACAATGCTATCCATATGCAGGGTCTCCAGCTCAAGCAGAGTGATGTCAGCATTGCTGGCCGCTACCGAGAGACCTTCACCCCGCAGCCAGCCGAAAAAGGATTCATAGTCCCGGATATACTCCAGCAGTGTGGAGGGGGACAGATCCGGCCGTTTATAGTCGATGAACTGCTGGACAAACCAGGGCATCTGCGGCAGCCGCTGATCCAGGTTTGCCCGGTCGGCCGCTTTTTGAATACTGATGAGCTTCACCTTCTTTATAGTTTCCCCGTAGGGAGGGCTGTCCTTCTATCTTACCATGTTTCCGGCAAACCTTGCTCCTGATGATACAAAGTTATATGATGGGTAGTAAACGAAAACGGCAGAGGTGAACCTGGATGGAACTTGGAATCGAGCTGGTTCCTAAAGAGCAGAAGCAGATTATAAGCAGATTGATGCAGTTCTATTTGTATGACTTTACCCGCTATCTGGAGCTGCAGGTGGACCGTGAAGGATTGTTCCCGTCCTATCCGGGACTTGAGGCTTACTGGAGCAGTGGTAAAAATAAATTCGCCTACCTGTTCACCGTAGACGGCAATGTCGCAGGCTTTGCCCTGATCGACCGTCTGCTGCGCGACCCGGAGGGCGAGTTCTATATGACGGAGTTTTTTGTGATGCAGCGGTACCGGCGCAGCGGCGTAGGGACCTGGGCGGCACACCGGCTGTTCGACATGTTCCCCGGCAACTGGAAGGTGTCGCAGATTCGTGCCAACACTCCGGCGCGGGATTTCTGGCACCGGGTCATCGGAGCTTACACCGGCGGTGATTTCCAGGAGCGGTTCAACTCCCGCCAAGGCAATCCGAGTCAATACTTCAGTACATTAAACACTAATAGGGTTAAGAAATAAATTTACCTGTTCCTGGCAGACTTCAGCGCAACTTTGGATCGTATCCGGCGTCTGGTAACTGAGGTGATTAGATTGTCCAAGCAAATGAGCTTATGGGGAGCGGGCTGTATAGCGGTTGCAATAGCAATCAGCACAGGCTGCAGCAATGCTGCGGATCAGGGTTCTTCGGGTGCAGAGCGTACGGATCAGCCGTCAGCAACGCCCGCAGCAGCTACGGCAATAGCTGCTCCTGCAACTGTGGTTCCAACTCCGTCGGCAACAGCCGCGCCTGCTGTTAAATCCGTGTCGCTGATTCCCGAAGTAAGGGAGTATTCAGGGAGCGGCAGGGGCTACGAGCTGGATGGCGTCAATGTCCAAGCGGATTACTCCGCAGACCAGACATTGCCGCTTGGATTATTCCTGCCGGAGACGATGATCCGTTTTGAACAGGACGGAAGAACGGCATGGGGGACTGCGGACAAGCATAATTATATTACGTTGATTAAGCTAAGCTCTGAGAATGGTACAACAGGCGGGAAGTTCGAACCCGGTACAGACCGGCGGCTGCTGAAGTTCAAGGAATATGAAGGGAGCAGGGAGGATGGCGACCGGAGGGTTGAGACATTTATTTTCACAGCCTATAAGGATACTTACCGGGCCGAGATTCATATTCAGGACGAGCAACGGGATAAGCTGCTTCCACTCTTCACATCTATGCTAAGTGGTATGGAGTACATGGAGAAGCATCCGCCGATTAAGCCGGGAGTCTTCTTCAAGGTACCTGATGTAGGCCCCAGTCCGGGCAATAAGCAAGCGCTCCAGGAGACACTGGACTGTATTGCAGCCTGGGCTGCCGGAGACAAAGAGAAGTTCGCTGCGACGATGTATTCACCGCTGCTTAATGACAACTTACAGTACTTGCTCGATCATAAGAATGTTTACCGTTTCCATAAACTGACCGTAGTCGGAATTCCTGTCGAGGGAGCCAAACGGGCGGCCTTCTTTGTGGAGTTTACGCAGATGACCTCTGAGGGCTATATTACGGACAGCAACAATGAGATCTCCCTGCTGCTGAATAAGCAAGGGGAGTGGAAGATCGCTAGTATTGATTAGGCAGAGCACCTGCCGAAGCTCGAAAGCTTGAGACACCTATGGGGTTTCAGGCTTTTTTGCTGTATAAATAATCACAACCTTCTGAAATCCCGGCGGCTATAATCTAAGTTGAACGATGTTCAAAAACATTACAGTGTTCAATCCAGCGGAACAGCATCACCCTAACAGAAGGAGTCTAACGATCATGGGCAAAGCAGAGAGACAAGAGCAGGAGCGCGAAGCGATGCGTAATCTGATTCTTGCTACGGCTGGCGAGCTGCTGGCGGAGAAGGGGATCAGGCAGCTGTCGATCCGCAAAATCGCTGAACGGATGGAGTATTCGGCAGGCATTATTTATCACTATTTTCAAGGAAAAGAGGACATTGTGGAGCAGCTTCTTCAACGGGGCTACCAGGAGCTAATGGGCGGACTGATTGCCGGATCGGAGGCCTCACCGGATGAAGAATCTCCAGAAGAGCGCTTAAGACGCACGCTGAGACAGTTCATTAAGGTCGCAACCGCAGAAGGCTCACAGTACCGGAGTATGATGCTGAATGATTCGCCGGCCGTGCTTAGCCACACCGGCGTGTTGCATCAGGGAGCAGCCCTGGAACGCAGCGGGATCGCGGGTCTCTGTGATACGCTCCATCAATTCAGCGGGATGGCCTCCTGTGAGCAGAGGGAGCTTGAGCTCACCGCCCAAATTATCTGGAGCGCAGCCTTCGGGCTGATAATGAGGCTGATGGTGGAGGGGAATCTGCCTGAGGGGCAGAAGGAGGCTCTGATTAACCGGCACATAGAAGCAATGGTGCATATTGCACAAGGATAGGAGGAATAGAATGAGCCATAGACGAACCATTAGCTTTTTAACGTGGATGGTGATCGTGCTTGGTGTTGTTGCGTCAGGCATCGGGCTATTTTCAGGTGAAGGATCTGAGAATGAGGGGAGCCATCCCATCTTCACCTCCATCCGGGGAGAACAGATTGAATTGTACGGAAGCGGAATCTACAAGAATGATTCTTTGTCCGCAGCAACCCAGGCCATCGCCCAGGATGGCGTTACACTGTTCGCCGGCGTTCCATTGCTGCTGATTTCCTTGCTTTTGAGTCTCAGCGGACGAATCAGAGGCCGGCTGCTGCTGGCCGGAGCGCTCGGATACTTCACCTATACCTATGCTTCATACTGTTTTCTGGCTATGTATAATGATTTGTTTCTGGTCTACGTCTTGCTGTTCTCGGCCAGCTTATTTGCATTTATTTTGGTCTTTCGCTCGGTGGAGCGGGACGGGGTAGTGATGAGGTCACAGCTTCCGGCGGTAAGCATTGGCTTCATCCTGCTGCTGATCGCCTTCCTGATTATCATGCTATGGCTGGGCCGGATTGCCGGCGGCTGGCGGGAGGGAAACGTGCCTGCTCTGCTCGAGCATTACACCACGCTGGTGATTCAGGCACTGGATTTAGCTGTACTCCTTCCGCTCATGGTTCTGACAGGGGCATTGCTCGTCCGCAGACAGTCTTACGGTTACCTTCTGGCTCCAGTTATCCTGGTAAAAGCTGCAACCCTGCTGACCTCCATCTCCTCCATGATGATTGGAATGTTAAGGGCAGGAGTTCATGTCTCCATGGTAGAGTTGATCCTGTTTCCAATGTTCAATCTGGCAGTCATCTGGTGTCTCATTCTTGTACTGCGCAACGCGCAGGAAACCGCACCACCTGCAAGCCCATTACCTATAGAATAGAGGCGGACTTAAGTGAGCAATCGGATCTTGATCGTGTATGCAAGCAAATACGGATGTACGGAAAAAGCCGCATTACTTCTGCAAACCAGACTGGATGGGGCCGAGGTGGCGAATTTGAGATCTGGCAAGTTGCCGGATCTGACTAGCTACGACACAGTAATTCTAGGCGCCTCGATCTACTATGGCAGAATCCGTAAGGAGATGGCTGCATTCACAGCCCAGCACAAGCAAGAGCTCTTAAGCAAACGGCTGGGATTGTTCATCTGTGCAGGAATGACAGGGGAGAAGGGGGAGCAGGAGCTTAAGCAGGCGTATCCCGAAATCATTTACAACAAGGCGCTTGCCAGGGAGATCATGGGCGATGAGATCTACCCGGACCGGATATCTGCGCTTGATAAGTGGATTATACGTATGGTAAAAGGCAAGGAGCACAAGGCCGGAGGCGGGCTGTCCATGGATAAGCTGGAGCGTTTCGCGTATACGATGTCGGCAGGCGGGTAGGGAGAGGGGGAGCGAGGGTAAGCGGCGATGGAACGAAGTGGAGTAGAAATATTTTGAAGCGGCAACGCGTTAAGTCAAAGGAATAATCAGGCAATAAGGCAATAAGGAGACATAATATAGATTATGTTAACTAAAGTGTGATAACGATAGCGAAAGCGTACCGCGAAACGAAAACGCACCAACTTTACAACTTTTAATTATAATATTTCAACATATGAAAAATTCATAATAGAAAAAACAAAAATACAAGCTCTCCCTCATTACTGCGACTAACCCCAAACCTTCATTTAACCTTAGCAACTGCCAAACGGAAAAAGAGAGGAAAAACCCTGCCAAATCAGGTCTTCGCTGTCAACCCCACCGTGCGGATTACGCACCTGGACTTACCGCTGACCAGCCAGTGAAGGGGTGCGGAGCGGAGCTAGTTGAAGGAAACACGTGGAAAAATGTATCTTGTTTCACCGGTATCAAGGTGGATCTCCTGAAGCAATTGGAAAAACAGCATCTACTGGAGGCGTTGTTGCGTATTTGCCGGGAATGTGCCTGAAGAAGTGCTATTTTTCCAACTGTTATTTCAACAGGGACGATTCGTTCGTCAGCAAATGTAGAAAATCCAACTACTTCCGTTCTCCAAACTTTGCTTCCTACCGGGCCAAATTCGTTAAGCTTGCATTGGCCAGTTACTGGCCGGCATAATCACAAAGCTACTTGCTCGCAGTTAGCATATCCGTTAACTGGAAAGCCACTTTTAGAGACTTCAGCGCTTGTCGCAGCGACAGGCCGGAGTCCGTCACGTCCCGGAGGCTCAGGAGGGCATGGCGCAAGCTTTTGGCATAGGTATCACTCGGAATCAGCGGAATATCCACCCGTCCCTCAGAGGTATAGCCGGTCAGGCTCGCCTGGATCACGCCATCCGCACCACTGCACTCACGGAACTCCAGCTTCGCTTGCTCGAAGTAAGCTTCATACCCGATAGTAAAAGGATAACTCCCCGGCATCTGCGAAGAAACAGTGAGCTGTGCACTCCACTCGGGCTGCAGGAAGGAGGCTAGGACCAGCGCCTGTCCATCCTTACCCCCGGAGGTCCCCCAGATGGCAGAAGGTACAGGTGAATCCATCAGCCAGGCGATGAAATCCAGCTCATGAATCATCAGATTGGGAGCGATGGCCGAGAGGCCCAGATCTCCCCAGAGTGGAGCGGTCTCCCGGCGCATACTCAAATGCAGAAGCTTGCCGTAGGTCTCCTCACGTACCGCCTGCTCCAAGTATTCATAGGCATAATCGAATTTGATGAATTGATTGACGAGGATTCTGCGCCCGGTCCGCTCTTCCGCCTGAAGCAGTCTCTGTCCATCTTCCAGCCCCAGCACCGCCGGGGTCTCGCAGAATACATCTTTTCCCCGGTCCAGGGCTTCCAGTGCATAAGTGGCATGAAGCGCAGACGGCAGACAGATATCCACTACGTCAATTGAGGGATCAGACAGAATGTCCTCAGCATTCATCGTGAACTCCACCCCCAGCTCTTCCTTCAGCTTCAGCAGCTTGGCCTCATTTCTCCCGAAGATCACGATCTGGTTCACGAACTCCATTTGCTTCAGCAGAGAGGCGTGATACGCCCCGAATCCAGTTCCCAATATGCCAATGTTCATTTGCAGCAGCTCCTTGATTTTGATACATTCATCTTAACGCAGCATTGTTGACAACAGAGTGGCAAGAATAGATGACGAATCATAAGAATTGGGGGAGACGCATGCGGCTGCACCGGTTGATCGCTATACTTTTACTGCTTGAATCCCGGGGCAGAATGAAGGCCAAGGATCTGGCCGAAGCGCTGGAAACCTCTGTCCGTTCGATCTACAGGGATGTTGATGTCCTGGCGGAATCGGGCATTCCACTTGTGTCGGCCACCGGGCCGAACGGCGGGATTGCGCTCATGGAAGGCTATACGGTGAATCTGCGGAGGCTGCAAGGGGATGAGGTGGTTCAGCTCTTTTTGACAGGGATGGGGATGCCGGCGGGCGGTTCAGGAGAGACCAGTCTGCTGCTCAAGAGTGCGCTTTTGAAGCTGGAAGCAAGCTTACCCGCACCCTACCATGAGGATATCCGTACCGCGCAGCGCCGGTTCCTGTTCGATGCTACCCCGTGGTGGAGTGGTCAGGCAGCGGTGCCGTATCTTGAGATTCTGCGCACTGCAGTGTGGCGGGGGCGGAAGATTACGGCAGATTATCTTAAGGTGAATGGGGAGAAATCGCTCCGGAAGCTGCAGCCCTATGGGCTCATCGTGAAGCAGGGGGAGTGGTATCTTGCCGCCTATTGCGAGCGGGCAGGCGAGGTCCGAACATTCAAATGCGAAAGGTTCACGGCCGTTACCTTGTTGGACGAGACCTATGCCATCCCTGAGCAGTTCTCCCTGCAGCATTACTGGCAACATGCAGAGCAAGCCTTCGTTCAGACCAGCAGAGCGCGGGAGTTCTATCCGGTGGTCATCCGTACCCGTGTTAAGCATGAGCAGATGTTGCAGGGGCTGGAGGTCATGAATACCGGATCTGATGGAGATGCCTGGCTGTTTACAGTGAATATGTACGATTATAGCTCGGCCTGTGCGAGGGTGCTGCCGCTATTGGTTCATGCTGAAATTGTGGGGCCGCCGGAGCTGAGAGAGTATGTCAGCAATCAAGTACGAATGTGGGATAAAATGTATAATCACAGCAAGGCGACATAATCGATATTATGTTAACTTATTCAGCAATCTAAGAGTAACAATAATAAACCCCAGACCTTGCTTGTCAGCAGGTTTGGGGTTTATTGACTTTGTTGATCCGTACCTTTTCCAAACATAAGCGGATAGAATTCAATTACAGAACATTATACGATAAACTTTAAAGAGGTTTAGATGTCAGCTTACTTAACAAAAGGGGGGCTTGAGATGCTGCGGGGGCTGATCCTACGGTTGAGAAGAAGTAAAATGCGCAACAGACTGCTGCTCTTGTTCACCATGCTGACGCTGCTGCCGTTAAGTGTGCAGGGGATGGTGACGTACCGTCATTTCTCCTCCACCTTGAACGAGAAAACAAAGTAATATACGGTGGATGTCGCCGGACAGGCCAACGCTAATCTGGATAGGCTGTTGAAGGATCTGGAGCGGTTGTCGCTGATGCCTCTGTATGATGAACAGGTGTTATCTATTCTGGCTAAATACGATGGTCCTATGGGCTCAGGCACATGGGCGCTGTCTGAGGATTATCAGAAAATGAAGCTATATACCTCCGCACAGGCCTATGACCGTCCGGAAATCCGCGGCATCCATCTGCTGAGCAACAGCGGAACGCTATTCTCCAACGTGGAACCGCTGGCCGTCAATACCTCATGGGATGCCAGACGTGATGAATGGTTTAGCACCCTTACGCGGTCGGACGGAGAGTGGATCATTCTTCCTCCCCATCTTCCGTCTTACTATGCCGGGACTGACCCCTCATTCTATATTTCAGTAGCCAGGGTAATCAAGGAACCTAGTACGCTGAGGCGTCTGGGCTACATACTAATCGACGTCAAGCAGGAGGCTTTCGGCTCTGTCTTTTCCAAGCTGAAGATTGAAGAGTCCACGAATCTGATGATCTTGGGCGGAGACCAGCGGCTGCTGTATGAGCAAAAGCCGGATAACGGGCAGTCGGCCTACGGCCAGCTTATGGGCTCCGGGCGGATTAAAGAGCTGCATGGCGGGGAGCGGGAGAGGCTGGGAGGCACCGATTATTTGTTTATCAGCCATAAGTCCCCTTATTCAGGCTTGTCCGTCATCGGCTTGACTCCGATCGGAGTCATTCAGAAGGAGTCGCGTGCGTTGATGATTTTCACGTTATGGCTTGCCCTCTTTTGCCTGGTGACGGTGCTGTTGCTCGCTTATGCGGTGTCGTACCGGATTACCCTCCCGCTGGTGGAGCTGAAGAGCAATATGTCCAGGGTGGAGCGGGGCGATTTCAACAAGCGGGTCAGTCCGCTGGGGGGAGATGAATTCGGGCAGCTCGGGCGCGGGTTCAACAAGATGATGGACGAAATCAACCGCCTGTTTCATGAGGTGCTTGTGACCCGCCTCCGGGAAAAGGAGGCAGAGCTGTCCGCCCTGCAGAGTCAGATCAATCCGCATTTTATCTATAATACGCTGGAATCGATTAATATGATGGCCGTTCAGCGCAGGCATGATGAGGTATCGGATATGGTATCCGCACTGGGCAAGCTGCTTCGCTATACGATTGACAAGGCCGGCCGGCTAGTATCTCTTGGAGAGGAAATTGCGTTCGTAGACTCCTATGTCCGCATCCAGCAGATTCGTTTCGGCGGTAAGCTGACGGTACATAACGAGATTGAAGAAGAAGTGCTGCATTTGCGCATACCAAAGCTCACCATTCAGCCGCTGGTGGAGAATGCCATCGATCACGGGATCGCGGGGCGCGAAGAAGGGACGATCTGGGTGTCAGCGCTGCGTTTTGACAACGAGCTATTAATTACGGTGCGCGATAACGGGAATGGCTTAGCGGAGGAGGAACTCACGGCGCTGAACCGGGAGATCGAACAAGATCCTTCCATGGATTCGCTCCGGCGCAGCGAGGAGGAGAGTCTGGGACTGCGCAATATTGGCCAGCGGATCAAGCTGCTGTACGCGGAAGGCGGGAGTCTCACGGTTGACGGAAGTCCGGGGCAAGGGCTGGCCGTGACCATTACAATAACGATACCGGAATCAGGGGGAGAAGAGGATGTATAAAGTGCTGCTCGTAGAGGACGAAATCGTGATTAGACAAGGGATGCGTGAGCTCATTAGCCGGTCGGCGCCCTTTTTCGAGGTGACGGCTGAAATGCCGGGTGGACGGGAGGCGCTCCTGTACTTAAAGTCCGAGCTGCCGGACGTGATGATTACCGATATCCGTATGAAGGAAATGGACGGACTGGCGCTGGCCGAAAAGGTGAAGTCGATGTATCCCGGGCTGCTGGTCATCATTGTGAGCGGATACGGCGAATTTGAATATGCCCAAAAAGCCATTGAATACGGCGTTCTTCATTACCTGTTAAAGCCGGTAGAACGTCATGAGCTGGTTAGCGTGATGGAAAAAGCACGGCTGCTGCTCGATAAGCGTCATGGCATATCTTCCCTGGAACAGACGCCAGACCCGCTGCGGGTGGAGAGCGGAGGAGATACACGCAAGATCATACGGGATGTTAAGGAATACGTCAGACTGCATATTGACGGTGATCTGCGGCTGCAGACGGTAGCTTCCCATGTCAATCTGAACGCCACGTATCTGAGCCAGCTGTTCAAGGGAGAGGCAGGCTGCAATTATTCAGACTATGTAACCGATTCCCGGATGGAACGGGCGAAATGGCTGCTAAGCCATACCCAGCTCAAAATTTATGATGTAGCCCGGCTATCCGGCCATCAAAGCCCGAAGCATTTCATGCTGGTGTTCAAGCAGCAAACGGGGATGACGGGCGGAGAATACCGCAATCAATTTAATAGTCATGAATGAAATGTTAGTTATTCTAACGTAAAACATAAATATAACGAACCATTCCTGTATTTTGGATGATTTCTACACCGGATACGTCTCCTTTATACTGAAAGAGTCATTAAAACTAACATATCAAAGGGGGATATTCATGAAAAAAGCAGGAGCAGTGCTTCTTTCAGCCATGCTGCTGGGTTTAACGGCAGGTTGTGCCAAGCCCGCAGCAAGCGGAAATGCTGAGAGTCCCGGGAAACAGGAAGATGTGGAGTTGAAGTTTCTGATGTGGGGCAATCAAGGGCATATGGATGTGTACAACAAGCTGATCAGCCAATTTGAAGCAGACAATCCGGGCATTAAGGTGACTATGGATTCTGTGCCATTCACAGATTATCAGCAGAAAATATCCGTGCTGGCCGCAGGGAAATCCCTTCCGGATATCGCCTGGGTATCGGAGCGGATGATCCCGCAGTTCAAGGCCAACGGCATTCTGGCGGATGTCTCCTCCTTCAAAGACGATGCTTCCTTTAACCTGGATGATTATATTCCGAGCACGCTAGATTTGTTCCGGGACGGGGATCAATTGCTGGGCCTGCCGTTCTCAACACCGCCGGTGGTCATGTTCTACAACAAGACATTGTTCGACAAAGCGAATCTGACCGACCCGAATACGCTGGCCTCCGAAGGGAAATGGACCTGGAAGACCTTTGAGGAATCGGCCAAAGCAATTGCTGTCAAAGACGCTGGGGGCCGGGTATATGGCGCGAACTTCTTCCGTGACTGGAAGACCTGGGCGATTCTATCCTCGTACGCGTGGTCTTATGGAAGCGGCCCGTTCAATGAGGATCTGACCGCATTCACCTGGAATGACCAGTACGGCGTGGAGACCATGGAACTGCTGGAGCGGATGATGTATAAGGACGAATCCCACCCGAAAGCAGGCGAGCAGATCAGCTTCGACGCAGGGAATCTGGGCATGTTCTTCGACAACTATAGCTATGTCTCGAAAGCGCGTGACATTAATGGGTTTGAATGGAGCATTGCACCGATGCCGTCCGGTTCCGCAGGCAGTGTTCCGATGCTGGGCCAAGCAGGCTATACGCTGTTCAAGGACAGCAAGCATCCGGAGGAAGCCAAAAAGCTGCTCAAGCTGTTTGCCAGCCAGTCAGGCATTGAGGCGACATCCACTTATTTCGTACCTCCCCGCACATCGGTGCTGAGTTCCGATGCGTTCTTGAATCAGCCGAACAACCCGCCAGCTGAGCACATCGTGCAAGCGGTTATCGATGAAATGCCGAAGGCGCGCATCATTCCGGGCCACATCCGCTGGCAGGATATCGACAATGCGGTGCTGCAAGGTTTTGACCGCCTGTTCGGCCGCTCGGCATCTGCAAAGGACAACATGAAGCAGATGCAGACCGATGTCGAGGCTATTTTGAAATAAGATTCCGGGCAAGGGGCCGTCAACCGCCGTTCAGCAGAGTGCAGCGTCCGGCTTGACGGACCGCCCGAAATGGGGAGCGAAATACAATGGGTAAATTGAAGCAAAGATTGGAGCAAAGCGGCTTGTCCTTGTTCATCAGCCTTCCTGCCAATGATGTAAGACTGGCAAAGGCAGCGCTTGAGGAAGGCGCGGATGCATTGAAGGTTCATTTTAAGGTCGGCCACCGGGCCAGTGGTACGCATTTCGGTTCGCTTGACAGCTATGAAGACATTTTTAGCGAGATCCGCTCTTCCTTTGACGGTCCCTTGGGGGTAGTGCCCTCAGGCAGCTTAGAAGGTGTGGCGGAAGAAGAGATTAGGCGGCTTGCTCCGCTCGGGTTCGATTTCTATTCGATCTATGCCCATCATCTGCCGTCCTTTATGCTGGAGGACCATGGATTGGACCGGACCTTTGCCATTAATGACACCTACGATCTCAGTCAGGTTCGGGAGGGGGCGCGGTTCGGGATCACGGCGCTTGAAGCTTCCATTGTGCCTGGCAGCGAATACGGTACGGGTCTTAGCTTCGCAGATCTGCTGAAATACCGGTATTTGGCTGACCATTCCGGTCTTCCCGTGCTGGTGCCTTCCCAGCGCAAGCTGGTTACAGCAGATGTACCGTCCTTGCAGCGCGCGGGAGTGAAAGCGATCATGTTAGGTGCAGTGGTGACGGGCAAGACAGAAGATGAGCTGCGGCATGCGGTTAGCTCGTTCCGTGGTGCAATAGACAAATTGAGCTAGGGGGGCGGTGAATTCCGGCATGAACAGAAAGGTCAAGAGACGAAACAAAGGTCCGCTTGCCCGCGAGGCACAGGTGACCGGATGGCTTTTTATATCGCCTATGCTGCTCGGTTTCACGTTGTTATTGTTATTTCCGATGGGGAAAGCGCTCTATATGAGCTTAAATGACTGGCCGCTGCTTGGCGGGCACCGGTTTGTCGGTCTGGATAATTACAAGGATATTGCGGTGGACCCGCTGTTCTGGAAGGTCTTCGGCAACACGGCTTATTTCACGCTGGGGCTGGTGCCGTTTAACATTGTGCTGGCTCTGATGCTGGCGTTGCTGTTATCCCGAAGCCTGAAGGGCATCGGTATCTTCCGTACCGCGATCTTCGTTCCCGTAATGACTTCGCTGATCGTATGGTCCATCGTCTGGAAGTATATGTTCGCCACCGATTCCGGGCTGATCAATCAGCTGCTGATGTTGTTCAACATTAAAGGAGCCGCCTGGCTGTATGATGAGAGACTGGCGATGCCGGCGGTCATCGTGACGAGTGTGCTAAAGAACGTGGGTCTGAACATGGTGCTATTCATCGCTGCAATCCAGCAGGTATCGCGTTCATTGTACGAGGCGGCTGAGCTGGACGGGGCAGGCAAAACCAAAAGCTTTTTCAACGTGACCCTGCCTATGATTACGCCAACCGTATTTCTGACCGTGGTGATGACCGTAATCGGCTCGCTGAAGGTATTCGGCCAGATCTATGTCATGACCCAGGGCGGGCCGAGTAACAGCACCAAAGTACTGGTCTATTACATCTGGGAAAAAGCGTTCAAGCTGTTCCAGATGGGCTACGCTTCGGCGCTGGCATTTGTGTTGTTCTTTGTCGTGTTGATCTTGACTCTGCTGCAGTGGCAGCTGCGAAAGAGGTGGGTATTCAATGAAGGCGACGCCTAACAACAGCAAAAAGTGGTCTGTAGCAGGAGTGTATGCTGCATTAACAGCGGTATCGCTGATTATGCTTGTTCCGTTTCTGTGGATGCTGTCCACCTCCTTCAAACGGCCGCAGGATATTTTCACCTACCCGCCGCAGCTGATTCCGCCTGTATTCCAGTTTCAGAATTATGTGGATGTCTTTACACTGATCCCGTTTCACCGCTTCTATTTTAACAGCGTCTATATCTCGTTTGTCGTCGTGGCGGGAACGGTGTTTTTCGCTTCGCTGGCCGGTTATGCTTTTGCCAAAATTCCCTTCACAGGCAGAAATGCTGTGTTTCTGGTGTTGCTCAGTGCCATGATGATCCCGCATGAAGTGACGGCGATCCCGATGTTCCTGTTCATGCGCGACCTGGGCTGGATTGACACGCATCTGCCGCTGATTCTGTTGCCGATCTTCGGCGCAAGCGGCGTGTTCGGGATATTCGTCATGCGCCAATTTTTCATCACTGTACCTACGGAGCTTGAGGAGGCGGCGATGATCGACGGCTGCAGCCGGTTCCGCATTTACTGGACAATTATGCTGCCGATTGCCTGTCCTGGTATGGCGACACTGACGATCTTCACGTTCGTTTCCATTTGGAATGAATTCTTCGACCCGCTTATTTTCATCAATACACGTGAGCTGATGACCTTGCCACTGGGATTATCGTTGTTCACAGATGAAGTGGGCACTGCCTGGCATTACCTGATGAGTGCCACCGTCATGGCCACCGTGCCGCTGCTGATCGTCTTCTTCCTGGCGCAGAAGCGGTTCATCGAGGGCGTAGCCATGACGGGGCTGAAGGAATAGCACACATAAAGGAGTGGATAATATGAATCCTGCAATAGAGGCAGATGTCGTTGTCGTGGGGGGAGGCCCGGCAGGAATCACGGCGGCTATTGCCGCCGGACGGCTGGGAGCACAGACCGTGCTTATTGAACGTTACGGGTTCGTGGGGGGGATGTCCACCGCCGCTATGGTCTATCCATGGATGACCTTTCACACCGATAGCGGCGAGCAAGTTATCAAGGGCATCGCCCAGGAAATCGTAGACCGGCTGCAGGCAAACGGCGGTTCGCCGGGCCATCTCCGGGATACGGTAGGCTTCGTGCATACGCTTACGCCGTACCATCCTGAGATTTATCAGGTGGTAGCTATAGATATGCTGCATGAAGCGGGAGTGAAGCTGCTTCTGCACAGCTTTGTGGACGAGGTGAGGGCCAGCGACGGCGTAATCGAACATGTGGTAGTGACTAATAAATCCGGGCGTACGCCTATAAAAGGGCGCATCTTCGTCGATTGCAGCGGAGACGCCGATGTAGCGAAGCTGTCCGGGGCGGAAACTCTGCAAGGCCGGGACGGGGACAACCGTTCCCAGCCGATGACGATGAAGTTCAGAATGCGCGGCGTTGATCTGCACAAGGTCAAAGCGTATATGATTAGCCATCCCGAAGAGTTCTATAGTAAAACGCCGATCGCCGAGCTGCCGGATCTGCCGCTCACCGGGGTAAGCGGATTCTACTCGCAATGGAAGCGGGCCGAGGTACCGATTAACCGTGACCAGGTATTGTTCTTTGCCGGTCCGGCAGACGACGAGGTGCTGATCAACTGCACCCGCGTCCAGGGGCTGGATGCAACGAATGCGGAGGACCTGACCTTGGCCGAACAGGAGGGCCGGAAGCAGGTGCTGCTCATGGCCGAGTTCCTGAAGCGCGACGTTCCGGGCTTCGAACGGGCCTCGATCTCAGCGGTTGCGCCGCAGATCGGCATCCGCGAATCACGGCGGATCAAAGGCTATTACCAGCTGACCAAGGAAGATGTCGTAGAAGGCCGGAAATTCAGTGATGTCATTGCCCGGAGCGGCTACCCGATCGACATTCACGATCCGTCCGGAAAGGGGGTAACGGCCTCCTTCATCGCCGGAGACGGCGCGTACGATATTCCGTACGGTTGTCTGCTATCCGCCAATGTGTCCAATCTGCTGGCCGCAGGCCGCTGCATCTCGACCTCGCACGAAGCATTGGCCACGACCCGGCTGACACCAAGCTGCATGGCCACGGGCCAGGCGGCCGGAACAGCGGCAGCGCTCGCAGCGACCGCGGGGGTAAAGCCGCAGGCATTAGATATCCCACAGCTGCAGGAGCAACTGAGGCGGGATGGGGTAGTATTATAGAGCTGCGGAGCGGGAAGGTAGTCGAAAAACCGACCACATTGGGCACTGGGAGGGTTCGTAGGTGGAATGTAGTCGGAAAACCGATTACATTGGGCACTGGGAGGGTCCGTGGGCGGAATATAGTCGGAAAACCGATTGCATTAGGCTAGTGCAGCGGCGTTTAGTTGCAGTATAATCATTATTCTGCAACATAACAATTATTATGTTAACTTATTAACGATCACAAGAGTTAAAAACAATGATAAGTATATATTAATAAACCCCAAACCCGCTTTACAGCAGGTCTGGGGTTTATTAATGTGTTCAACGTCTCAAGCGCCAACCCGCCTTGCTTCAGTGGCTTCGGCGGCCTCGCGGATACGGAGTCTTTTATGCGCGGTAATCAGGAAAGGAAGACCGAGCGCCGTGGTCAGCGCAAGCGGTACGAACACAGCAGGCCCGTTCAGAACGCCGAACTGATCCAGCAGCAATCCTCCGAGAATAGGCGCCATAACGCTGCCTATATTATTGAAGCCAATCGTACCGAAGTAAGTGCCTTTCCACTCTGGCTTGGCAATCCGGTCGATCAGCATATCCATCATCGTGAAGAGCAGGACCTCTCCTACAGTGAACAGAACCACGCTGAACATCAGGAGAGGAACCCCTCCAGGCATCCCGAACAGCAGCAGACTAAGGGCTACGCAGACATTACCCAGAATCAGAGGAATTATCGGCGCGAACTTGCTGGCTGTACGCACGATAGGATACTGTACGACCAGCACCGTCACTGCATTAAGCGACAGCATATAAGAGAAAACTTGGCTGCCATTACTGAAAAGGGGGTTCATCGCGAGATACTGCGCCAGTGTGGAACTGAAGTGTCCATATCCTAGTACGCAAAAAATAGTTCCCAGCAGAACGGGCAGGAATACCTTGTCCCGGCCGGTGACCGCTAACGCATCCAGCAGCTTCGGGGTGCGGGCTTCTCCATGCACAGGCAGGCTGGCACGATGGACCGAGAATTGCAGGAACAGAACAAGGCCATAGGCGATATAGACGATCCCTGCGATCATGAACGGGAAGGTGGACTTGGCGGAGCCGAGCTGGAGGCCGATGATCGGGCCGAAGACCACACCCAGATTCACTGCCGCATACCGCAGATTGAAGACCAGTAGTTTTTGCTCCGGCGGGGTGATATCCGACAATAATGCCCGTGAAGTCGGTTCAAACACGGCGCGGCAAAGTCCATTGAGCGTGTTCACCAGGAAAAACACCCATAAATGCTGCGCTGCCGCGAAGCCGAAGAATACGCAGGCCCAGCCGAAGACGGAGACCAGCATGACGATCCGGCGCCCGATCACATCCGAGATATATCCGCCGTAGAAGCTGATCATTACCCCAGCCAGCGAGCTGACGGCCACCGTGAACCCGGTCTGGGTTGCGGAAGCGCCAAGCACCTGCGTGAGATAGATAGAGAGAAAAGGAATGCTCATTGAAGTAACCAGCCGGCCGAACATCGTTCCGATGATAATGGTCCAGGCCAGCGGGTGAATATGGCGCAGATGTTGTTTCATTTGAATCCCTGTCTCCTAGTCCATATTTTGAATGTGATGAATGCTTCTTATTGAATGATTATGTATAATTGTATAGAACAAAGGGGGAAATAAAAGTGTAAGAATTATATGTCGCTTTTCACCTTTTAAAAGGAGCTTGAGAACATGGACACCAGCAGCACGAATTATCTTTGTTTGGCCGCAGCCCTGGCTCCGGCATATAGTCTCCAGCAGCCGATTCCGGTGACGATTGAGCAGTTGACCAGAATCCTGTGCTGCACACCGCGCAACGTGAAGTTTATTCTGCGGAAGCTGGAGGAGCAGCAGCTGATTGCCTGGATACCCGGAAGAGGGAGAGGGAATCGCTCGGAGATGACTTTTTTACGTCATATGGATGAGGTGCTAGAGGAGCGGTTTCAGGAGCTGGTCAGCAAAGGCCGGATTAAGCCTGCTATCGAATTGATTGGTCAATACCCGGTTAACGAGCCGCTCAAAGAGCGTTTGTTGGCGGTTCTCGATATGCAAATGGGCTTCTGGAGTGAACCCGGCTCCACATCCGGGCAGGAGGTGCTGCGAATCTCCCGTAACCGTGCGATGGAGAAGCTGGACCCGGCTACCGTATACACCGCTTTTGAGACCTATTTGCTGGGGCATATTTGCAGTACCTTGATTACCTATGATGCACAGAACGGGGTCTTCCTGCCGGGGCTAGCTCACACGTGGGAGGCTAATGAGAGTAATACAAGCTACCTGTTCTATTTGCGCAAGGGGGTGCGATTCCACCACGGCCGGATGATGACATCACGGGATGTAAAGGAAACCCTCCAGCGTCTGATCGGACTTAGAAGTCCGGCGATCTGTCATTTTGAGGATATCATTCATGTGGAGCTGGAGGGAGACTACCGTATCCGGTTCGATCTGGTGCAGCCTAATTTCTTCTTCCTGCATCTGTTCAGCTCGATCTATATGTCAATTGTTCCGTACGATGTGGATTTCGCTGTGCATCCGGTCGGCACGGGGCCCTATCAGGTACTGGATCTGAGTCAGGATGTGCTTGTACTCGGCGCTTACGATCTCTATTATGGAATCCGCCCTCTGCTGGACCGGGTCGAGATCTGGTACCTGCCGCATTTGGCTTCGGGGGTCCGTCAATATCAGTTAACGGATGCCAGCAGCAGCCCCAGCAGCGTGCCTGGAGCGGAGGAGAGGGAGAGCCACAGTATCGATTATCCGGCTGTCGGGTGCAGGTACCTTTTGTTTAATTTTCGAAAAGAAGGCGTACACCATCATCCCGCAGTCCGGCAGGCCGTGCGCATCCTGTATAATCAGCTTGCGCTGATCCGTGAGCTGGGAGGCAACCGGATTATGCCGGCCGACAGCTTCCTTCCCTGGCAGAGCAGTAAGCGCGAGTTCGAACAACCATTATTAGAGGAAGCGAGAGTGCTGCTTCAGGAAGGCGGCTACCGAGGAGAAGCAGTGAATCTGGCCTACCGCACGCACCAGGAGGAGCGGGATGAGGCACTTTGGCTGCAGGAGCGTAGCAGGAAGATCGGATTACAGCTTGAGCTGCATCCTTTAGCTGAGTACAGTCTGCCGGACTTAATTCACCATGCGGACCTTGTGATCTGCGAAGAGGTGCTGGAGGATGACTGGCAGTGGGGGATGATCAATTATTTTCGCAATGAGTCGAATTATCTGCATCACCTGCTGCTGGACAGCCAGAAGTCTGAGCTTACAGAGGTGCTGAAGCCTTTCGCCCGGCTGGCGGCCGGGGAGAGGGCAGAGGTGCTGGAGTTGGCCGAAGGCAAGCTGCGGGATAACGGGTGGGTGCTGTATGGCTGTCACATGAATAAAAAGGCGCAATTAAGTCAAAATCTATTCGGACTCGAACCCGGCTCCTTCGGATTTCTGGATATCTCCAAGCTGTGGGTGAAATCGGGGTTTCAGTAGAATCTAAAAAACGGCCTGCTTCCCCCTTCAGGAGAGCAGGCCGTTTTTTGTGGATGAAAGTTACACCGTAAATCAGACCGCTTGCTGCTGCTTGCCGTCACATTTTTTGCAGACCGTCAGCTTCTCGCCCTCCGGGCCCTTGCCGAAATACAAAAGCTTGATCCGGATGCTTCCGCAAATCGGACAGGTGCCCCTGGCCCGTGAGGGGGTAGTGTGAAGTGCTTTGCCGCGCTTATTTTTAGACATGATAGACCCAGCTTTATCATCGTATACCCCATCGTATGCCCAGATGATCATTAAGACGCTTGTAATTATTCCATTAGTGTAATTTATAGTAATACAAGTATGGCACTCTATGCTATATTGACAATATCTCTAATCACCAAAGGAGGAAAAAATGACTGACTTATCTTTTACCCTGTGGAATGATTTGGACCGGTTTGAATGGGGAGACTATAGCGTCCGCACGGGAAGTTATAGGGGCCGTCAAGCGGCATATCTCGAACAAGCCTGTTCCGCAGTATTCCTTCGCGAGGACATTCCCTATCCCTGTTATCGTCTTCAAGCTGAGGTTGCGATTCCGGGAGAAGTAGGTTTTGTTGGACTTATATTCGGTGCTAAGGATGTATGTAATTATGAGCTGGTCTATTTGGCTCCAGTCGAAATTCAATACGACCCCGTTATGAATGGCTCAATGACCTGGCAAATTTACAATGGCCCTAAGTATCAAAAGCCCTTGCCCAATACGACGGGGAAATGGGTGAATTTTGCCGTAGAGGTGCAGCCTGAAGGTGTAAAGGTCTATATGGGAGATGAGTCCGCTCCTCAACTGGTGATTCCTAATCTTAAGCACGGAATTCCTGCCGGAAAGATAGGGTTCTGGGGATTCGCCCCTTGCTACATACGCAATCTTGTGGTCGAAGAAATACAACCTGCCCCTATCCCGCAAAGTGAAACGGATCTAAATCAGTTGTCCGCCGATACCTTTGTAACCGAATGGATAGTTTCCGCATTGCCTGGGAGTGGATGGAAAAGAGCCGTTATAGAAGAAAATGGAATCCTGAACCTCAATCGCTGCTTCACTGCGAAGCAAATGAGCGTGCTGCAGGCAAGAAGTATCTTTCATCTCCCGAAAGAGGCAGAGAGTTACGTAACCTTAGGTTTCAGTGACCAAGTGCGTTTGTGGGTTAATGAAGAGGAAATCTACCAGGGAACCTGGTGTTGGAATCCTAACGTAAGTGATGGGCGTATTCGTTCAGATTATGCCAGAGTGCCCGTTCAGTGGAGAGCCGGAAGGAACACCATTCGCGCTGAAGTGATGAATACAGAGCAGTTTGGCTGGGGACTCTGTGTACGGACAGGACTGTCCGACATGACATACATAACTGAAGAGGATGAATGAATTCATGCTGAATCAACGAATAATATAGCTAAGCAGAAACGGCTGCGCCATCCATAGGGACGGGGTGGCCTTTTCTATGAGTAAGAGCTTAATCATGCTTGTACCACAGAAAAATGGCCATATCTGCTCTAAAAAAACAGCGTATAACATAAATTATACGCTGTTTAGCTTCAGATCGACTTTTATAACACTTCTCGCACTAGTTGTCACCTTAAATAGAGTAATTTCAGTAGAATAATATAATAATAATGGAATTAATACCCATTCATAGAATGTTGCAGAGAATGTATCTGTTCTTTCTCCTCTTCGGATTGCGGAACCCATGCTATACTATCAAGTGGAAACGGCATTGCCGTCCCTTTAAAGGACGGTACCGTTTCAGCGAGAAATAGAAGGATAATTTATAGTGTGAAGCATATAAATTCTTCTATTTTAAAAAACATACGCTGGAGGGAGTCCATTGATTCATAGCAACAAGCAGCATAAATGGAGATCAGACAAGCTGGCTCATCTGGGATCATCGATTTTTGCCGAGGTGGCGGCCTGGAAGTCGGAAGCCCGGCAATCGGGACTGAGCATTATTGATCTTGGCATTGGCAGTCCGGACCGGGCGCCTCTGCCCGGGATTCGTCAGACGTTAAGTGATGCGGTGCTTCGGGAGGATAGTTATGCTTATCCGTCGTCCAAGGGGAGTGCAGCGTTCCGCAATCAGGCAGCGAGATGGATGCAGTGGCGAATTGCGCAGAGGTTGATCCGGAGGAGGAGATTGTGTCATTGATGGGTTCGCAGGACGGGCTGGCGCATCTGGCACTAGCTATCTGCAACCCTGGTGATCTGGCGATTGTGCCGGACCCCGGTTATCCCATTTATTCAGGGGCGCTTGCCATAGCAGGGGTTAGGTCTTGGATGCTGCCGCTCTTGGAGGAGAATGCGTTCCGGCCGGATCTGGAGCGAATTCCTGAGGAGGTCTGGCGCGAAGCAGCTTTTATCCTGCTCAGTTTTCCCGGCAATCCGATTTCGGTTACGGTGGATCTGGCTTATATGGAGCGGCTAGTGGAGCTTGCCCGTAAGTGGGATGTGCTGATTGTGCATGATCTGGCTTATTCAGAGATGGGGTTCGATGGATACCGGCCGATCAGCATCCTCCAGGTGCCTGGGGCGCGTGATACCGCCGTTGAATTCCATTCTTTCTCCAAAAGCTTCAACATGGCCGGCTGCCGCATCGGCTTCATGACGGGGAATGCTCAGGCCGTCGGTGCGCTGCGGGAGCTAAAAAGCAATGTGGATTATGGCGTCTTCGAGCCGATTCAGGAAGCGGCGGTTGTGGCTCTGGAGCAAGCGATGGACTCCGGGCAGGACCATGGAGTGGCTGCGCTCTATGAGCGGCGGCGGAATCTTGTGGTAGAGGCGCTGCTTCTTGAAGGGTGGGCGGTGCCCTCGCCGGAAGCTGCTATGTTTATTTGGGCAAGGCTGCCGGATACCTATGGGAGTACAGGAGAAGCCGGAAGTTCGCGCCGCTTCGCGCATGACCTGCTGCTGAGAACCGGAGTAGCCGTCATTCCGGGAGATGCTTTTGGCAGCCAGGGGGAAGGGTATGTGCGGATCGCATTGGTAGAGGAGGAGGAACGTCTGCTGGATGCTGCCCGGAGAATCGGGGAGTTTCTGCGTTCGGGCAAGTAATGTTGAGAAGTGCCGTTTAGTAACATAATAAATATTATGTTAACTTATATAATTCGCGGATCTGAATTCGGGGTAATAAGGATCAACTACAGTTATTCAGGAGGTTGACCTTATGGGATTTAACATTGGAGGATTAGGCGATAAAATACAAGGAGTAGCAGGTTCCCTCAAAGAAGGTAAGGTAGGAGAACTGTTACAGAAGCTCCCGCTGGACAAACTGCCTGTCGAGCAACTGCTGCAGAAGCTCCCGCTGGATCAGCTGCTATCGAGTTCTTTTCTGCAAAAGTTCACTCCCTTCGAGTCCTTGAAGGATTTGCTGCAAAAAGGGGGATTCTCTGCCGGCTCGGCAGAGGAGATAAAGTCGCTCCCGCAGGATCAGCTGGATGAGCATGTATCGAAGACTACTTCCTTCGGTTCACTGAAGGATATGCTGATCAAAGCAGTGGAGTTCTATTCCCAGCGGAAATAGACGATATCTACAAGCAGATATACACGAAACGAAAAGAAGCCCGCAGCGGAGTGATGTTCCGTTACGGGCTTCTTTATGTCTCAGAGGCTTGCAGGGGTTATTGCTTCAACCAAGCTGTTGCCAGCAGCAAAGCTCCTTGGTTAGCCTTAGTGTCTGCCAGCGCGTTCAGCATCACGAAATCGTGGATAATACCCTGGAAACGCACAGCCGTAACGGGAACGCCTGCTTCACGGAGCTTATTCGCATAAGCCTCCCCTTCATCACGTAGCACATCGGCTTCACCAGTGATAATCAGGGCTTCCGGCAGACCGCTAAGCTGGTCCAGACTGGCCCGCAGCGGAGAGGCCGTAATCTGTGCCCGCTGCTCAGGATCGGTGGTATATTGATCCCAGAACCATTTCATCCCCTCGCGCTGGAGGAAATAGCCTTCCGCGAACTGATGATACGATTCAGTATCGAACGAAGCATCTGTAACCGGATAGAAAAGCAATTGCTTAGAGATGGCCGGACCGCTGCGTTCTTTGGCTATCAGGGTTATGGCAGCCGTCATGTTGCCGCCGACACTGTCTCCAGCAACACTCAGCCTGGATGCGTCGAGTCCATACGTGGAGCCTTCACTAGCAATCCATTCCAGAACTGCGTAGATTTCTTCAATGGCCGTTGGATACTTGGCTTCCGGGGACAGGCTGTATTCCGGGAAAACCACGGCAGCGCCCGTACCCACAGTTAGCTCGCGGATGAGCCGGTCATGCGTGTGGCTGTTGCCGAATACCCAGCCTGCTCCATGAATGTAGAGAATGACCGGCAAGGAAGTGCCGGAGGTGCCTACCGGACGAACAATGCGGACCTTCACTTCACCGCCGGGGCCGCCGGTTACGGTCAGATCCTGAAGATCTGCTTCGGGTTTTTCGATATCACCAGCCTGAACGGTGTTGACCGTTTCGCGGCCTTTTTCCGGACCCAGATCGGGCAGGAAGGGAGGCTTGGCATTATCATCGGCGAATTTCTGAGCTGCAGGTTCAAGAATAACTCTTTTATGATCAGACATAGGTAACAGTCTCCTTCTTCTAGCAGATTAGGTTAAGCTACTCTCATCCATAACCGCCTGACCACTTTCTGAAACGAAAAAGCGAACGGATGGCCCGGGTCAAAGCGTATATCCAGTAAGAAAGGGAGGGAGCGAGCGTTGAAGGATTATCCCATCACAGATGATATTACCCAAGAGACTTTTCTGCGTGCTTTTGCAAAATATCATTAAAGTTATTGAGCAGAAGCAGCTTAGCAGTCCCGTAGGCCTTGAGGCCAAGGATCAGGGGATCACTTTTGAGATGGCAGAGGTGTATTGACCCTGATCTTTACTGAACCACTGGAGAATGGAGCAGTGAAGCAGACAGAGGGCCGCCGGCGGCTGTATACTATGAAGCCAGTCAGGTGATGAGCCAGATTACTCCGCTTAGCTTAATGGAGGAACAGGATCATCTAATCTTCCCCAAAGGACAGCCGGTGCGGATTATCCGGGATAAACTGGCATTTAAACTGACTTTTCCGCCTGTGCAGCCCTCTGATAAGCTTGAGATTATGGCCGCTCCTTCTCCTATCCAGAGGATATGCATCAATTCCGTTTCCGGTTCAGTGGACCAAATAGCTGCTGAAATTCATCGCATATAAAAGAAAGGCCTCGCCTGTCCTGTCTTGGATGGCGTGGCCTATTTGTGGTTGTAGAGGAATTTTACGAACACACTGGGCAGTGCGGAGGCGCGTGGACCAAATGTAGGCGAAAAACAGAATATAATTTGCAGGCATGCAGGTACACGGGCTGGATGCGCAGCCGCAGGTGACTTTCTTTAATGCACTTAAGAAATAACAAAAAGCAAAAAGAAGTGGAGGGGAAATTTGGAACTGGAGGTGCGAATGCGTCCGCCTGAAAGCTTTCCGCAGGAAAGCTCGCTATCTACAGCATAGGCTTGATTTGGATTTCTACCGCGAAGAGCGGTTATAATCAGGAAATCCAAACTGGGCAGCGGCTGGAGGGCCAAATGTTCACCGCAGCGACGACCAAGCTTCGAGTCCAGCCTTTAAGTAGGTAGCATTATAGTACCTTCGAGTCCAACTCCAAAGTGCGTAGCATTCCAAAGTGCGTAGCATTAAAGTCCCTCACCGCTCACCCACACGCCTAGCCCCGGATCTCAAATAGTCGACCCCGGCAAACACCACCGTAATCAGCAGCGGGTACAGAATCGCCCAGCCTGTGAACGGGAACACGGCCAGTGTGGCGGCAAAAGAAATGAAGCTGATCGTTACGCCTGCACGGCTGCCGCGCAAGAGGCGGATTCCGGCGGCGCAGCCTCCAATATAGGTAAGGATGAAGGTGGCGTTGGGGAAGGTAATCAGTGTGGTTATGGAGAGCGCCCCGCTGCCGTAGAGCGACAATATCAAGGTGAAGCAGAGCGCCAGGAAGCCGATTGCCCCCACAGGCGTCTGATAACGATTGGATAAAAGGCCCATCCAGCCCGGAGCATAACCTTGCCGGGACAAGGCATAAGCCACGCGTGAAGCCGCGCCTGCATAGGCAATAATCGTCGCTGTGCAGATGAAGAGGCCCGTGAGTCCGGCGATGAAGCCGCCCCATGCACCCAGCGGCTGGCTGATGATCCAGAGCAGGGAGCTATCTGCTCCGCCGTGCAGATAGCTCTGCGTACCAACGGTAGCAAGTGCCGAGAGAAAATACAGGACGCCAACAATGATGGCTGCGATGGTCACACCCTTAACCGCAGCCCGTTCAGGTTCCTTGAACTCTTCGGACAGATGCGAAACGGCTTCCCAGCCGATGAAGCACCAGAAGAGGATAGCCGCCGCCTGCCCGACACTCATCCAGCCATGCGGCGCAAATGGAGTGAAGTGGGCACGCTCCATCCCCGGAAGCGCAGCGCCAAAAGAGAAGACCAGTACGGCAACTATAGCGATCACCACAGCAATTTGCACTTTACCGGCGACCTGCATTCCGATCCAGTTCGTTAGGAGTCCAATGACCAGCATCCCGGCGGCAAGGGCGATTCTTGCCGGATCGCCCCAGCCCATCGCTGCGGTCATGTATCCTGCACCGGTCAATGCGGCGACTGGCGCGCCGATCGGAACGGACATCAGGAAGAACCAGCCGACCAGGGCCCCGGCCTTCGGCCCGAAGGCAAGCGTAACGAAGTGGGAGACGCCCCCGGCGTTAGGGAACTTGGCAGAGAGCAGGCCCATGGATAAGGCAAGCGGAAGAATAAGCAGAGTCATGAAGCCCCAGGCCAGCAGCGAAGCAGGGCCAGCCATCTCGGCTGCCAGTCCGGGTACAATTAATACCCCCGAGCCGAGGACAGCCCCGATGTATAAGGCAATAGCCTGAGGCATGCCGATGGTACGTTGTAACGAGTTGTGTTTCTTCATATGTATGATCCCGCTTTCCTTGTATTTAGTTATAGAGTATCAGATAATAGATCCATTGGAAAAACGGAATTATCAAATAACATCCATTCAAAAAACCGATGGATCAAAGGAAGGTCCGCTATGGAATCGAAGCATCTGTTCACTTTTCTCGTTGTGGTGGAGACCGGCAGCTTCACCCGCGCTGCGCAGAAGCTGGATTATGCCCAGTCCAGCATTACCGCTCAGATTCAGGCGCTGGAAGCAGAGCTGGGGCAGCCCCTGTTCGACCGGATCAGCAAAAAGATTATGCTTACCGATGCAGGCCGCCGCCTGCTGCCGTATGCACAGGAAATCTCCAAAATGCACACGATGGCTGAGAATGCCCTCCGGTCCGAGAGCGAAATAACCGGTTCGCTGCGGATTGGCGCACCGGAATCCCTTGCGGCCTTCCGGCTTCCCGGTATTATTAAGGATTTCCGCAGCCGTTATCCTCAGGTGCAGATAACCTTGAAGCCGGGAGCCTGCTGGGAGTTGACCGAATTCATCCGCTCAGGCGAACTGGATCTGGCCTTTCTGCTGCAGCCGGAAACAGAGTATAAGGATATGTACTGTGAGACGCTGATCCATGAAGCCATGGCTCTGGTGGCTCCCCTGGATCATCCGCTGCTGGAGCTTGCTGAAGTGGAGCCGCATCAGTTGAAGAACGTAACTATTCTGCATACCGAAGCGGGCTGCACCTATCGCACCTTGTTTGAACGTCATCTGAACAGCCACGGCGTCTTTCCTGATCCGAATCTGGAGTTCTGGAGCATTGAAGCGATCAAGCAGTGCGTGATGGCCGGACTTGGCCTCTCTTTTCTGCCGCAGATTACGGTGAAGCGCGAGCTGGCGGAAGGCAAGCTGGGCCGGCTGAACTGGAATGACCAATCGCAGCGGGTAGCCACCCAGATCGCTTACCATAACAAGAAATGGAAGTCTCCTGCGCTCAGCGAGTTCCTCAGAATGGTAGAGAAGCATGCTGCCGGATGGAGAGAAGCTGCTGCGGAGGAATGATATAATAGTTGTACTTAAGAGGGAGGGGACAGATCATGAATGAGCTGGAACTAACATACGAAGAAGAGCTGGAGGCCTTCCTGATCTGGATGAAGGATGCCGGTTATACAGCACACACCCAGAAATCCTACCTTGCCGATGTGCGGGAATTCCTGGACAGTCTGAACGGCAGGGAGCTCGGAACGGTGAAGAAGCTGCATGTGGTGTCCTACCTGACCTCGGTCCGTGAGCGGGGCGTCAGCGATGCCACCCGTAACCGTAAGCATGCTTCGGTCAACTGTCTGTTCAAGGCACTGTCCGAGCTGGAGCTGTTATCTATTAACCCGGCGGCAGGAATCAAGAAATCCAAAACCGACAAAAACCGTGAGCCGGTCTATCTGGAGGAGCAAGAGCTGGAGCGCTTCCTCGCGGCGGTGGACGGCAAGTACAGAAGCCGCAATCTGGCGGTCTTCCTGCTTATGTCCTATATGGGGCTGCGGGTAGGAGAAGTACATACGCTGAATCTGAGTGATTATAATGTAGATAGACGTTCCCTGCGGGTCTTTGGCAAAGGGCGCAAATGGCGGGGGATTCCGGTTCCGGAGGATGTGGCCCCGTATCTCGATCAAGCGATTGCGGACCGGCTGGTTCCTTGGCGCAGCACAGAAGAGGCGATGTTCATCTCGCAGAAGGGCCGCAGACTGTCGGTCCGGGGGATTCAGGGCATTGCTGCGGATACCTTCAGCCGCTTCCAGAGTGAGCTGCCCTCTTCCCAGCAACGAGCCTATTCGAGTCATAAGCTGCGTCATTCATTCGCCACTATGCTGCTGCGTAAAGGGGCAGATCTGCGGACCGTGCAGGAGCTGCTGGGTCACTCGTCCATTCAGACGACTACAGTATATACGCATATTACGAGCCGGGAGAAGGAAGAGGCGATGTCCCGACTGCAAATCAGCAGCGCTGATAAGCTGAGCGGCAGCCTGTAATCGGCGTGTCCAGCATTCATATCACTTGAACTATGAACTTTTGTTCATACCCTAACGCATAAATTACATGGAATGTGCATTTTTATGATGACAACTTGTCTATGAATTGCTACCATGAGAAAGGGAAAAACGGATTGTGAAATTAACCGCAACATTCACTTTAGTCGCTTAACGCGTCTTCGCGGTTTGTAAATGCTTGGATGCTTAGGTTTCAAAAAAAGGCCGCCAATCCCTGCGGATTGGCGGCCGGCTTGTTCCGGCTGAAATTACAGCTCCAGCTTGGCAATTTCACTCTTGAGCTTGTCAGCGGACTGCTGGAATAAGCTCTGTTCTTCTTCGCTGAGCGGAAGATCCAGTACCTCACGCACACCGGAGCGGTCCACAACACACGGAGCGCCGAGGAACACATCGGAGACGCCATTGTAGTTGTTCAGCAAGGTAGATACGTTCAGCACGGAGCCTTCATTGTTCAGGATGGATGATACAATGCGGTCCAGTGCGAGCGCAATAGCGTAGGAGGTTGATCCCTTGGCATCAATAATCTCGTAAGCGGCATTCTTCGTATCCTCGAAGATTTCTTTGCGTTCGGCTTCATCGAAGCCCAGATCAATCCCGGCGACATTGGCGAGACTCCAGACCGGCAGCTCGGAATCGCCATGCTCCCCGATGATCTGTCCATGAATGCTGCGCGGATCAATCTCCTTGTGCTTTCCTATCAGGTAACGGAAGCGGGCGCTGTCCAGTACCGTTCCTGAGCCGATAACCCGTCTGCGGTCGAAGCCGCTGATCTTCAGGGTGGCGTACGCCAGGATATCGACCGGATTAGTCGCAATCAGCAGGATGGCGTGATGGTTGTATTTCGTGATTTTCTGGATGATATCTTTGAAGATCGAGATGTTCTTGCGGAGCAGGTCGATCCGGGTTTCACCAGGCTTCTGGGAGGCTCCGGCGGTGACGATAATAATGTCGGCTTCACGGCAATCCTCATAGGTACCGGCCCATAGCTTCACGCCTCCTACAAAAGGCATACCATGGTTCATATCCAGCGCTTCACCAAGCGCCTTCTGGTGGTTCACATCGATCAGTACAAGCTCGGGCATGCGCTTACGCAGCAGCAGAGTATAGGCTGTAGTGGTTCCGACTGCACCGGTACCGATGACTACAACACGATTGGGCTTAAATGGGGCCATGTTAAATCTCCTCCAGCATTTGTATTTTGGTAGTATAAGGAAGGCAGAGCCGTTCCACTTGCTGTCCAATCTTATCCATCATAATCGCTAGGGATAGTGTTTTCAAGCTGTCCGCTTTTCATCCATTACCCGAAATAGGGTAAGCTAACTAAGGTTTTTCTATTATCCACTCAACCACTTGACAGGAGCGAACTGAAGTATGGATTTATTCCGCAAAAAACCGCTGGCCATTCCCCAGAATGCCGGAGCGGAGAAGCTTAGCAAAACACTGGGCGCCTTGGATTTGACGATGCTTGGGGTAGGCGCCATTATCGGCACCGGGATCTTTGTAATGACGGGTGTGGCTGCTGCGGAGCATGCCGGCCCGGGACTGGTGCTGTCCTTCATCATCGCGGGGATTGCCTGTGTGCTGTCCGCCTTGTGCTACTCCGAATTTGCTTCGACCCTGCCGGTATCCGGCAGTGCTTATGCCTACAGCTATGTGGCCTTCGGCGAATTGCTGGCCTGGGTACTCGGCTGGGATCTTGTCCTGGAATACGGGGTTGCTGCCGCAGCGGTAAGCAGCGGATGGTCTGGTTATTTCCAGGGGCTGCTGGAGGGCTTCGGTATACATTTGCCGACAGCTTTGTCTGGAGCGTATAATGCGGATAAGGGAACGTTCATCAATCTGCCTGCCGTCATTATTATCCTGCTGATCTCTTATCTGCTTACACGGGGGGTCAAGGAGACCGCCCGCTTCAACGCAGTTATGGTCGCAATCAAGATCTCCGTAGTGCTGCTGTTCATCATCACCGGTATTTTCTATGTGAAGCCGGAGAACTGGACACCCTTTCTGCCGTTCGGGATTCATGGCGTGATGAACGGTGCGGCTACTGTGTTTTTTGCCTATATCGGCTTTGATGCCATTTCAACCGCCGCAGAAGAAGTGAAGCGCCCGCAGCGTGATCTTCCGATCGGGATTATTTCATCCCTAGCTATCTGCACAGTCTTATATATCGCCGTCTCCCTAGTTCTGACCGGCATTGTGCCTTATCAGAGCCTGAATGTCAGCGACCCGGTATCTTTTGCCCTGCGGTTCGTGGGCCAGAATATGATTGCTGGACTGATCTCCATCGGGGCGATTGCCGGAATGACGACAGTTCTGCTGGTTATGCTGTTCGGCCAGACCCGGCTACTGTTCGCTATCTCGCGTGACGGGCTGCTGCCGAAGAGCTTGTCCAAGGTTAGCGCCAAGACGCATACCCCGGTGCGCAGCACCTGGATGGTGGGCAGCCTGATCGCTGTGCTTACCGGCTTCGTACCTTTGGACAGGCTGGCGAATCTGACGAGTATCGGTACCTTATTTGCCTTCCTGGTTGTATCACTCGGGGTCATTATGCTCCGCCGGACGAAGACAGATCTCAAGAGAGGCTTCCGGGTTCCTTGGGTTCCGCTGGTTCCGCTCCTTAGTGCGGCAGCCTGCGGCTACTTAATGTATAATCTCGGCAAAGAGACCTGGATCGGCTTCATAATCTGGGTTGCGTTCGGACTGGTGATCTACTCGTTGTATGGCTACAAACGCAGTAATCTGAATACGAAGAAATAATCTTTTAAATAATCATGAATGAAGAAAAGGAGAGAGCGCATTGTCAGCCAAAGCTTCATATTCCAAGATTCTAAGAGTGGCGTTGATGCTTCTTATGACTCTGCTGGTTCTCTCGGCCTGCTCGTCCGCCCCTCCGCCGGAGGCTACCCGGCCTCCTCAGCCGACTGAAGCGCCGGAAGAAGGGCAGATGATTACGGTCATCACCCCGGATAACAAGAATGTGGAACCCGAAAATGCAAAGAAATACCAGATTCAGACGCGGCTGACCGACTTCCGGCTGCTCAACCCCTCGGCAGGACTGGCCTGGGGGGTAACGCGCAACGAGCTGCGAATGTACATGACGCTCAATAACGGCAAGACCTGGGCGAATATCTCACCAGCTACGAATGTACAGTTTCTGAACAATCCGGTCTACGGCAAAGAGATTTTCTTCACCGACCCCGAGCATGGCTGGATTATCCGCAGTTCGTTCGGCTCCACCGAGACCGTGGTGCTGCGTACCACAGACGGGGGACACAGCTGGCAGATCTCTGCGTTCCCCGATTCCAACAAGCTGGCCTCTATCTACTTCAGCTCTGGTCTGAACGGCTGGCTGATGACCAAGTGGGATGCTAGTGCCACCAAAGAGAGCAAAGCCTTGTATGCTACCAAGGATGGCGGAGCCACCTGGAGTCTGATGATGCAGAATGAGCAGTATAATCCGAATCTGCCGACTAGTTCGATTCCGCATGCCGGGGTCACGACCGGGATGATCTTTAATGACGAGAGCCGCGGGTTTGTTATGCTGCAGACTGGCGCTCTGCCTAAGATCTATATGACCAGGGATGGAGGGGCGACCTGGGTACCCGGTTCGGAATTCCTGGTCAATGATAGCTTTGCCGGCTGTGACCGGGTGGTTACGGGTGTCCCTGAGTTCTTCGGGGAGAATGCGGCCGGGGGCTGGATGCCGGTCGGCTGTCAGAAGGACAAAGAAGGCAGCATGAGCTTTAACGGTTATTTTACCGCCAATGGGGGGGGGAATTGGAAGTTCACCACATTCGGGCGGCCGGCGCTCTCCGGCGTGAACCGGAATGTGGCCCCCGACTTCCTGAATGCCATGACGGGCTGGTCGCTGGAAGGTAACCTGCTCTATAAGACGGTGAACCAGGGAGTGACCTGGACGGCCCTCCCGGCCAGCACGGTGCTGCAGTCCAAGCTCTTGGAATATCCGGAGGTAGTGAAGCTGCAATTCATTTCAAGCGATGTCGGCTGGCTGCTGATCTCGAAGGACGAGGACCGCAAGTCGATCCTGCTTCAGACTACTAACGGCGGCGAGAGCTGGCGTGTAATGTAATACTCTGCAAGAGGTTGTCCGTTCTAACGGATAGCCTCTTTTTTTCACATTAGATGCGCTTAAAGGCCTCTACAATATAAGGAAAAATCTTATTTAAAATTTTCTTTAAAAATGTGAAAAAAATCACATGACAAATTCTGAATCCTGTGATATATTTAACACATAGAGAACAAGTTACTTTTTTCACAAACTTTCAAACAAACTTCCAACCCGAAGAGGAGAGATTACAATGACAACTTTTGAAACGAATTATATGACTAGAAACCTGATGCAACTGTGCTACAACTGCGATGACGCTCACCTGTGCCAGACTGAAGAACAATGCAAAGCCTGCTGGGCAGACAACGGCATGATGCCGGAAGAAACGAACGAAACCAGACAACTGTTAGACCTCGTACATGCTTAATGTAACCGCCACTCGGGTATTATAGAAGGCCATTTAAGTTCCCGGCAGTACCGGAACCTGAATGGTCTTTTTGCCGTTTCTACCGGTGCTGTCTTGCAGACAAGAGGCATATACATGTAGAGAAGCCTTTAGGGGCAGGTGTGCTAACTACTTGGGAATAAGGGGGAAGAGACAATGGGAACGGGGAGTGATCCATCCTGGCTGTTCGATTTTACAGGAACGGTATTGCCGGTCTTTCTCGCTCTGGTCGTGGGGATCATCGCTGTGTCAGCTGGCCGGGGATTGCTACAGTGGAGCCGGAACAATAAAGCCCCCCTGCAGTCCATTCCTGCCCGTATCGTGAGCAAGCGGACCGAAGTACGCCAGCAGCAGTCCCAGGAGGATAGTCTCTCCAGCCGGACCAGCACCACCTACTATCTGACCTATGAAGCTGAGGATGGAGTGCGCAGGGAATTTAAGGTGGAGGGACAGGAATACGGGATGAGCGCTGAGGGGGACCAAGGCATACTGACCTATCAGGGCACGCGGTATCATGGCTTTCAGCGGCGTACCTCTTACTCCACGGCGGAGTAGATAAGAATATGGCAATGTATTATAGATTGTAATTGTGACCCCCTGGTTCCCGTTGTGGAGCAAGGGGGTTTTTGGCGTGCCGCCAGCATGGGGACGGATGAAGAGGAGCAGGAAATTGGGCGCAGACTGTCACCTCTTGGGCGAATGCACATACAATACAGCGAGCAGCAAAAGAACAACGGAGAAAACAATAGTCTGCACAGCTTCACCCGTCAACGAAATGAATGCAAGGAGGAGAACGCGTGGCTGTCATCAAAACAAACTCGGAGGACGTAAGAGTGCTTGCACGGCTGATGCGGGCAGAGGCTGAAGAGGATGGAGAGTCAGGCATGCTGATGGTCGGCAATGTCGGCGTGAACCGGATTCTTGGCAATTGTCTGGATTTCAACAACATCCGCAGTGTGAACGACATGGTGTACCAGAGTCCCGGCGGCTTCGAAGCCCCGCAGAAGGGATACTTCTATCAACGGGCGCGGGAAGCCGATATCCGGCTGGCGAAACGTGCGATTGCCGGGGAGCGAACCTGGCCGGCCTCGAATGCGCTCTGGTTCTTCCGCCCTGTCGGCGACTGTCCGGCGACCTGGTACAATCAGCAGAATACCGGACGCTACAAGGCTCACTGCTTCTTCACTCCGACACAGGGAGATTGTCCGGCAGTATACTAGGCAAGACAAGGCAGTTATTACACTTTAGGAGGTAATCCGTACATGATCGTTCAACCGTACCGCCCAGTTCCTTATATGATGGGCAGCAATCCAGCAGGCAGCATGAACAATATGAATAATATGGAGAACATGAATAACATGAACAACATGGGGCACATCGGAAATATGGGGAAAATGGGAAACATGGGAAACATGGGGAACATGGTCGCTATGCCGCCTCAGGTCAGCAGCGGCAGTCCCATGATGCCTGGCGGCACGGTGGTCTCCACAGCCGCCCCTGTGTTTGAACAGTCCTACGTGGAGAACATTTTCCGCCTGAACCTGGGCAAGGTGGGCACCTTCTATTTCACATATGAGAACAACAAGGACTGGAATGCCAAGGTCTATACCGGGGTGCTGGAAGCTGCGGGCCGTGATCACCTGATTATCAGCGACCGGGCTACCGGACAGCGGGTGGTGCTGTTGATGGTTAACTTTGATTACGCCACTTTCGAAGAGCCGCTTGTCTATCAATATCCGGGCGTTGTCGGGAATCCGCTTGGAGTGCGCAACTGCTAATCCGCTTTTCAGGCCATTTATCCATAGATTCGCCCAAAAACGGCTGTCCGCCTTGGTTTGAGGCGGTCAGCCGTTACTTATGCTCCCGTACGTACATATGCTGTATTTTTCGAGGGGACACGCATGCTTGCTGTTTCACCTAATATATTTATATAATGAAAGTATTATTTATAATCCGTGATTTTGTATAGGAGATGAGGGCATTGGGGAATTGATACGCAAGGGTTCTCTTAGCGTAATCGAGTCTGACATTTTGAGCAAACGAAGGAGGTGGGCCTATCCAGCCGTACAGATTACGGTGGATAGGAGTATACATTGAGCGACCCTTTACCTGGTATATTACATGTAGGACTTATTATTTTGCTTGTGCTGCTTAACGGTTTTTTCGTTTCGGTGGAGTATGCAATGGTGAAGGTGCGCATCGGGCGCATCGAATCGCTGATTGAGGAAGGCAGCAAGAGAGCGCTGGCCGCAAGGAATATCGTTCATAATCTGGATGGATTTCTGTCGGCTTGCCAGCTTGGGGTAACCCTTGCTTCACTTGCACTGGGCTGGCTCGGAGAACCGGCCGTGGCTACGATTGTGGGGCCGCTGGTCAGAGGTCTGGGTTTTGATGAAACCACTGTATTTGTCATCTCTCTGATTATTGCCTTCATGTTCATCACGGTTCTCCATATCGTACTCGGCGAGCTTGCACCGAAGACCATTGCTGTGAACAAGGCTGAGGCAGTGCTTTTGTTAACTGCGGGACCGATGAACGTTTTCTACCGGATCATGTTTCCATTTATCTGGGTGGTTAACGGGCTGGCCCGGGGACTGCTGCGGATCTTCCGTCTGACGCCGGCTTCTGAGCTGGCTACTGCGCATACGGAGGAAGAAATCCGCATTCTGATGCAGGAGAGTAACAAAAGCGGCTTGATCGACAACACAGAAATGACGCTGGTGGATAATATTTTTGGATTTGCCGACACGATGGCCCGGGAGATTATGATTCCGCGTACCGAGATGATCTGTCTGAACACACATCTGGAGACGGAGGAGAATCTGGAGATTGCCTTCGATGGCATGAGAACCCGTTATCCGGTCTGTGACGGAGACAAGGACCATATTCTCGGCTTCATTCATATTAAGGATATGATCCGGGAGAAGGCGCCGGGCTATAATGAACTGATCCGTCCGATATTGACGGTACCGGAATCGATTCAGATCAGCAGCCTCCTGAAAGTCATGCAGCGTGCCAAGACCCAGATCGCCATTCTTATTGATGAGTACGGCGGCACCTCGGGGATGGTTACACTGGAGGATATTATGGAAGAGATTGTCGGGGAGATTCAGGATGAGTTCGACGAGGAGCGGCCCGGCATTGAGCAGCTGGGAGAGGATGAGTTCTCCGTTGACGGACTGATGCTGATTGAAGAGATTAATGACAAGCTCGGAATCCATATGGAGACTGATGATTATGATACGATCGGCGGCTGGCTGTATTCCAAGCTGGAGGTCAATCCGCCGCAAAAGGGCCAGTCCATTGAGTTCGACAATCATTTATTCGTGGTCGAAGAAACCGATAATAAGCGGATTTCCCGGATTAAGCTGCTGAAGCTGCAGTTATTGACGGAAGAAGCCGGAGCATAAGTTGCTGCATACAATATGAGCATGGCGCTACTATAGCGCTATGCTTTTTTGTTATTATAAGATTTTTTGTCATTATAAGGATGAATGCTTCTGGGCTTTCTGCGATTCGGCCGGATTTAAGGCGGGTAAGGAAGTGTAAATACATGTAATCTATCCGTTTCAAGAAAGGGGCGGGAGTGTTGGAGCATCCTTTTAACACATACAATGATCTGCTTGTCCTCTTGTCGGTTGCGATAGCCTTTCTCTCCTGCTTCACGGCGCTCGATCTGACGGAACGTCTGCTTCGCGGCCAGCGGAGCTCCCGGTTCATCCTGCTCATCTCCCTGGTGCTTGGCACAGGCCTGTGGAGCATGCATTTCATCGGGATGCGCGCAATGGATATGGCCGTTCCGGTATCATATAATCTGCCATTACTGGCGTTCTCTTTAGTGATTCCCGTGGCAGCTTCTTATATGCTGTTAGTTATGCTGAATAACCCGCACACCCGCAGCAGGGTCTACCTGGCTCTGGGCGGTCTCTTGTTCAGCAGCGGCATCCTGATTATGCATTTCAGCGGTATTCTGTCGATGAGACTAACGGCAACGTATGAGCAAGGCGCCTTCTCTATTACACTGGCGGTATTGTTCGCTCTGATCGTCCCGGTGGTCACCGCATCCTATGATCCGAAGTGGCTGGAGCAGGCCTACAATATGTTTAGCTTCAAAAAGCTGCTGCTTGTCCTGACCCTGACCGGCGCGTTCACAGGCATCCATTACGCTGCCATGGCGGGCGCTTCATTCCCTCTGGGAGCACCATCCAGTGCAGCCGCACACGTGCTCTATTTGCAGGATTCGATACTGGGAATGATCCTCTGCGGCTCCTTCCTGTTCATTGTGTCGATCGTCCTTGCTCTGCTGTACAGGGACCGGCAGCGGGTGCTCCAGTCAGCGGCCTTCAATGAGCAGCGCTATACTGCGCTGTTCGAGCATAACCCTGATATGGTGATCTGCATTGATCCTGCTCGCAAGAAGATTATCAGTGCTAATCCTGCTCTGCGGGACATTACCGGATATAGTAGCGAAGAACTGGGGAATTATAAGGCGATACTGTACAGCGAACGGGATGAAGCGGCTGTACGGGATGCCATAACGCGTGCTTCACGGGGGCAGTCCTCCAAGCTGGAGCTGAAGGTCCGGAGCAAAGGCGGGGAGCAGCTGATCTGTAGTGTCACCGTCTTTCCTTTGCTGCATCATACGGAGCAGTGGGTCTATATCGTGGCCGAGGATGTGACTGCCCTGATGAAGTATCAGTATGAGCTGCTGGAGGCGAGGGATGCTGCGGAGAGTGCTGTGACGATGAAAAGCGAGTTCCTGGCCACGATGAGCCATGAGATCCGCACACCGCTGAACGGCATTATCGGCGTCAACCAGCTGCTGGCCGAGGAGATCAGCAATCCTGAGCATCTGGAGCTCCTGCGGCTTCAGAGTACAAGCAGCCACGCTCTGCTGCATGTGATGAGCGATATTCTCGATATCTCCAGGCTAGAGGCGGATGGCCTCTTGCTGAACAAAGATACTTTCGGGCTGAAGGCTTTGCTCCAAGGTTGTATGGATCTGTTCACGGTGAGCACACAAGACAAGCCGTTATCTCTGGAGCTTGTAATCGAAGAGGGGCTTCCCGACAAGTTCACCGGGGATGCTGCGCGTGTCCGCCAGATTCTGATCAATCTGATCGGCAATGCGGTGAAATTCACGCCATCCGGTACGGTAACGGTGAAGGTGGAGTCCTATGGCGTCAGGGAGACCGCTCAGGCGCTGCAATTCATGGTGCGCGACACCGGCATTGGTATCTCCCCGGATAAGCTTCAGCTGCTCTTCCAGTCCTTCTCCCAGGTGGACGGGTCGCATACCCGCAAATACCCCGGCACGGGTCTGGGTCTTGCGATCTGCAAGAAGCTGGTAGACCTGATGCAAGGGGAGATCTGGGCAGAACCGGCAGAGGGTGGCGGCACACAATTCTTCTTCAGGATTAAGCTGCAGTCGCAGGAGCATTCCCCGGAGATATTCTTCGGCAAGGATACCGGGGAAGGGGAGCCAGCAGACGAGAACGAAGCCGTATAAGACAGCGATTGCCAACAAGAGAGTTAACATTATATAATTTGAAAGTAACTATTCTTTTATCACGACAGTCCTGAGGACGGAAAGGAACTCTCTTTGAGCAAAACAAAAAAGAACAATGTCATGGCTCCCCAGATGAGCAAGCAGGAGAAGCGCAGGGCAGAGCAGGAACAGCAGAAGCAGAAAACGAGAATTCTGATCGTGAGTACGGTAGCTATTGTCGTTATTATTTTTGTAGGCTTATTCATGCTGGCTTCGAAGGACTCTTCGCCTGCCGGTACAGACAGTAAGCCGGTTGCCTTCAATTACAGCGAAATGATGCGGCTTGGCAAGGAGGATGCTCCGGTCAAAATTGTGGAATTCGGCGATTTCAAATGCCCGGCTTGCGCCCAGTTCACCGGTGTGATCAAACCGCAGATCGTTCAAGGTTATGTGGACCAAAATAAAGCAGCCTTCTATTTCGTGAATCTGGCCTTCCTCGGCACGGATTCCAGAACGGCCTCCCTGGCAGCGTTATCGGTGTATCATCAGAACCAGGAAGCGTTCTGGAAGTATTTCGATGCGATCTATGCCAATCAGGGAAATGAAGATAAGGAGTGGGCTACACCTGACTTCATGGTGAGTCTTGCCAAGCAGCTGGAGCTGCCGGTGGATTATGACCTGATGCGCAAGGATATTGATGACCGTACCTATGAGAAGGAGCTGGACCGGGATATTAAGCTGGGCACCGATACAGGCGTAACGAATACGCCATCCCTGTTCGTGAACGGCATCAAGGTGAAAGAGCCGTTCAATATGGAGGCGATTGACGCCCAGATTCAGGCAGCAGCAGCGGGAACAGGGGCCGCCCAATGACCGCCTTCTCTGCCTTCTGCCGGCGTAATTGTCTGTACTTGGCCTGGTTCGTCTGTGTGGTAGCTGTAGCGGGCAGCCTGTATCTCAGTGAGGTCCTGCATTACGAGCCCTGCAAGCTGTGCTGGTTCCAGCGGATCTTCATGTACCCGCAGCTGTTCCTGCTGGGGATCGCCACCTACCGGGCGGACAAGCGGATCATTCCTTATGTGCTTCCTCTTAGTCTGATCGGCGGCTGTATCTCTATTTATCATTATGCAGAGCAGAAAATTCCGGCGCTCAGCAAGGTGCTTCCCTGCACCATCGGCGTACCGTGCAACAAGGATTATCTGAATTGGTTCGGATTTGTAACGGTCCCTCTGCTTGCACTTATAGCCTTTGCCTTAATCTCCATTCTGCTCTGGACAGGACGCAAAGAGGAGCCAGCGGAGTAAGAAGCTGAGGGGCAGAAGGAAGAGAAGAGAATGCCCTTAATTTTAGTGAAAAATAATATACAAAAACCCTGTAAAATCACGTGTTAAAGGGATAATGAAAGAGAATGAAAGATCAAGACATACCGGATGATGAATTTGGTTGTTTTGAGTGCTTTTCATTCTTTTTTCATTTGTTTCCACGCTTTACGGAAGTCGCATTGTAGCTTAATATTAGTCCTTGTGAGAAGTTGAATATGCGCTGAATTTTCCGGAAGGAAAAACGGGGGAACCACACTTTGGCCAAGGCCAAAAGGGGTGAATCGGAGCAGGCCGCAAGGGCTGTAACCGTAGGGCTACCACAGTCCGAATCCGCCAGCTAACCTCGTAAGCCAGCAGTGGGATAATGACCATGCACTCGAAGGCATGCGGATCATTTCCGTATGCTTATTTTGGTGCCTGCATTTATGAAATCCACTTATGAAAACAGCGCAGGGAAAGCCCGTTTCAACTTAACCAAGAGAGGAACTGTTACTACAATGGTAAGCAAGGTTAAACGACTATTGATCGGGCGTCCGATGAAGTCGAACGAACTCGATCATGAAAAGTTATCCAAGGTGAAAGCACTGGCTGTCCTGTCTTCTGATGCACTCTCGTCTGTAGCCTACGGAACAGAACAAATTCTGATTGTACTGGTGGCCGCCGGATTCACCGCTATCTGGTACTCCTTGCCAATCGCATTAGCCGTACTGGGCTTGCTGGCCATTCTGATCCTGTCCTACCGGCAGACGATATTCGCTTATCCGCAGGGCGGAGGTGCTTATATTGTAGCCAAAACCAATCTTGGGGTGCATACGGGGCTTCTGGCCGGCGGCTCGCTGCTGGTGGATTACATTCTGACGGTGGCGGTAAGCGCCTCGGCGGGGACAGATGCGATCACTTCAGCTTTTCCAAATCTGCATAATCATAGTGTCCTCATAGCGGTATCTGTTATCGTACTCTTAACGATTGTTAATCTGCGCGGGGTGACCGAATCGGCTTCGTTCATCGCCATCCCTGTCTATCTGTTCGTTGTTTCCATCTTCGTGCTCATCATCTCGGGGGTCTTCAAATATATGACCGGCGGCGCCCATGCCCACGTTCCTGAGATTGGCTCGGCGGTATCGAACGTGAGTATGTTCCTGCTGCTGAAGGCCTTCAGCTCCGGCTGTTCGGCTCTGACCGGGGTTGAGGCAGTCTCCAATGCCATTCCTAACTTCAAAGCACCGGCGGAGAAAAATGCAGCTAAAACGCTGATGCTCATGGGCCTCATTCTCGGGGTGATGTTCACGGGCATTACGCTGCTCGCTTACTGGTACGGCATCATGCCCGATGAGAAGGCTACCGTGGTCTCACAGATTACCGAATCTACCTTCGGGCGCGGCGGACTGTACTTCTTCATCCAGGGGATTACTGCGGTTATCCTGTTTCTGGCAGCCAACACGGCGTACTCAGCCTTCCCGCTGCTGGCGTTCATGTTCGCCAAAGACAAATATCTGCCCCATGCCTTCATGGTGCGCGGCGACCGGCTGGGCTTCTCCAACGGTATTATTTTCCTCGGCGTGATGTCGGCAGTGCTGGTAGCGGCATTTCACGGGAATACAGAAGGACTCATCCCATTATATGCAGTAGGGGTATTCATTCCGTTCACGCTGTCGCAGCTAGGCATGATGGTCCAATGGTACAGAACGAAGCCGCAAGGCTGGCAGAGCAAGTTCGCCGTGAATACGGTCGGGATGCTCACCACGTTAACGATCACCATGATCTTCATCATCACCAAATTCTCCAGCGTGTGGATGGCCTTCATTTTCCTGCCGGTCGTCATTATCGTGTTCCACCGGATTCACCGTCATTATATGAATATTGCCGATCAGCTGCGGATTTGTCCGGCAACCGATAAGCCTTGTATCAAAGGAAGCACCGTAGTCGTTCCGGTCGCCGGTGTGACCCGCGCTGTACTGCATTCGATCAGCTATGCGAAGTCATTGACGGATAATGTGGTCGCTGTATATGTAGGTTTCGATGAAGAAGAGATTCACAAGATGGAGCAGAAGTGGGAGGAGTGGAACCCCGGCGTACGCCTGATCGTCCTGCGTTCCCGCTACCGCAGCATTATCCGCCCGCTGGTGAAGTTCATCGATACAGTAGAGTGGAAGACCTCTTCAACGGATCATATTACCGTCCTGATTCCGCAATTCGTGACCAAGCACTGGTGGCAGGCGGTGCTGCATAATCAGACCAGCTTGTTCATCCGTTCATATCTGATGAATCAGAAGGACATTGTCATCGCCACGGTTCCTTTCCATCTGCATAAATAATATAGAAGATTATAGGAAGACGGCTGTTTCTGCTTCATGCGGAGGCGGCCGTTTTTACGTTTTAGTTGACAGAGATAATGAGAATCAATATCATCAATCTATAAGCAATAAATGAGCTTGTCTGTTTTATAGCTAAATTATAATAGAGGAGCCTTGCTCCATTACATTTATACGAGGAGTGTTATCATGTCGGAACGTTTAAATACAGAGCAGCTGAGCATCGGATATGCGGAGACTATGATTGTGAAGGGGCTGAACCTGTCGCTTCCGACAGGGAAGATTACGGCGCTTGTCGGGGCGAACGGCTCGGGGAAATCCACGATTCTGAAGACAATGGCCCGGATCATGAAGCCGAAGAGCGGGAGTGTCATGCTTGACGGGAAGTCTATTCACAATCTCTCCACCAAAGAGGTGGCCCGCCAGCTGGCGATTCTGCCGCAGAATCCTACTGCCCCGGACGGCTTAACGGTATCTGAGCTGGTAGGGTATGGACGGTATCCGCATCAGAAGGGCTTCGGCAGCCTGACGCCTGAAGACCGCAGCATTATTGCCGATGCGATTGCGCTGACCGGCATGAATGAATTCCGTGACCGGCCGATTGACCGCCTCTCCGGCGGACAGCGGCAGCGGGCCTGGATCGCCATGGCACTGGCACAGCAGACAGATATTCTGTTCCTTGATGAGCCGACGACCTTCCTGGATATGGCCCATCAGCTGGAGGTGCTTCAGCTGCTGCAGAAGCTGAATGAGCAGGAAGGCCGGACGATCATTATGGTTGTCCATGATTTGAACCATGCCTCCCGTTACGCACAGCACATGGTAGCGATCAAATCCGGCAATGTGATCAGCGAAGGCGCTCCGAACGAGGTAATGACACCGGCGGTGCTGCGTGAGGTATTCGGCATTGAGGCGGATATTGTACCTGATCCGCGTACAGGTGTGCCGCTGTGTTTGCCTTATGAGCTGGCTGCGTACAAAGCAGCCGGGCTGTAGGAGGAGGAGCGGCTGGCGAATAGGGTATAATTGGGAATTTCGAAACATAATAATGCTGTATGCAGCTTCGTAACAGGCTCCTGTCATTGACAAGGGAGCCTGTTCGTTGTTAAAGTTGTGGTTGCTGAAGCCGTAATTAACCGGCAGCGAGCACGACCATTATCTTGTTTATAGAGTTAGGAGCATGAAGAATGAATATTGACAACATATATGAGGATTTGCAGCCGCTTGTTACAGCAGGCTCACTGAAACGCCGGGAGAGCCTTAAGAATCTGGTCTATACCCGCATGGGCGGCGAAGCAGATATTTTGGCTGCTCCTGTTACATATGAAGAGATCCAGAGCATCTATGCTTATGCCCAGGATCATCAGATCCCGCTTACGATTCTCGGCAACGGCTCCAATGTCATTATCCGGGACGGAGGCATCCGCGGCATCGTGCTCCAGACCTCGGATCTGTCCGGGATGGGCATCCGTGACGGGCTGCTCTATGCGCAGTGCGGGGCGAAGATTATCGATGTCTCAAGCTATGCGCTGGAGCAGAAGCTGACTGGTCTGGAATTCGCCTGCGGCATCCCGGGCACGGTAGGCGGGGCATTGTATATGAATGCCGGAGCTTATGGCGGTGAAGTGAAGGATGTGCTGGACAGTGCGCTCGTGATCGACCGGAAAGGCCATCTCCTCACCCTGCACAGCGATCAGCTGCAATGGGGATACCGCAGCAGCATCTTCGCCAGCGGACAATATATTGTACTGGAGGCGAGATTCAAGCTTCTGCCAGGCGATCCTGCCGCGATTAAGGCGTCCATGGATGAGTTAACCTATCTGCGGGAATCGAAGCAACCGCTGGAGTATCCGTCCTGCGGCAGTGTATTTAAGCGGCCGCCGGGCCGGTTCGCGGGGCAGCTGATTCAGGAGAGCGGACTCCAGGGGACGCGCATCGGCGGCGCTGAGGTCTCACGCAAGCATGCGGGCTTCATTATCAACGCCGACAACGCGACAGCCAGCGATTATATCGGATTGATCCAGCATGTACGCTCAGCGGTGAAGCACAAGTTCGATGTGGAGCTGGAGACGGAAGTGGAGATTATCGGGGAAGAACTATAGACGATAGTTTTTGCCAAGTTTAACCGACTTTGCCGTCCTTTTAAAGGACGATGCCGTTTCGGCGAGAAATAGAAGGATAATTTATAGCGTGAAAAACATAAATTCTTATATTTGAAAAGAGGGTGCAGTCCTAAGCCGGAATGTAGGCTTAGACCTGCACCCTCTTTAGATTCTTACGGCCGGAGCCACCGGATAATCAGCTTACGGCCAGCGAATATTTCGCCCGGCTCGTCTGCAGATCCACCTTGGCTTCGGACACTTCTTGAAGCTGCAGCCCGCTTACGGCCAGCTCATATCCCGGCTGCGGCAGGGGCACCAGCTCTCCATCGGCATTCAGGGTACTGCCTGTACCGCGCAGAATGACCGCACTATCCAGATAATTATCAATGACATCGTCAGCGTTCCGGTAGTCTACGGTCTCCAGCTTGAAATGGACGGTGTCGAGATCATCCAGCTCCCGTTTTTCGATGACAAGCGTTGTGTCCTTACGGGCTTCCAGCCAATCGATAAGCTTCTGTACGTTTGCTTCCATAGTATGATCCCATCCTTCGGTTAATAGAGATTGTTAATTCTAAGTTACCCCTTTCAATGCAATTGAATCCGAACAATTTGCTGTCCATATATATATTAATTGTACTATGCAGGGTGTTTGCCTTCCTTCATTCGTGTGTAAACTATTCTTATGCATTGTAAGGATGCCAATATCTTAGTAAGAAGGTGAATCCAATGGGGAACGCATTATTATGGGGCGCAGTCTCCGGCTCGGCGGTCTTGATTGGCGCTCTTTTGGCCTTATTCCTGCGGATTAAAAGCAAGCTGATCGGCTTCATCATGGCGTTCGGTACCGGGGTGCTGATTGGCGCGGCGGCGTATGAATTGCTAGAGGATTCTGCCAGTGAAGGCGGGCTGGCCCCGACGATTATCGGGTTCACCGCCGGAGCACTGGTGTTCACGCTGTTTGACTGGCTGATCTCGCGAAAGGGCGGAGCCGGACGCAAGCGCTCAGCCAGAGCGTCTTCAGGGAAGGGCGATGCCAAGGGCGGAGGTCTGGCTATTTTTGCCGGAACGGTACTGGATGCGATTCCTGAATCGATCATGATCGGCGCAAGTCTCATTGCGGGTCAAGGCGTTAGCGTACTGTTAGTCATTGCCATCTTCATCAGCAATATTCCCGAGGGCTTGTCCAGCACGGCTGGACTGAAGCAGGACGGCTATGGCAAAGGCAAGATTATGCTGCTGTGGCTCGGCGTACTCGCTATCTCCACACTGGCCTCAGGGGCGGGGTATGCGTTCATGGATCACGCAAGCAGTTATACGGAAGCGGTGATTGCCTCTTTTGCCGGAGGAGGAATTATTGCCATGGTGTCCTCCAGCATGATGCCTGAAGCCTACGAAGAAGGGGGGCCGCTCACGGGGTTCATCGCTGCGATGGGACTGCTGTGCTCGCTGATTCTGGATCAGCTGTGAGGGTTGTCAAGCCCGCTGCAATCATGGTATAGTTCAAGACGCACCAAGATAAAGAAGGAATCTGCGCCGCGCGCAGGAGAGGTTCGCGAACTCCCTCTATAAAAAACTAAGCTATTTTTAGTAGAGCCAGGTTTTCGAAATCTCGTTCTTCTTTCCAGTTCAGGCCATGAGCCTAGGGAAAAGAGAGGGGTTTTTTGTCATGTCAGAAGGCAGAATGCAAGAGGAAATGCAGGAGGTTACCCTGCTGGGCAACCAAGGCACGCAGTACAAGTTCGGCTATGATCCGGGGATTCTGGAGGCGTTCGATAACAAGCATCCCGGCCGCGATTATTTCGTCAAATTCAACTGTCCCGAGTTCACCAGCCTGTGTCCCGTGACCGGTCAGCCGGATTTCGGGGTGATGTATATCTCGTACATTCCTGATATCCGAATGGTGGAATCGAAGTCACTGAAGCTCTATCTGTTCAGCTTCCGCAATCATGGGGATTTCCATGAGGACTGTGTCAACATTATTATGAATGATCTGATCTCGCTGATGGAGCCGCGTTATATCGAAGTGTGGGGCAAATTCACGCCGCGCGGCGGCATTTCCATCGATCCTTACTGCAACTGGGGGCGTCCGGGAACCAAATATGAGGCGATGGCCGAGCACCGGCTGATGAATCATGACCTGTATCCCGAGAAAGTGGACAACCGTTAATCCGCAGGAACCAGCTTCGCAGAGCAATCAGGAGGAGAGATCAGTATGGTAAATAGAAAAGCATTAGTCGTCTTCAGCGGCGGCCAAGACAGCACGACCTGCCTGGCGTGGGCATTGCAGGAATTCCAGGAGGTTCAGGTGGTCACGTTCAATTATAATCAGCGCCATGCGGCCGAGATTGAAGTCGCCAAGGCGATTGCCGCGAGGTTCGGCGTGAAGCAGCATATTCTGGACCTGGGGCTGCTGAACCAGCTTGCTCCGAACGCCTTGACGCGGGAGGATATTGAAATTACCGCAGGCGAGGGTGAAGAGCTGCCCAGCACGTTCGTAGATGGACGTAACCTGCTGTTCTTATCCTTCGCGGCCATTCTGGCCAAGCAGCTCGGCTACTCCAATATTATCACCGGGGTCTGCCAGACGGACTTCAGCGGGTATCCGGACTGCCGCGATGTGTTCGTGAAGTCGCTGAATGTCACGCTTAATCTGTCGATGGATGTGGAGTTCGTCATTCATACCCCGCTGATGTGGCTAGACAAGAAGCAAACCTGGAAGCTGGCAGACGAGCTGGGCCAGTTCGATTATGTCCGGGAGCAGACCTTGACCTGTTATAACGGAATCATTGGCAGCGGCTGCGGCACCTGTCCGGCATGTCTCCTGCGTCAGCGCGGTCTGGAGCAATATGAGGCAGAGCGTCATGAGGCGGGACTATAATGCGGGGCGAAGTAGCCGTCTGCAAAATATTCACCTTCGACGCCGCCCATCAGCTCATCGGACACAAGGGGAAATGCAGCAATCTGCATGGGCATACCTACAAGCTGGAGGTAGTGCTGAAGGGTGTGCCGTCCGTAGAGGAAGGACAGTCGGATGAAGGGTTCGTTATCGATTTCAGCGATATTAAAGCGGCTGTGCAGGAGGTGGTGGTTGGGCGGCTGGATCATGCTTTTCTGGCGATGGGCAATGAGCCTGTGCTGGAGACACTGATGGCGACAGGCTCCAAAGTTGCGCTGCTCTCCTTCCGCACCACAGCAGAGAATCTGTCTGCCTACATTGCCTATGAGCTGAAACGGGCGGCGCTGCCGGTCTACTCAGTCAAGCTATGGGAGACTCCTACCTCTTGGGCTGAAGTGCTGGCAGCAGATATTCCCCAGGAGGGACCGGCTTACCGGCTGTATGGTGGCTGCGATCATGAGTAGAATCCCTGTGATTGAAATGTTCGGCCCGACGATTCAGGGGGAAGGCGCGGTCATTGGTGTCAAAACGATGTTCGTCCGCACCTACGGCTGCGACTACCGCTGCGGCTGGTGTGATTCCGCCTTCACCTGGGATGGCTCGGCCAAGGATAGAGTGACGATGCATACGCCGCAGGAGATTCTCTCCGGGCTGCTGGAGCTGGCCGGGGAGAACTTCAATTGTGTCACCATCTCCGGGGGGAACCCGGCGCTGATCGGGGAGGCGATGGGAGAATTCATCTCCCTGCTCCACGAACGCGGCATCCAGGCCGCGATTGAGACGCAGGGCAGCCGATGGCAGGATTGGTTCCATGAGGTGGATGTGCTGACGATCAGCCCCAAGCCGCCCAGCTCCGGGATGCAGACGGACTGGGATAAGCTGGATGAGATTATGCATAGAGTCGCTGATAACGGCAAGGCCGCACATAGCCTGAAGGTGGTTGTTTTTAACCAGGAGGATTATGAATATGCCCGCAAGGTACACTTCAGGTACCCTGAGGTCCCGCTGTTCCTACAGCCGGGCAACGATAACGTCACCGAGGAAGGCGACATCTCAGGCCGTCTGCTGGGGCGGCTGGAATGGCTGTTCGAGCGGGTGATTGCCGATCCTCAGATGAACCGTGCACGGGTGCTGCCGCAGCTGCATGCCCTGATATGGCATAATAAGCGGGGAAAGTAAGATTTTCTCATAAGGATTAGGTATACTGGAGACTGGGCTTCCTGAGCAGGGAGGTCCGGTCTTTTTACTATTTGCAGGAACAGAGGGGGAATTAAGAATGGAGAATGGTTATTACGCAGGCTGGGGAACGCTGGCCCTGATTAATGCCGGACTGGCGCAAGGGAAGAACCGCAGCGGAATGAACTGGTTCCTGTTGTCGTTACTGCTGGGGCCGCTCGCAACGCTTATCCTGGTGATATCTGTTAAATTACCGGAATGATGGGTTAATTATAATTTATAGTTCCAGCAGAATTGCTATACGGGGGAGGAATCAGAATGACGATGCAGGCCATGAAGCCCATCCGGCGTTCCAAGCTGCGATTGTTTGCAGGCAAGCGGTATTTTACCTGGAAGAGATACTGGAAATGGATCACAGCCAGCGGACGTCTGGCTACAGAACAGCGCAGTGAAGCCCTGCCTTACCAGGCGGCCAGCCACGCGACACCGCTCTTGCGCAAATTGCGCAATGTGGATATGCAGCTTCAGCACAACAAAATCGTGAACCTGAGGCTCGCGGTTGCGAAGCTGGACGGGCTTGTTATTCAACCGGGCGAGAGCTTCTCTTATTGGCGCAGGATTGGCAAGCCTACGAGAAGAAAGGGATACCTGGACGGAATGGTGCTCCATTATGGCGGGTTCCGTTCCGGCACAGGCGGCGGTCTCTGTCAATTGTCCAATCTGATCTACTGGATGACACTGCATACGCCGCTGACGGTTACCGAGCGGCACCGGCACAGCTATGATGTCTTTCCGGATGAGCAGCGGACCCAGCCCTTTGGGAGCGGGGCTACCTGTGCCTATAATTATCTGGATCTCCAGCTGCGCAATGATACAGAGCACGCTTATCAGCTTAAGCTGCATCTGGATGAGACTCATCTGCACGGGGAATGGCGCTGTGCAGGACAGCAGCTTTACCATTACGAAGTCTATGAAGATGGGCACCGTATCAGCCTGGAGCTGTGGGGCGGGTATATCCGCCGCAACGCGATCCGGCGCAGAGTGCTGACGCATAGCGGAGAGCTGGCCGGTGACGAAGCGGTGGCCGAGAACCACGCGCTGATGATGTATTCTCCGCTGCTGCATGGATAAGGACAAGTGGAAACGGCTTTGCCGTCCTTTTATAGGACGGTACCGTTTCAGCGAGAAATAGAAGGATAAGTTATTGTGTGAAACATATAATTTCTTATATTTGAACAATTATAAGGCACGGGACCCGTCAAAGGCGGATTCTGTGCCTTAGTTTTGCGTTAAACACGAAAAAATGCTGCTTTTTTCGCCGATTTACGTTAAATTAACATAATGAGTCTTACATCCTATGAAGGGGCGTTCTGTCATGCGTACCAATAAACCGCCCGTTCCCGTGCCTCTCTTGATGGTAATCGGAATTGTGGCCATTTCTTTTTCTTCTATCTTCATTAAATGGTCCTCCGCGCCCGTATCGGTCCAAGGGATGTACCGCCTGCTGTTCACCTCGCTGCTGATGCTGCCGTTCGCCCGTCCCTATAGCGGCGCACTCTTTCAGCTGCGGCGGAAGGACTGGCTGCTGCTGGGAGTGTCCGGTGTTATGCTTGCCCTACATTTTCTGCTGTGGATGGGTTCGCTGAATTATACCTCGGTGGCCAGCTCGACGATGATTATGGCGCTGGAGCCGTTATTCATTATGCTTGGTGCGTACATACTGTATAAAGAGCGTAACTCAATCTTTGCCATCCTGGGGATGGCGATTGCTATCTTCGGCGTTACCTTTATAGGCTGGGGAGACATTGGCTTATCGTCTGAGAATCTGAAGGGCGACATGCTGTCGGTTGGCGGGACGATAGCGGTAGCGGCTCATATGCTGCTTGGACAAAAGCTGGTGGCGCGTATGCCGTCCTATCTGTACAGCCTGATTGTATTTATCGCTGCGGCCATCGTATTTGCCGTCTACAATCTCGTGACCGGCATACCGTTCTTCGATTATCCGGCCCGGGAATGGGGAATCTTCGTCCTGCTGGCGGTGGTGCCGACCGTCTTCGGCCATATCCTGTTCAACTGGCTGCTGCAATATACGTCGGCGACTACTGTGTCGATGAATATCCTGGGGGAGCCTGTCGGCGCGAGCATTCTAGCGTTCCTGCTGCTGGGTGAGCAGCTTAGCGGCCTGCAGTGGGCGGGCGGCGTGCTGGTCATGGCCGGGCTGGGCGGCTATCTGTATGCCGGGCGCAGGAAAGCGCAGAAGCTCCGGCAGTCTCTGCCGAACGCTTCCTAGGCGATTTTGATTATATTTTATAGAACATAGATAAAGGGGTAACGAAAGCAATGAATGAACCTAATCAGAATGAACCGGATGGCCTCAATAAGGAGGCGGCACCTACAAGCGAGGAGCTGTGGAATGAGGATACCTATGCGGCCTGGACCAGCCGGTTCGGAACCCCTGCGGAGGCTGCGGAGAAGCTGCTCAGGGACCCTGCGGGAAAGCTGTATCCGCTGAATACCTATCTCGGTGAAGTGAAGGGCCGGAGGATCATGAATCTGATGGGCTCTAACGGCATGAAGGCGGTGGCGCTTGGACTGCTGGGCGCTGAGGTGACTGTAGCGGATTTCTCGGAGGCTAATGCCCGTTATGCCGGTGAACTTGCGCAGGCGGCTGGGGTGCAGCTTGACTATATCGTGTCAGATGTCCTGGAGCTGCCGGAAGCGCATCTTAACGGCTCTTATGATACGGTTTTTGCCGAAATGGGGATTGTTCACTATTTTACGGATTTGGCTCCGTTCATGGCTACGGCATACCGCTTGCTGGCACCGGGCGGGACGTTCGTTCTGCGGGATTTCCATCCGGTAACGACCAAGCTGATCTCCTCCAAGGGGTCGACGGCTAAGGTACGCAAGCATAAGGTGAGCGGGGATTATTTCGATACGGCGCTTGAAGAGAAGCAGGTGTCCTATTCCAAATACATGCCTTCTTCAGGAGGAGCATCGGAGGCGGACAAGCCGAATGTCGTCTACTGGCGGCGCTGGACGCTGGGCGAGCTGGTTACTGCTGCCGCTGCCAGCGGACTGGTGATTAAGGAGCTGGTGGAGGAACCCAACCTGTCGTCGGATGTGTACGATAAGGGAATTCCCAAGACCTTCACCCTGGTCGCTGTCAAAAGATAATAAGGTTCACCATCACACGGTATCCCCGTTAGCGCAGTTACACAGGCGCTTCGGGGATACCGTTTATTTGTGCAGAACCTGACGCCATCCCGGCAAAAGCCTGCTGGAGCGGAGACAGCGTATAGTCCTTGCGCCAAGCCAGCACAAAAGACCCGTCAGCCGGAAGGATTCCCGGCAGCTTCGCGTAGGCCAGACGGCCTGCCGATACTTCAGTCTCAATTCCGGAGCGGGAGAACACGCCCACCATACGCCCTGTGTAGAGCATCCCCTTGACTGCCTCCGGCGAGCCCAGCACCGCATGGTTCCATACCCTTACATTATTAAGCTGTGCCCACTGGTCGGAGATTCCGCGCAGGAAGGAGGCGGCTTCATGCTGGACCCAAGGCTCGCGTGCTACGGCTTGGGCGGTCAGCTCCTGCTCCCCCGCAAAGGGATGCTCCGGCGAAAAGACCAGCACCGTCTCCTCTTCAGCAATCACTTGCGTATGGAAGGTATCGTCTTGGCCCTCAGTACTGTGCAGCACGGCGAGCTGGATCTCCCGGCTGCGCAGACGTTCCCGGATGGCGTCATCCGGCAGCACGGACAAATAGACATCGATCCCGTCATAATGCTGTGTGAATTGAGACAGCAGTTTGGGCACAAGATAACTGGCAGGGATATCGCTGGCGGTAAGCTCCAGATTCCCCGAGGCGAGCGAGGTGAACTGTTTGACCGTCCGCTCGGCCTCTGCGCTTAGCGAGACAATGCGGACCGCATATTGATACAAGGCGCGTCCGGCATCCGTCAGCAGGACCCGTCCGCTCCGGTACTGGAAGAGGGAAGCGCCAAGCTCACTCTCCAGACTTTTCATATGGAAGGAGACGGTAGGCTGCTTAAGGTTCATCTCGGCGGCTACATCCGTAACTTTTTTATATTTTTCGATGAGAACTAAGATTTGCAGCTTTACAAGGTTCATGAAGATTCCTCCGGGGATATTGTTGTTCCGATATAGATTTTATCTATTCAATAATTCAATTTATATTATAACTTTTATCCTCCGGTTTACAAACTCAGTACTTTTATCTAACGAACGGGCCCTAGAATAAGAAGAGTCAGAAGAGACGCTGATAGAAAAGCAATAATGCTTCCCAAGTGAGTTTTGTACGAAGCAGATGGAACGCAGCAGACACTCACAAAACCTTTAGGAGGAAAAAAAACAATGCAATTCAAAAAATCGTGGATCATGGCTTTAACTCTTACAAGCGTACTGGCACTTTCAGCATGCGGCAACAACGGGGGAAATAAGGCAACAACCAATAACGGAGGGAATACACCGGCTGCTACAAACACAGAATCCAGCAGCGGTGCGAAGCTAAGCGGTTCAGTCTTGGCGTCAGGCTCCACAGCACTTCAGCCGCTCGTAGAGCAGGTAGCAGAGGAATTCATGAAAACGAACAGCGGCGTGGACATTCAGGTTCAAGGCGGCGGTAGCGGAACAGGCTTGACTCAGGTCTCTGAGAAGCAAGTCGATATCGGGAACTCGGACGTATTCGCCGAAGAGAAGCTGAAGGATGCAGCGAAGGCGGCTGAGCTTAAGGATCATCAGGTGGCAGTTGTAGCAATTGCGGCAGTGAGCAACCCGAAGGCAGGCGTAGACAGCTTGACCAAGCAGCAGCTGGTAGATATTTTCACAGGTAAAATCACGAACTGGAAAGATGTCGGCGGCGCAGACCAGGCCATCCAGATCATCAACCGTCCGGCAAGCTCAGGTACCCGTGCTACCTTCGAAAGCTTCGCCCTTGGCACCAAAACAGAGGACATCAAAGGCTCGATTCAAGAGGATTCCTCCGGTACAGTTAAGAAAATGATCGGCGAAACACCGGGAGCGATCGGTTATCTGGCTCTGTCCTACCTCGATGATACTGTAAAAACCTTGAACTACGACGGCGTTGAGCCTTCTGTAGACAACGTAGTGGCCGGTAAATATCCGGTATGGGCTTACGAGCACATGTACACTAACGGTGAACCTAATGAGACTGTAAAAGCGTTCCTGGATTACTTCCTGACGGATGAAGTACAGACTGGCGACGTGGTCGAGCTTGGCTACATTCCAGCTTCCAAAATGCAGGTATCGCGTGATGTGGCAGGTACTGTAACACCTAAATAAGCTTCACCGGTTCACAGGTAGGATTGGATTTAAACTTTAATGTGATTAGAGGCGGAGATCTTCTGCCTCTCTTTTCACTTTAGAAAGAGGGAGCATCTTGAGGGGACAACCAACTAATAAGCGGCTGGAAAAACATCATATAGAAAATTTAATCGGACGTATTTATATGTCCTTTTGCGTGCTGCTGCTCATTGTCATCATTATATCCATGGTTTATTTCGTAGCCTCCAAAGGCGTGGCCAACTTCGTTAACGGTGAGGTCAAGGTCTCAGAATTCCTGTTCGGCACGAAATGGTCGCCAGAGGCAGACACACCTTCCTATGGAGCCTTCCCGTTCATCTCGGGTTCCTTCCTGGTTACCCTGCTGGCTGCGCTTATCGCAAGTCCGCTCAGCATCTGCGCGGCGCTCTTCATGACAGAGATTGTGCCGGGCTGGGGTAAAAAGCTGCTGCAGCCGGTCATCGAGCTGCTGTCAGGCATTCCATCGGTTGTCTACGGCTTCGTAGGCTTAAGCGTCATTGTTCCATTTCTGCGGGATACGCTGCCCGGACAGGGCATCGGGGTGGCTGCAGGCGCGCTAGTGCTGTCGGTCATGATTCTGCCGACGATTACCAGCGTGGCTGCAGACGCGCTTGCATCATTGCCGCAAAACTTGAAAGAATCATCCTTTGCGCTCGGTGCCACACGCTGGCAGACGATCTCCCGGGTTATTCTCCCGACGACCTTCCCGGCGATTATGACGGGTGTAGTCCTTGGTATGGCCCGCGCCTTCGGCGAGGCTCTTGCCGTGCAGATGGTTATCGGTAACGCGCCGTTCGTGCCTCACTCCCTGTTCGAATCGGCATCCACACTTACCAGTGTTATCACGCTGGGCATGGGGAATACAACGATGGGTTCACCGCAGAACAATGCGCTGTGGAGTATGGCGCTGGTGCTGATGCTGATGACCTTTGTATTCGTCCTGCTGGTGAGAATGCTCGAAAGGAGAAATAAAATTTGAAGCCGAGAACTGCGAATAAAATAGCCACAGTCGTTATCGTAACCTTTGCATTGCTGATCGTAGCCATCCTGGTTAGCTTACTCGGATATATCCTGATCCGCGGCATGAGTCATATTAGCTGGGACTTCCTGACCTCGGCGCCGCAAAAGATCCGCGCAGGCGGAGGCGTCGGGCCGCAGCTGTTCAACTCCCTGTTCCTGCTGGTGCTGACCTTGATCATCACCGTACCGCTGGGGCTGGGTGCCGGAATCTTCATGGCGGAGTATGCCCGTCCCGGCAAGCTGACCAACTTCATCCGTCTGGTCGTGGAGGTATTGTCTTCCTTCCCGTCGATTATCGTGGGTCTGTTCGGTCTCCTGCTGATCGTCAACACCTTTAATCTCGGGTTCTCCCTGATCTCGGGGGCGCTCGCGTTAACCTTCTTCAACCTTCCGCTGATGGTGCGTATTACGGAGCAAGCCTTCCGCACGGTGCCCAAGCAGCAGAAGGAGGCAGGCTTCGCGCTCGGATTATCCAAGTGGAAAATCGTTACCTCGGTCTTGCTCCCGGTAGCGTTGCCGACGATCATCACCGGCACGATCCTGTCGGCTGGTCGTGTGTTCGGCGAAGCGGCTGCGCTAATGTTCACCGCAGGGATGAGCAGCCCGCGCCTGGACTTCAGCAACTGGAATCCGCTGAGCCCTTCCTCACCGCTTAACCCGTTCCGTCCGGCAGAGACGCTGGCGGTGCATATCTGGAAGGTCAACAGTGAGGGCCTGGCCCCGGATGCACTTCAGATTGCAGCGGGCGCTTCAGCCGTCCTGGTGCTGACCGTATTAATCTTCAATCTGGCTGCCCGTTATTTCGGCAGATTCATCTACCGCAAGCTTACTGCATCCAAGAGAATGAGCTAGGCTTGTTAGACACAGGGAGGGTACAGGCTTCCGAAGCGAGTTTTGCGCAGAAGAGTCGGAACGTGTAAGTTATCAGAACTTTTAGGAGGAGTAAGAGATGGGAATAGCGGAACCAGTGGTGCGCGAATCATTTCAAACGGAGGATCTGAGTATTTATTATGGGACGTATGAGGCGGTGAAGGGGATTAGCCTTCCTTTTGCACAGAATACGGTTACCGCATTGATCGGCCCGTCGGGCTGCGGGAAATCAACCTTTCTTCGTTCACTGAACCGGATGAATGACGATATCTCCGGCTCTACAACCAAAGGCAGCATCTGGATTGATGGTGTGGATATCAATGCTACAGGCACGGATGTAATCAAGCTGCGGCAAAAGATCGGCATGGTTTGGCAGAAGCCCAATCCGTTCTATAAATCGATCTACGACAATATCGCCTTCGGCCCGAAATATCATGGCATCAAGGGTAAGCAGGCGCTGGATGAAATCGTGGAAAGCAGCCTGCGCCGCGCCGCCCTGTGGGACGAGGTCAAAGACCGCTTGAAGGATTCCGCTCTGGCGCTGTCCGGTGGACAGCAGCAGCGTCTGTGTATCGCCCGGGCGCTGTCGGTCAACCCGCAGATCCTGCTGCTCGATGAGCCGGCTTCGGCTCTTGACCCGGTATCAACCGGCAAGGTGGAGGAGCTGATCAAGGAGCTGAAGGAAGAGCTGCGCATCGTGATCGTCACCCATAACATGCAGCAGGCCGCGCGGATCTCGGACTACACCGCCTACTTCTATCTCGGCTCCCTGGTGGAATACGACAAGACCGAGAAGGTCTTCACGAACCCCGAGAACCAGATGACGCAGGAGTACATTATGGGCCGGTTTGGCTGACCGGGAGACAGGTACAGACGGGCATAGAAGGGAATAGACAAATTCGATCACACTGATCGTTCAAGACACCATCCACTAGCGGGTGGTGTTTTTGGCTGTTCAGGAGATAATGGGGAGTGAGGGCGTGCAGACCCAATGTAATCGAAAAACCGATTATATTGGGCGGAGTGGTATTATCCCCTTTAAGTAGACACTCGAAAAAACCTCATGTGTTAACATGAGGAAATGAGTGAACTTGGAGGGGATTTTGGTATGGCCAAAAAGGGACAAGTGTTTCAATCGTACACGGAGGCATTCAAGAAAGAGGCTATTCAAGCCTATTTTACAGGAGGTGAGAGCTATAAGGTCGTCTCCGACAGGTTGGGGATTGTGAACTGTACCCAGCTTAAAGTATGGGTAAAGAAATATCGGAATGGGGAGCCACTCGATACACAAAAAGGGGCAACAAGCCCTTTAAAAGGACGTCCACGTTCTACATTTGCCAGTATAGAAGAAGAACGAGATTACTTAAAGGCACAGGTGGACTACTTAAAAAAGCGGTATCCAAATCTGTAAAGGGAGGGAAGCTTGGACTGCACGACAAATACGCCGTAATTGAAGAACTACGTGACCAACATGGCATCACCCGCCTATTAGCCATTGCAGAGGTATCGCGGGCAAATTACTACAAGTGGCGAGGTGCAGAGGTTCGACGAATGGATGCCCATGAGCAAGAGCACGCCATTAAAGAGCATATGGTGGCTATTCACCTGGTTCATCCCTATTTCGGGTACCCTCGAATGCAGGCAGCCCTGCGGGAGGCAGGCTACCTCGTCAACCACAAGAAGGTATGGCGGCTCATGAAAGAGCTATCGATCCAGTCTGTCATTCGCAAGAAAAGGAGTCGTGCGGGCTCTACTCCTTCCGTGGTCTACCCGAACCGATTAAAGCGTAAGTTTCATGCGACAGCACCTCAGCAGAAGCTAGTAACGGACATCACATATATCTCAGACGGCACCCGTTTTTATTATCTGTCTGCGATTCAGGACCTCTTTAACAATGAGATTGTAGCTTGGCAGATCTCGGAGCGAAACGACGTAAACCTCGTCTTAGATACCGTTGAACAGTGGACACGGAAAAGAGACGTGTCTGAGGCCGTGCTCCATTCGGACCAAGGCTTTCAGTACACGTCTCAGGCGTACAACACACGATTAGAGGCATTCAGCGTCAAGGGCAGCCACTCTCGCAAAGCAACCTGCCTGGATAACGCCTGCATCGAATCCTTCTTTTCGCATCTGAAGACAGAAAAGTTGTACCTTCACCAGTGTAAGTCAGAAGCAGAGATTCATCAAGCCGTTGAGGAGTATATCTACTTTTACAATTACCAACGTTTTCAGGCGAAACTGAAACAGCGCGCGCCGATTGAGTATCGACACGCGCTGGCTGCTTAGCTTTTTTCATCTGTCTACTTGACAGGGGTATGACCACAGCGAAGGCGTGCGGACTCAATGTAATCGAAAAACCGATTACATTGCGCGGAGCGAAGGCGTGCGGACTCAATGTAATCGAAAAACCGATCACATTGCGCGGAGTGAGGAGCAGAGACTGGATGTCGCCACACCCCTGCCTAAGCCCTTCACTTTTGTATGAGTAAATATCTATTGCAAAACTAATCTTATTAGTTTATATTTAAACTAATAAGATTAGTTTTGAGGAGGAATTTGCAATGAGAGTGACAAGAGAAGGCAGTTTGCATCAGCTTACGTGGCTGCCGCGTATTTTTCCAGTGAATTGCTATTTGATCGAAGAAGAAGAGGAGCTTACACTTATAGACGCGGGAATGTCTTACAGTCTGCAGGGCATTCTGAATCAGTCCGCCAAGCTCGGTAAGCCGCTGACCCGCATCATCCTGACCCATGGCCACATGGATCATGTCGGGGCGCTTGATGCCTTGAAGAAGCAGCTGCCGGAGGCTAAGGTCTATATCTCGGAGCGGGATGCTGCATTGTTGGCCGGTGACCGCTCGTTAAGAGCCGGTGAGCTGCAGACTCCTATTAAGGGCAGTGTACCCGCCAAAATAGTAACCCGCCCCGACATTCTGCTGCATGACGGCGATCGCATCGGTTCGCTGACAGCGTACAGCACTCCCGGACATACGCCGGGATCGATGTCTTTTCAGGACCGGCGCAGTGGAGCGCTGATCGCTGGTGATGCGTTCCAGACCTTCCGGGCCACGGCGGTGTCCGGCAAGAAGGTGGCCTGGTTTCCTTTTCCGGCTATGGCGACTTGGAGCTCTGAACAGGCCTTGGTCAGTGCTTACAGGCTGATTGATCTTACCCCAACTGTACTGGCGATAGGACACGGTGATCTGCTTATAGCTCCGGTAGAGGCGATGAAGCGGGCGGCTGCGGAGGCTGAAGGACAGTTAAAGGGAGGAGAGAGGGTACATGGCTAGAGCAGGCCTGGATACGCACACGCTGGTGCTGGCTGCCGCAGAGCTGGCAGATGAATATGGCATGGAAGAAGTGACGCTGGCTGCACTTGCCGCGAAGCTGGGTGTCCGTTCCCCGTCACTCTATAATCACATCAACGGGCTTGCGGGGCTGCGTACACTGATGGCGGTATATGGTCTGGAGCAGCTATATGAGGTCATATCGGAGGCAACGGAGGGGCTCAGCGGAGAAGCTGCGGTACATGCGATGAGTCAGGCTTACATCGGATTCACCAGAGCGCACCCGGGGCTGTACCAGACGACGTTAAAAGCACCCGAACAGGGGGACACCGCTCTGGAGGCGGCGAGTGCAAAGATCCTGTCGCTCCTCCTCCAAATGATATCCACGTTCGGCTTGGATGAAGAAGGCAATCTGCATGCTGTCCGTGGACTACGGAGTATCCTGCATGGATTGTCTACCCTGGAGCATCAAGGCGGATTTGGAATGCCGCTTGACCTGAATGTTACTCTCACCCGGCTGATTAATACCTATATTGCGGGAATCCGCTGTATGGGAGCGGACGAAGCACGCCTGAAATAACAACAAAGAGCAATCTCCTAGTGAGGTTGCTCTTTGTTGTTACGGCTGATTTGGCCTAACGGTGTAAATGCAGTTTCTTCCTCCTTTTAAAATGTACTCCCCCCGTTCAATATGAACATCCTCCCCTAGAACGGTTTTAAATAAATGCAGTTCATTCTTGCATAACCCGGTACATACAGCCGCCGCTTCACAGATCGGGCAATGTTTCTCGATGAATAAGAGACTGCCATCCTCCTGCTCCTTAACCTCGGCCATATAACCTTCATTCGTTCGAATCTCGGCCAGTTTCTCCAATTTCTCTCTAACATCCGAGGCCGTGCCAAGATGCTGGAGATATTGTGCCTGCATCTTTTTATTTCGAACATCCAGCAGCTTGTCCAGACCTTCGTTACCAAAAGCTTCTTTCATCGACTGAATAAGACTGATGGATAAGTCCGAATATCCGGTTGGGAAAAATCGGTTAGCCGCGGGTGTCAATATCCATAACTTAGTGGGCCGTCCCATGGGACGCGCTTCTTCCACATTCGTAACTAATCCTTCTTCCTTCAGTGCATTCAAATGTTGGCGAATAGCCATTCCAGACAGTGAAAATTGAGAGGAAAGGGTCATAACATCCAAGCCCCCACGCTCTTTTAACAGATTAATGATCGCTCTTCGGGTACTGGTGGAGACATCCTTTTTAATTTGATTCCGGCTCATGGTGCCCCTCCTTTTGCAGCTATTGAAGCTATATCACTCCCTACATTTTAAATAAAAATGTTGACAAAGTCAAAGGCGGACTGTAGCTTAGACATTATAAATAAAAATGTTTACTAAGTATCCGGATACGATGTATACATACCAAACTTTCTTGGAGGTTACCATTCATGTCGTCTAATCATCAAAGTATTTTCAGCCCGCGTTATTTTGCACTATCCATAGGGATTATCCTGTCCGTGATGGCCGTTGGATTCGAAGGTCTATCCGTAACCACCATTGCTCCTTCGATTGCTGGAGACTTGAACGGTCTTAGCCTGTTCGGGTGGATATTCAGTACATATCTGCTTGCGCAGATTATCGGGACGCTGGTCGTCGGTCGAATCATAGATAAAAGAGGCCCTGCTGCACCATTCACTTATGCGCTTCTGTTGTTCATCGCAGGACTGGTCGCTGCGGCAACAGCAGGCGATATGTATATCATGATTGGATCACGGGCCCTGCAAGGCTTGGGTGCCGGAGCCATGATGACTTGTGTGTATACAGCTATTTCCTTAAGTTACCCGGATGAGTTACGTGCCAAAATACTTGGAGCCTTTGGTACAGCCTATGTTCTTCCGTCCATGCTGGGTCCATATGTGGCAGGTCTTATAGCAGATCAGTGGTCGTGGCGGTTTGTTTTCTGGGGGATCTTACCTGTGCTGGTCGTTTCAGCAGTGCTTAGTTTACCGGCTTTCAGGAAATTGAAAGTGCAGCAGACGGGAGGGGCTAGCGCTTCATCCACTTGGATGGCGTTACTGTTAACGATGGGTACTGGTCTTTTCCTGGTTGGTCTTAGTATGCTTCCGGGTATGATGGGATTTGTCTTCGCCCTGATTGGCCTCGTAGGTATGATATTACCGCTCCGTCAATTGCTGCCGAAGGGAACGCTTACGCTCCGGAGAGGCATGCCAGCGATTCTGGCAACACGCGGGCTGTTCTTCGCCGCCTATGCCAGCACACAGAATTTCTTGGTATTGGCTCTAATTGATGTGAAAGGAATAACCCCTTCTCAGGCGGGTTTAATCGTAGCGAGTGCAGCATTAAGCTGGTGTATCATTTCATATCTGCAAGGACGTTGGGATGCGGCAGATCAGGGCCGTGGACGTCATATGAGAATCATTCTGGGGGTATTTCTGCTTGCCGTAGGGATTGCCATCGTCTTTTGGATACCGGTTGTTTCTGTTGCCGTTGCAGTTATGGGTCAGATTACCGCCGGGGTCGGTATTGGATTGGCGCATCCGGTTAGCGGTGTTGTAGCCTTTTCCCAAGCCGGGGAAGGCGGCGCGGGCCAAACCTCGGCAAATCTGCAATTTGCTGATTCTTTTACACCCGGTGTAGTTATCGGGATTGGGGGTTCTATCCTTGTCGTGTGTCAGGCTGCTGGAATGTCACTGCAATCCGGCTTAATTGTAGCGATGGGCTTCCATCTCTTGTTGATCGTCATAAGTCTGACTGCCAGTACCCGGATCTCACCGCAATCCATCAGGAAAGCTGCTCCTAAGAAAGAGGGTGTAAATATCATTGTCCACTGAGGATAAGGAGAAACTTCTTATTGCCTATGACATCATCGGGTCTAAATGGACGATCCATATCTTATTCACTCTTTCTTACGGTCCGAAGAAGTTTAGCGAAATGACCCGGAGTATTCCTTCCATTACGCAAAGAATCCTGTCCCAGCGTTTAAAGGAGCTTCAACATCATAATCTGGTCAAGAGAACCAGTCCCCAGCGTCCTACACGAACCATGTATGAACTTACACCAAAAGGAGTAGCTCTCGCTACGTTCATACCTTGTCTAATGGACTGGGGGACCCAAAACTAAATTAAGCTTGTATAGGAGGAATGAAAATGAACATTGAGGTCAGTGAGATCGCAGCAGAGAAAATCGCCGAAATCATATTAACCGCTGATACAAGGCACTCTTTTCTTAGAGTAGGTGTTGAAGAAGGGGGATGCAGCGGATTGTCTTATACCCTTGTATTGGATGAGCAGCAAACAGAGGAGGATGTGGTGTTCAATAAAGATAAATTCCGTCTATTAGTTCACACGAAGAGTATTCCATATATCGATGGTCTTGAAATTGACTATGAACAAAGCGGAATGATAGGCGGATTCACCATGAATAACCCTAATGCCAAAGCATCATGTGGATGCGGGGCCAGTTTTCGGATGGCTAACTATCGGGGAGAAGTTAAAAAATGTGATTAACCAGCAGGAAGGGAAGGAGCGAAGAGAAATGATATCATTTGAAGTATCTAAACAAGCGATTGATTCTTTTAAGGATGAATGGGGTTTGGCAGAGGCCCAACATGTAAGGATATATGCAAAATATGCGGGTGGAGGCTCAGATGCTTTTACAATTGGCATCAATGCAAGTGCTACACCGATTGATCCGGCAGTGGTTCAATCTATCGGCGGCTTTCATTTCTTTGTCGAGAAATCAGATGCCTGGATTTTACAGGATGAGCATTTTAAGATTGGCTGTAATGAAAATGGTATATTTTTAAACAAAATCTCCTAATAAGCATATGCAGGAAGTGAATTTGCTCATTTATAGTGATAAGCTTAATTTGGTGTACAAGCCAGATTGATTTAGGAGGCTGAATTACTTGGGAGAAGCAGGTAAGCAAGAGAATGTAACCACCTTTGAAGAGATGGCTGAGGTAGTCGCCAGGCTGGGGATTGTGCCGCTGGCACCCCTGATCCCGGAGCATCCGTCTGTGAACGGGCTGACGCTGGCGGAGAATTGGCATACCGATACAGAGCTGGACCCCTGGCGCTGGCGGGTGAGATTTCCCGGAGAAGGCTTAGCCGGCTACGGAAAATTCATCAAGAAAAAAGCCGTGCTCGTATCCCGCGACTGGCTTCCGGCTTACTTGGCAGCGGCTGGACCTCAGCAGTCTCTCGAAGAGCGGTATAAGAGCGGCCTGGCCACGAGAGAAGCGCTTACCCTGCTGGAGATTATCCTGGTGAATGAGGGAATTGAGACACGCCAGCTGCGCTCCATGGCGGATATGAAGGCCAAAGAGAAGAAGACGGCTTTTGACAATGCGGTAACGGAGCTGCAAGGGTCTCTGGATATCGTAATCTCCGGCGTGAAGCAGCGGGTGAATGCGGACGGAGAGCCGAATGGCTGGAACAGCACCTCTTTTGAAACCTCGGGGTACTGGATGCATGAAGCGGGCATTCCGCACTTTGAGGGATCAAGAGAAGAGGCGATAGCCTGGCTGCGTTCACGTATGGAAGCGGCGTGGGCACCGGAGGCGGTTGCCTGGATTAACAAGGCGCTGGGCTGGAAATAGACAAGGAACGGTAGTCCTCTCGGTGAAGAGGGCTGCCGTTTTTGCCATTTTACGATGGTGAACAAATAAAAACGGCTAATCTCATTCCCGCAGGAGCAGACCGGCCGTAAGCGCTTACGAATATATGATTGTCCTGCATATGTTGTGTATATTGAAGCAGCCTTACAGCATAGGGCCAAGGTAGGCAACCAGGAAATACAGGAATCCGAACAGCAGCATGATATAGGCGGTGTACTTGATGGCGTCGGAGGCAACAATACTTAAGTCTTTGGGAGCCTGGACTTCCAGACGTTCTGTTTCCGTAGAATCCGTGTTGTCATGATTGAAAGATTCTTTCATCAGAATTCCCTCCTTAGATTATTCATGGACTACAATCTTCCTCATTTGGCACTGTAAACACTATCTATAATTGTATTGTGACATATTTGTGAACTAATTTCAACAATATTGTGAAAATTCTTTGACTGAATGTTCACATTTGGGCTGTTTGGGTTGCTTTGACCCACTTAACTTCAACTCCGGTTGCACTTTATACATTAGATGAGTGCTAATTTCGCCGAAAAAATGGATCTATTGCACTCTATACACTAGAATTTTGAGAAAACGGGGGTTTGGAGCTGAAATCCGGAAATCTGTTGTACGAAATGCAGCAGAAGGTGTTTTAACCGTAGTTTCCGTGAATTCTATTGCAGAAAGTGCAATCAGCCACTCACTCATTAAATCTCATAGCACTCACAGGGGAAAAGTCCCCCTGAAAAACACAAAGACCCCGCCATATGCCTCAAAAGGAAATAGCGGGGTCTCATTCATAGTACAATGATTAAGCTTAAGCCCAATCTCCATTACGGAAGATCGGGTCGGTGGAGCCGTCATCGGCAATCCCGTCGATGTTCATCTCCGGGGAGCCCATCATGAAGTCGACATGGGTGAGGCTTTGGTTCATGCCCAAGTCTACCAGCTGTTCCTTAGTCATGTTAATGCCGTCCTGCAGGGTGAAGGCGTAGGAAGCGCCAAGTGCCAGATGGCAGGAAGCATTCTCGTCATACAGGGTGGTGTAGTAGAGAATGCCGCTCTCCGAGATCGGGGAGTGGAAAGGCACAAGCGCCACTTCACCGAAGTAGGCGGCACCTTCATCCATGGCCAGCAGGGAAGCAAGGGCTTCCTGGCCCACCTCAGCGGTGAAGTCTGTAACTTTACCATTCTCCAGGGTCAGGCTGAAGCGGTCGATGATGTTGCCGCCATAGCTGAGCGGCTTCGTGCTGCGGACCGTGCCGTTCGCACCACTCTTGAGCGGAGCGGTGAACACTTCCTCGGTCGGAATGTTCGCCAGGAAGGACATGCCGCGGCTGTTCACCGCGCCCGCCTGACACCAGATATGTCCTGCAGGCAATTCGATCGTCAGATCGGTGCCCGGTGCCGTGTAGTGCAGCTTGCGGTATTTCTTGGCGTTCAGCAGCTCACAGCGCTGCTTCAGGCCGGCCAGATGGACACTCCAGGCCTGCACCGGATTCTCCTGGTCTGCGCGCACAGCCTTGAAGATGGCGTCCCAGAGCAGTTCAATCTGCTGCTCAGGCGCAGCGTCCGGGAACACCTTTGCGGCCCAAGAGGCGGATGGGAAGGCGAGGCCGGTCCAGCTGACCTGATTAGCCATCAGCATTTCGCGGTAAGGAGCCATAGCTTGACCGGCGGTCTTCTGATGGTCCGCAATGCGGCTTGCATCTACTCCGTTCAGCAAGTCCGGATTCGCTGAGATGATTGTCAGGAACGCTGCTCCGCCCCGTGCCAGATCCTCCAGTTCATCAGCCTGCCACTTCGGCGGCTCCAGGAAGCTCTCGGACGGCGCCAGATCATAACGGGTACGGGTGACGAATTCATCGGAATAGTTAACCTTGACGAGCTTCGCACCTGCTTCATAGGCCTGGCGTACAATCAGGCGGACCAGCTCAGCCGATACGATATCCGCGTTCACGACAAGGGTCTGGCCGGGTTGAATATTAACGCCAATCTTTACAGCGAGCAGTGCGTAATTCTCCAGCTTTTGGTTGAAATCCAGCAATAGCTTCAGCTCCATTCATTATCTGATGAAATGCAATAACTTATAAGGGGTCTAGAAGGCCCAGTTGCCCTTCTGGAAGACCGGCTCGCGCTTTCCGTCAGCAGTAATTCCGTAGATATCCATCTCAGCCGAGCCGATCATGAAGTCCACGTGGGTTACACTGTTGTTGAGGCCGCGGGCAGTCAGCTCATCCTGATTCATTTCCTTGCCGCCTTCCAGACAGAAGGCATAGGCGGTACCAATAGCCAGATGGTTGGAGGCATTCTCGTCGAACAAGGTATTGAAGTAGAGAATTCCTGATTCCGAGATTGGCGACTGATGCGGCACCAGCGCGACTTCCCCCAGATACTTGGCGCCTTCATCCAGGCTGATCAGATATTCGAGGGCTTCCTGGCCCTGCTCAGCGCTCACACTGGTAATCCGGCCCTGTTCAAAAGTGATCGAGAAGCCGTCAATCACATTCCCGCCGTAGCTGAGCGGCTTCGTGCTGCGGACCGTACCGTTCACACCGGTTTTCTTGGGAGCCGTGAAGACTTCTTCCGTTGGCATGTTGGCGACAAAAGAATGACCTTTGGCATTGATGCTGTCTCCTTGCGCCCATAAATGGCCTTCAGGCAGCTCGATGCTAAGGTCAGTTCCAGGTGCTATGTAATGCAGGCTGGCGTACTTTTTCGCGTTAAGAACATTAGCCTTCGACTCAAGTGTGTCGAGATGCTCCTGCCAGGCGGCAACAGGGTCCTCACGGTCAAGACGGACAGTATGGAAGATAGCCTCCCACAGCTTGTCTACACGCTGGTCAGCAGGGATCTCAGGGAAGACTTTGTCTGCCCAAGGCTGGGAAGGAATTGCTACAATGCTCCAGCTAACCTTGTCGGACATCTGCAATTCACGGTATTTCGTAAGCGCTGCGCCCCGTGTCTTTTGGAAGTTCGCAATCCGCTCAGGATCAATGCCTTTGAGGGCATCCGGGTTCTCGGCAATGACCGACAGGAAGGCGGCACCGTTCTCGGCAAACTCGGTCATTTCACCGGCAAACCAGGTTGGGGCCTTGGTGAATACTTCGGGCGACGCATGCTCGAACTGCTGGCGGGTAATGAACTCGTCACTCCAGTTCACCTTAACCTGGCTGGCCCCGATGGCATACGCCTTGGCAGTAATCAGGCGGACGAACTCGGCTGCAGTGATCGGGGCGTTCACGACCAGGATTTGTCCCGGCTGAACATTCACACCGATTTGTACTGCTAAATCAGCGTATTTACTAAGCTTGTCCTGAAGCTCTGTTTCAGTCATTGACATTTCCTCCATTACCATAATTTTTAGCTCTATATAAGCATTGTACTAAATTATTAACCGCCGGATGAAAAAAGTCAATTACAGCGCAAAAGGAAAGAGAAATGCTGACATATCAATGTTATACTGAATATTGTGGGCATGATCAGATGAAAGGAAGGAAAGAGGATGAACCTGGAAATCACCAAAGCAGAAATGAAACGCGTAGAGGATAGAAGTTTTGTGGGGAGAACGGTATTTACATTAGAGAATCACCGTTCCCCTTATGAGATTACTTTCTATAGTTCCCGTGGAACCGAATGGGATTACAGTCTGAGCTTCGCCGGTGAGCCGGGGAGTGAGGAGCAGTTCCTGGAAGTGGATGCGCTGCTGGAGAATGACGATGATCTGTACAATCAGCTGCTGGATGCAGCGCTGGATACCCAGGAGATCCCGGAAGAGGAAGCTTAAGCTTACTTGCGGATATAATAATGCGACCCCCGTCCCGGCAGATTGCCTTGAACGAGCAGGGTCGCATTGTTAATTAATAGCCGCCGGCCCTTAGCCGATGGTGATATTGCCTTCCGGGTAACGGTACAGCTCCTTGCTGTTCTTCGGCTTGAGCGCATAGGCCAGGGTAAGCGGTCCGGTCCGGCCTACGAACATAAGAATGATGACCAGCACCTTGCCGATCGTGGTCAGCTCTGTGGTCAGTCCCATGGTGATGCCTGAGGTGCCGAAGGCGGACACCGCCTCGAACAATACGCTCAGGAAATCAGCACGCTCTGTTACGGACAGGAGCATCGTAGAGATAACCACCAGCATCAGTGAAAGTAAGGTCATGGTAATGGCTCTGTAGACATTCTCCTTCGAGATCCGGTGGCGGAACATTACGATATCCTCTTTACCCCTTAGCTTGGCGTAGGCGGTGCTGGCCAGAATGGCAAAGGTGGTAATCTTGATTCCGCCGCCGGTAGAGCCGGGAGCCGCCCCGATGAACATCAGCAGAATCATCAGGAATTGGGTGGATTCCCGCAGCAGCGGAATCTCGATGGTTGTTACGCCGCCGGAACGGGGCGTAATAGCCTGCAGGAAGGAGGCCATAATCTTGCCTCCGGCATGCAGCGGCTTCAGTGTAGCGTTCAGCTCCAGCCAGAAGAAGACTATGGCTCCGACCAGAATCAGCACAGCTGAGGTTGACAACACGACCTTCGAATGCAGCATCAGCCGCTTGCGCTTGGGATAATCGATCACATCGGACAATACAATGAAGCCGATACCGCCGAGGAAAATCAGCAGCATGGAGGTAATATTCACAATAGGATCTTCCACATAGCGTGTTAAACCGCTGAATGGCCCGTGAACGTCGCCGAACAGATCGAAGCCCGCGTTGTTGAAGATGGAGATGCTATGGAAAAGTCCATAATAAGCTGCTTTGCCTATCGGCATATCCACTACAAATCTGGCAGCCAGCAGAATGGCACCAGTCAACTGGATCACTAGGGAGTAGATAAGCACCCGGCGGATCAGCTTCACGATCCCCTGCATGGAATTCTGGTTCATGGATTCCTGCAGCAAGAGGCGTTCCTTCAATGAGATTCGTTTGTTCAGCACCAGCGTAATCAGCGTAGCCATCGTTACGAATCCAAGACCGCCGAACTGGAACAGCACCAGCAGCACGATCTGTCCAAAGGTCGAAAGCTGCGTACCCGTATCGATGACGGCAAGTCCGGTTACACAGGTCGCAGAGGTCGCCATGAACAGCGCATCAATGAACGAGATTCTTCCGCCCGTAGAAGCGGCAGGCAGGGACAGCAGCAGGGTTCCGGCAGCGATCAGCAGCACGAAGCCGAGCGATAGTATTTTGGGCGGCGTCAGCTTCAAATGCCCAAAGAAAAGGTTAGCCAAGTTCATTCTCCTGACAATAGGGATAGGATCTGACAAGATTATAGCATAACTTATATTCTCATCCCTAAACAGGCAGGAAATTGACATATTTTATCGAAATCATTAAAGGCTGTAGGTTTCAACAACTTGCACTCTATGAGGAGGCTATACTGCTGTGACAAGTCCGATACGCAATCAGATTGGCGCTGTCTTCATCCCGGTTAGTGATATCGAAAGGTCCAAGAACTGGTATTGCAGTCTGCTCGGACTGCCGCTTGACGGTGAAGTATTATTCGGGCATCTGTATGAGGTGCCGATGCAGGGGCCAGGGATCGTACTGGACAGCAAAATATTCACAGCCGAAGCCGTGCTGAAGGTGCCATCCTTCCATCTGCTTACCGATGATATTGATGCCGCCTATGATTATGTCAAAGCCAGCGGGGTAGAGATTCTTACGGATATTGAGAATGACCACTGGTTTAACTTCAAGGACCCGGACGGAAACGTGCTGATGATCTGCCGTTATATCAGTTAATTAATGAGATTAATTATAAAAGTTAATCTCATTAATTATTGTTCAAGGGGAGCATTATAGATGATAAGAGAAGTACGGGCTGAGAACGCTGCCGGTACGGTTCATCTGTACCTGTGTATGGATGCGCTTAGCGGTGACCGTCCGTTCGCAGTGATAGAGCGTTTTGTCATCATCGAGAAGCTGCGGGGCAAGGGAATAGGAGCCTCCATGCTGCGGTTCGCAGAAGAGGCTGCCGCAGCTAGAAGTGCTTAAGGTGATGCTGTCAAGCAAGAGCATCCGTAAGGATGCTCACCGGTTCTATGAGCGTCTGAGGTACGACGGAGAGGGAAGCAAGCTTTTCAAAAAATACATATCGCTTCAACCTACAGGAGGAACTGAACGGAAATGAACGTAACCCTAAGGGAGCTCATTCCGAAAGATGCCGCTGCGCTCTTGTGTCTGCAGCACAGGCTGGATCAGGAGACCTCCTACATGATGCTTGCTCCAGGGGAGAGACGGACGGGTATTCCTCAGGTGGAGGAGAGAATTGCAGACTACACTAAGTCGGATACCTCACTCTTGATCGGTGCCGAAGCAGACGGTGAGCTTGCAGGATATCTCTCTGTCGAAGGCGGAACCTTCAGCCGCAACAAACACAGTGCCTATATTGTTATAGGCATTCTGAAGGCTTATCAGGGCATGGGAATCGGCACCGGATTATTCCGTGAGATGGAATTGTGGGTCAAACGCAGCGGCATCATGCGACTGGAGCTTACTGTGATGCAGCATAATGAACAGGCGGTTGAGCTGTATAAGAAGCAGGGCTTTGAAATTGAGGGCTTGAAGAGAAAGTCGCTGCTGGTGGATGGACAATGGGTGGACGAATATTATATGGGTAAGATCTATAATTAATTGCATTAACTATATGGATAAATCGTCTACACTAACAAAATCACCCTGCGGGTGAATTGCGGGTGAATGATGTAAGAAGTTATGCGGTCCACACAACTCATCTGGACAGACCGTCCTTCCCCATCCGCCCACTTCAAGGGGCATCCGGTGAATTCAAGGGCAGGAGTACCCCTCATTTGCTTAATGTAATCGGTTTTCGAATACATTTGGCCTACGTGGCGCACCCGGTCTCTGTGCCTCCTTTATCCACAGCAGCAAGAAACTATAATTCCCTAAATAAGAACAAAGGCGCTCCCCGATAACTCACGGGAAGCGCCTTATTTATTGCAGCTTATCTATATGCCTTACTCGCTGCGTCCAGCAGAATCTTCAGAGACCGGAAGATCGATCAGGATCTCCACCTTGCGGATGCGGTGGCGGTTCATCTCGCGGACCGTCAGGGTGACATGCTCGTAGGTGAGGCTTTTGCCGACAGCCGGTTCTTCCATGTGGCTGTATAGCCATCCGCCGATTGTGGTGACTTCTTCATCATGGAAATCAAGTCCGGTAAGATCCTTGACCTCCAGCAAAGAGACATTGCCGTCGAACAGATAATGAGTGTCGCTCAGCTTCTCCACATTTCTGCGCTCATCCTCGTCGAACTCATCGCGGATCTCACCGACAATCTCTTCCAGAATGTCCTCAATCGTAATCAGGCCGGAGGTGCCGCCGTATTCATCCAGCAGCAGGGCGATATGCACGCGCTCCTTCTGCATACGGGTCAGCAGGGTCTTCACTGGCGTAACTTCGGATACTGTCACCAGAGGCAGGATCAGGCTTTTGAAATCGAAATCAGGATTGTTGTCGTATTGCAGGTAGAGCTGCTTGGTATTGATCATGCCGATGATATTGTCTTTGCTGCCGTCAGCTACAGGGAAGCGGGTATACTGCTCCTTGCGGATAATATTGAAATTCTCCTGCAGCGAATGATCGGTGAACAGGCAGACCATATCTGTCCGGGGAACCATAATTTCTTTGGCGAGCATCTCATCAAAGGTGAAAATCCGGTTAACATAACCATATTCCGCTTTGTTGATTTTGCCGCTCTCATAGCTCTCGGACAGGATCAGGCGGATCTCGTCTTCGCTGTGCGCGTCGCCGTGTTCACTGGCCGGCTTCATGCCGAACATACGGACGAGCAGGTTGGCGGAACCGTTCATGAACCAAATCAAAGGGTACAATAATCTGTAGAACCAAATAATCAGCGGTGCGGTAATCTGACCAATTTTCTCCGGAATATTAATAGCGGCGGTCTTCGGTGCAAGCTCTCCGACCACGACGTGGAGGAAGGTGGCGATAATGAAGGCCAAAGCAAATGCAATGGGCTTACTAACGTTGTGGCTCACACCAGCCAGATCAAACAGCGGAATGAGTAGCTGCTCAAAAGCAGGCTCTGCCAATGCCCCGATCCCGAGTGCAGTAATCGTGATACCGAGCTGGCAGGCGGACAAATATCCGTCCAGGTTAGCGGCTACCCGCTGTACTGCCAGTGCGTTCTTCTTGCCGTCCAGCACCATTTGGCTGACCTGGCTTCCCCGTAATCTCACTACTGCAAACTCCGTCGCTACAAAAAATGCGGTTAAAATAATCAAAATTGCCACGAGCGTCAAACTAAGTCCTATACCCATATAATCTTTACCATCCCTTTCGTCCCTAAAATAGGTTATACTCATATTATGAGTTCATATGAACCTATTGTACGAACTTTTCAGTGAAATATCAAATGGTGGAGGGTTGCCAGCTATGGAAGCTTTTACACTTAGCCGGATAGAGATGTCCGGACTATTACTGTCTCTAGGGCCAAACTCGGAGCGGAAGCCGCTCCATATTCTGCAGGAAGCCTGGACCAAGTTCCACCGTGACGAGGTGCGGGAGGGGACAAGCCTGCCCGCTTTTCTGTCTACGGATATCCCCCCGATTCTGCAAAAGCTGATCAAAGGCGGCGGCGTCAAAGGGCTGTCCCTGAGTGAAATTGCTTCGCTTGGCGGTCTGATTGAGTATTCCACTTTATCCGTCTCTGCTATGCAGAATTGGGTGAAGCGCGATTTCAAGGAATATCTCGGGTCCCCGCGTGAAGGGAAGAAGTACTCCATTAATCAGGCGGCTATTCTATTTATAATAGATGATTTGAAGGCTGCGCTTGATTTCGAGAGCATCAGGCAGCTCTTTCGTATGCTGTTCCTGGCGCCTGAACGCGATGACGATGATCTGGTGGAGCCGGCACAGCTGTATCACGGATATGCCGAGCTGTTCGAGGAGATTAAGACCCGTTCCCCGCTTCCGGCGCAAGGGCAGGCTCTAACCGGAAATCCCAAGGAATATCTGTGGAAATCGGACAGCGCCATCAAGTCGGCCATGGACGGAATGATGAAGCGGCTTAGTCACCTGAGCAGAGGGCAGCGGGATGCGGTGCAGAATATGCTGCTGATCGCTGCGATCTCGGTGCAGACCTGTTATTTTCAGGCGATGGCCCGGCAATATTTCAATGCGGTGTTATTCCTTGATTTTTGAATCATCCGCTTCTAGAATGTGTAAGTGATACTATTCAGGAATTATTGGATTAGCGGGAATCAGGGGAGAGGGGCTTTAAGTCATGTGGAATCAAATGTCGCTGCTGCAGAATCCGAAGCAGCGGAAGCTGCTCTTCAGTGCAGGTCTAAGCTGGATGTTCGACGCAATGGACGTAGGGATGATCTCGTTCGTCGTGGCTGCACTAGCCAAGGAATGGTCGCTGGGGCCGGAGAAAATCGGCTATTTAACCAGCATTAACTCGGTAGGGATGGCGGTCGGTGCAGCCGCAGCCGGAATTATGGCGGACCGCTTCGGCCGCAAATCGGTGCTGCTCTGGACGTTGCTGATCTTCTCGATTGCAAGCGGACTGTCGGCATTCGCCGCAGGTTATGCAGTATTGTGTGTGCTGCGCTTCATTGCCGGCTTCGGGCTGGGCGGAGAGCTGCCGGTGGCTTCGACACTGGTATCCGAGAGCATGCCGGTCAAGGAAAGAGGACGGGCTGTAGTGCTGCTGGAGAGCTTCTGGGCGCTCGGCTGGATTCTGTCGGCGCTGATTGCGTACTTCGTCATTCCGGATTACGGCTGGCGGGTCGCCTTCGCCATCGGGGCGGTACCGGCGCTATATGCGCTCTATCTGCGCAGGGCAATCGATGACTCACCGAAGTTCGCGGAGATCAAGAAAGCTCCTCCAGTGCCCTTGAAGAAGCGTGTAGCAGCAGTCTGGTCGGCAGAGTACCGCCGCTCGACCATCATGCTGTGGATTCTGTGGTTCACCGTGGTCTTCTCTTATTATGGCATGTTCCTGTGGCTGCCGACGGTAATGGTGCTGAAGGGCTTCAGTCTGGTCAAAAGCTTCGAGTATGTGCTAATCATGACACTCGCCCAGCTGCCGGGGTACTTCACCGCCGCTTATTTCATCGAGAAATACGGCCGTAAGTTCGTACTGGTCATCTACCTGCTGCTGACTGCCGTTAGTGCTGCCTGGTTCGGGAATTCAACGACCGAGGGCATGCTGATGGCTGCCGGAATCTGTCTGTCGTTCTTCAACCTGGGAGCCTGGGGCGGGATGTATGCTTATACGCCTGAGTTGTATCCGACTAAGATCCGTTCTACAGGAGCCGGACTCGCCACCTCCTTTGGACGGATTGGCGGCATTATTGCCCCCACGCTGGTCGGCCTGTTGGTCGGCAAGGCGGTCGGGATCGGCTCCATCTTCATGATCTTCTTCGTCACGATTGTAATCGGCGCTCTGGCGGTACTGTTCCTGGGGAAAGAAACGAAGGGACTGGAGCTAGAGTAGACTGCTTACGGAATAGATTCATACTTAACAGAACTAACCAGGACTAACAGGCCAGCCGGAAGATTCCGGCTGGCTTTTGTCTTACTTATTTGATATAACCCCTTACTTTTCTGGATTTACCCTATGCAGAGCGTTCCGTATAATCATTAATGTAACCGCTTACTTCACAAATTCGAGGAGGCAACAGATGACAATTAAGGGGACCAAAGGACTTGTACTGCTTCTAAGCTCCATATTGCTGATGACTACGGCTGCATGCTCATCCGGCGGATCGAATGCACCGGACGGCGCTAAGGCTTCTTCCAAGACTGAGGGTTCGGCACCTGCAATTGAGCTGCGAATGACCTGGTGGGGCTCGCAGACACGCCACGATCTGACTACCAATATGATCAAGCGCTTCGAGGAGAAGAATCCGGGCATTACGATTAAGCCGGAATATTCCGGCTGGGACGGCTATTTCGATAAGCTGTCTACCCAGGTGGCTGGCTCGAATGCTCCGGATATCATTCAGATGGACTATGCGTTCCTGTCCGATTATGCCAAGCGCGGCACCTTGCTTGACCTGACGCCTTATACCCAGGATGGAACGCTGCGGACGGAAGATCATGACAGCAGCATGCTCTCGGCAGGAAGCATTGACGGCAAATTGTACGCCGTTACGCTTGGAGTGAATGCTCCAGGTGTTGTCTATAATGCTTCCGTGCTTCAGGAGCTGGGAATTGCGGAGCCGCAGGAGTCATGGACGTGGAAGGATTTTGCGGAGATGGCGAATACGATTGCTAAGAAGAAGGGCAACGGCTACTATGGTACGCCGGATATTTCGGGCACGACGAACATCTTCGAGGTATTCGTGCGCCAGAACGGGAGCGGCCTGTTCGCCGGGAACAAGCTGGGTGTCTCCCAGGAGGTCATCGATGAATGGTTCAATTACTGGCAGGAGCTGAGGGACAGCGGCGGCGCTACAACGGCAGAAGTAACTGCCGCGATGACGAATGCGCTGGAGACCCGGCCGCTGTCCGTTGGCCAGTCTGCCCTTGATTTTGCCTGGTCCAACCAGCTGATTACCTATCAGAATGTGCTGAAGGATCAGAGCCAGAAGCTGAAGATGCAGGTGATTCCGCATATGGAAGGGGAGCAGAAGATCGGCGAATATCTGAAGCCCGGCCAGTTCATCTCCGGGAATGCCAAGACCAAGTATCCCAAGGAGGTGGCGAAGCTGATCGACTTCATGGTCAATGATCCGGAAGGGACCGCTATTCTGGGGGCTGAACGGGGAGTGCCGGTCAATTCTGCAGTGCGGGAGCAGCTGAAGCCGTCGCTTACTGCCGAGGAGCAGTTAATCTTTGATTTTATCGATGTAGTCTCCAAGCATTCCAGTGATATTGACCCGCCTTACCCGCAGGGCTTCTCGGAGATTGATAAGAACTTCAAGAGCGCCAGCGAGCAGATCTCCTTCGGTCAGGCCGGTATTACGCAGGTAAGCGAGCAGTTCATCTCCGGTTCTAACGCCATACTGGACAAGGCCAAATAATTACAGAGGAGCGAGAGAGCCATTGAGTGCAGATCTGATTACAGTAGATAGACCAGCAGGCATGAAGCGGCGTAAAACAAAGCTGCGCTACAATCAGAACGGGATTGCCCTCCTGTTCCTGTCGCCCTGGCTGCTGGGGCTGGTGTGCCTGACCTTGGGGCCGATGGCGGCCTCACTCTATTTTTCTTTTACAGATTACAGTATTCTGGAGAGCTCCAGATGGATCGGATTGGATAACTTCACCACCATGCTCACTGCAGATCCGTTATTTATCCAGTCGCTTAAAGTGACATTTATCTTCGTATTCGTGTCGGTGCCGCTGAAGCTGATGTTCGCCCTGGCGGTCGCCCTGCTCCTTAACAAAGGAATACGGGGCCTCGGCATCTACCGGACGGTCTATTACATCCCTACGCTGCTTGGAGGCAGTGTCGCTATTGCCATGCTGTGGCGCAAGATGCTCGGCGGCGATGGGCTGCTGAATCAGCTATTAGCCATGGCGGGGATACAGGCGCCTGACTGGGTATCGAATCCCAAATACTCGCTGTATTCGCTGATCCTGCTGTCCGTATGGCAATTCGGCTCGTCGATGATCATCTTCCTGTCCGGATTGAAGCAGGTACCGCCGGAATATTATGACGCCTCTTCGGTGGACGGTGCAGGCAAGGTGGGGCAATTCCTGCATATTACGCTGCCGGTGCTGTCTCCGGTTATCTTTTTCAATGTCATCATGCAGACGATCACTGCCTTCCAGTCGTTCACCCAAGCCTTCATTATCAGTAACGGCAGCGGGGGACCGGTGAATTCCACCCTGATGTATTCCCTGTACCTGTACAAGAAGGGTTTCTCCTTCTTCCAGATGGGCTATGCCTCGGCGATGGCCTGGGTACTGGTGCTGCTGATCGGGATATTCACACTCCTGCTCTTCGGCAGCAGCAAGCTATGGGTGCATTATGAAGATGGGGGGAAATAAGCTATGGATACAGGCAGCGCATCGAAAAGTGCCATTTGGCTCAAGCACTTCATCATCTGTCTGATCGCCTTTGTCATGCTGTACCCGGTGCTGTGGCTGGTAGGCAGCTCGTTCAAGCCGGCGAATATGATTTTCTCGGAAATCTGGTTCTGGCCCCGGCAGTGGAATTTCCATAATTATGTAAGCGGCTGGTTCGGGTTCCAGGGCAGCTCCTTCGCCCGGTTCCTGCAGAACTCGGCTCTGGTCTCTCTGGGGGCCGTGCTCGGTAATGTGATCACCTGCTCCATGGCGGCTTATGCGTTCGCGCGGCTGAATTTCCGGTTCAAGGCACTGGGCTTCGCGCTGATGCTGATGACGATTATGCTGCCGCTGCATGTGACTCTTATCCCGCGTTACATCCTCTTTAACAGCCTGGGCTGGGTGAACACCTTCGCGCCGCTGGTTCTGCCCAAGTGGATGGCGACGGACGGCTTCTTCATCTTCCTGACGGTACAGTTCATCCGCGGCTTGCCGAAGGAGCTGGACGAAGCGGCAACGATTGACGGCTGCGGGCCGGTTCAAATCTTCAGTAGGATTATTATCCCGCTGGCGCTGCCTGCGCTGATCACCACGATGATTTTCACCTTCATGTGGACCTGGGATGATTTCTTCAGCCAGCTCATCTTCCTTAGCGATATCGGGAAATACACTGTGCCGCTCGGGCTAAGGCTGTTCCTGGACTCCAGCTCGCAGTCGGATTGGGGCCCGATGTTCGCCATGTCGGTGCTGTCGCTGGTGCCGTGCTTCATTCTCTTTATCACGCTGCAAAAGTATTTCGTGGAAGGAATTGCGACATCCGGCCTGAAAGGATAGAATCTTGGGAAAAGCATAGGGATGGGGCAGATGCAAAAAAGAATGCTCGGCACCTGGCTGCTGCGGATCAGGCGGAGCAAGCTCTCCACACTGATGGCGGCCAGTATTATTACGTTCAATCTGATCTTTCTCGGATTCATTGTCCTGCTGGCGTACCGGACCTTCTCGGATGTAACCTTCAGCGAGATCAGCACGACCCGGCTTGCCCTGCTGAATGAGAGCACGAAGCGCGGCTTCGACTTCATGACCAATGTGTCGGGCACCGCCTACTCCATTGCAGCGAACAAGAACGTTATTGAGGGGCTGGAGACTACGCCTGCCTCCAAGTATCAGATGATCTCCAGAAGGCGCGAGATTACGGAGATTCTCCAGCATTCGCTGGTGCTGAACGAAGGGGTCAGCTCGATTGAGATTTACAGTGATTTGTTCAGCGGGGTGCCGCAAAGCTCCACAGACCTTGTCTTTCCGGTCTCTTCGATTAAGAACGAGAGCTGGTATCCCCAGCTGAAGCAGGCGGATTCGCTCTGGGTTCCCCTGGAGGGCAGCGGCGGCGAAGAAGAGCCTTATCTGATCGGCCATATTCAGCATCTGTTCGGAAATGAGGGCAAAACGATCGGCTACCTCTATATCCGGCTGTCCGCAGACGATATCCTGAAGCAGTTCAAGGATATTCCTGCTGTGCTGGACGGCCAGATCCATCTGGTGGATACAAGCGGCAATCTCCTGCTGCTGGTGAACAAGGAGAATGGCTCTGCCGGTAAGGCTGTGCTGGAAGCAGACTGGCTCTACCAGCATACGTATGAGGGCAATGAAGGCTATGAGCTGCTGAACAAGGACGGGCAGTCCTATCTCGTCCTGTTTTCCAGACCGAGCACTATCTCCTGGCGGCTGGTTCAGGTCATTCCGACCCGTGAGCTGCTGCAGGAGGTTCGGAAGGCGGACAGGCAGGTGATCGGGATCGGCCTGCTCTGTCTGCTCCTGTCAGCGCTGCTGGCGTATTTCTTCATCCGCAATATGATCCGTCCGGTGCGCAGGCTGATTCAGGAGATGCGGAAGCTGGAGCGCGGAGATTTCCGGGCCAGTATGAGTGAGTCGCTGACGGAGGAGTACACGCAGATGTCTTACGGCTTCAACCACATGGTGAACCGGCTGCAGGAGCTGGTGCAGAGCGAGCGGGAAGCAAGCGCCGCGAAGCGGGAGGCTCAGGCAGGGCTGCTGGAGGCCCAGATCAAGCCGCATTTCCTGTACAACACACTGGATATGATTCACTGGAAGGCGATGGATTACGACGCCCAGGATATCAGCTACATGATCACCCAGCTTGGAAAAATGCTGCGCATCGGCCTGAGCGGCGGCAGAATGCTCATTCGTCTGCGGGATGAGCTGGAGCATGCGCGGTGTTATGTGAGCATCCAGCAGGAACGGCTGCCGATTGCCATCGAGTATACGGAGGCGATTGCGGACCCGGCGGTACGGAGTTATTTCATTCCGAAGGTTATTCTCCAGCCGCTGATTGAGAATTCAATTATTCATGGCAGCCGGGAGCCTGGCTCCGGCCCTTTGCAGATTCACCTGGAGGTGCGTGAGATTAAGACGCCGGGAAGCCAGCCTTACTTGCAAATCACGCTGCTGGATAACGGCCGGAGCTTGGCGGAAGGCTGGTCGATGGAGCAGGTGAGCGGCATCGGCACCCGCAATGTGATGAGCCGGATTCAGCTCTACTGCGGAGAACCGTACGGACTATACTTGGCCAACCGGCCGGAGAGAGGGGTTGCGGCTATGATTACGCTGCCAGTCATTGAGACAGAGGAGCAGTTGGAGCGGTTGCTGCGCGATCAGATATGAGCCGCTCTATCCTGCTGGTGGATGACGACCCGCATATTCTGAAAGCCCTTACGAAACATGTGGGCTGGGAGAAGCTGGGTCTGACCCTGGCTGGAACAGCGGTCAACGGCCATGAAGCATTGGAGCTGTTCCGCAGGCTCTCTCCCGATCTGGTAATGACCGATGTCTATATGCCGGGCATGGGCGGGCTGGAGCTTACAGAGGCGCTAAGGGAGCTGGCACCGGAGCTGCCGGTTATTATCCTGAGCGGCTACGAGGAATTCGAGAATGCCCGGCAGGCGATGCGCTGGGGCGTCAGCCATTTCCTGCTGAAGCCGGCCCGGGTAGACGAGATCGAAGCTGTGCTCCGCGCTGTTCTGCTGGATCTGGATGCCGGAGAGCAGAAGAAGCGGCTGGAGGAGCGTTATCAGCAGGAAATCGGCCGCACGCTTCCTTTTCTGCGGGAACGCCTGCTTATGGAGCTGCTAACCACGCGCTACAGTGCGGAGGAATGCTCCGAGGAGCGGCTCGGATATCTGCAGATTACCCGCCCGCAGCGGCTGGCTGCTGCCAGCATCCAGCTTAACCGGCCTTCGCCGCTGCATAAGCTGAAGGAGCGCGAATGGCAGCTGCTTCGCTTCGGAGCGGGTAATATCTGCCGGGAGACACTCCAGCACAAGCTTGCCGGACATCCCTCTGTACAGGGGCATGTGCTGGACTACTCTGACGATCTGCTGGTGGTGCTGCTCTTGGACCGTGAGGCGGGAGAGCCGATCCCCGTTCTGAAGGAAGTGGTTCAGGAGACGATGGATAAGATCCGGAATTACATTCAGCTTCAGGCCTATGCCGGCATCGGTTCGGTCAAGCCTGCTATCCATGAACTGATGGATTCGTACTTGGAGAGCCGTGAGGCGCTTGCTTCTGCGGAATTTCAGGAGACCAGTCCCATCTACGCCTATGAGCCGTGCGGAAGCACCAACCCGTGGACACTGGAAGACTATTCCCGGTTGCTCCAAGAGTGGAATGAGGTACTGCTGTGCCGGGATTCCTCAAAAGTATGGGAGACCTGGGAGATCATCTTCGGCAGGCTCCGGCAGGAAGACCAGAATAACATTCAGGATATACAGACAGTGTGTGTCGGTCTATTCACTACGCTGATGTACTATTGGAATGCCTGCTGCCCAGGCCGTACTCCCCCTATGAGCATGTCCGAATTCCTGCAGGCGGTGACGGGCTACTATACCTGGAGAAGCTTGACGGAGTGGATGGGCCAGATGATCCCGGCCTTTCTGACAGCAGCTTTTACCGAGATGAACGTCAAGAAGAACCGGCTCGTGGAGAGCGTCAAAAGCTATGTGGAAGCCCACTATACCCAGGAGATCAGCTTCATGGGCCTCGCGCAGGAGCTGCATGTGCACCCGAAATATCTAAGCCAGCTGTTCAAACGGATCAGCGGTGAGAATTTCGTCAGCTACCTGAACCAGTACCGGGTGGACCGGGCCATTGAATTTCTGCAATCCGGCCAGCATATGGTGTATGAGATCAGTGAGATGGTCGGCTTCAACAACCCTGCCTATTTCAGTCAGGTGTTCAAGATGATTACCGGGCGCAGCCCTAGTGATTATTTGAAGGGGTGACTCTCTCCGATCTCCGCTATTGCAGCCCGCAGGGTGAGTATAGTATATTCTTATGGAGACACAAACGAACGTTCTCATTGCCCGGCAGGTTACATCAAGTTGCGGTGCGGTGACAGACGCTCTCATCCAAGATCTTGAGGAGTCAGTCTCTCAAGGTCTTTTTATTGATTTATGGCGGTACGGTGGAGGGCGGGCGTATTCCTGCCTACTGTGCAACTGTGCGACTACATAGACAGGCACTTCGGATATTTAGCGGTTTTGGATATTTTAGCGGTGATGCGGACTGAGAATCCGTTATTTCTTCAAAAAGCTAATTTATGAGGCCCGAGCGGACTGAGAAGCGCTTATTTGGGTTATTCCGCCCTGAAATGAGACGCTATCGTTCAATTAAGGGATTCTGAGTCCGCTTGACCGCATATTTGCCTGATTTGTTCAGCATAACGGAATCTCAGTCCGGCAGAGCAGGTGGGGAGTAGAAGAAGCAGGAAATGGCTAGAAGTAGTATTGAGTAGCAGCGAGTATTAGGGAGTAGTGTAAGTAACAGTGAGTAGTAGCGAGTAGAAGTGAGTCGCAGTGAGTAGTAGCGAGAAAGAAGCAGGAAGTAACAGTGAGTAGTAGCCGCATTAACCGTACCTGCACATGACTGGAACGGCTGCATTTGCTGCATAGGGTATATGATATAATATGAGAATTACGAAGACATACGGGTGGGGCGATGAAGCATGGCTAAAGACAGGCAGGGGCTGCATTTCTCGGAGCTGGTCTGGGAGAGTACGGAGCAGAATGTGGCGATTCCGCCGCGCGGTACTGTAGATGAAGGCAGCCGGAAGCCTAAGTCAGAGCCGGTTAAGAAAGCAACCTCCGGTTACGATACAGTCCAGCTCCAGCTCTGGGATATGGAAGAGAGTGTGGAGCCGGTAACCACTACAGAGAGTGAGTTCGTCCAGCGTGCACGTGAGCTTGCAGAGCATAAGGAGCCTGCGGCGCTGTTCGTCCCGTTCAAAAGCTATTGGCCCACCTACGGGCATATGACCGGCGCGCAGAGCCGATGGTATTTCTTCTGGCGGGATGAAGTCCGGCAGGGGAGATATCCGAAGACCGATCTCTCTTATATCTTCCTGCATATCTATGAGCTGATTAACGGAGTGGGCTGGGATGAGCCCCAGGAGGGCTGCCGTCAGCTCAGTCTGCTATGGGAGGCCTACCGCGATAGTTACAAACGCCTGGATCAATACCTTGGCGGGTGGATTGCGGATTTCTCTTTTGTTCATAAGCTAGATATTTCGCTCTCGGAGATTGTGGCCCGTTCGCGCGGGCTGGCCGGGGATCTGGCTGAGCTTGAACTGGTCCGCTGCCTGTCTAATGCCCCGGAGCAGCTTAGCATCGGGGTGCTGAGTGTGATGTCGGACTATGATATCAGCAAGTCGAAATTCTATACAGGCGAGGGTAAAATTGCTGCGGATCGTTATATTCCCCAGGTTGTAGCCCTAATTGATGCTTATGTCGCGCGGAAGCATGGCTCGAATCTGATCACGATGTTCCCGCCCGCCCCGCCTGTCGTCCGTGAGCGTTATTTGTTCCGCAGCGCGGTATACGATATCTCCCTATATGGCTATTCTGTTCTTGTGCCTGTTATCCGGGTCAGCAAGTCCCCACCGCTGCGCAGCCTGATTACCCGCCTGTTCCGGCTGACCGAGAATAAGCTGCGGGCGCTGATGGGCTACCGGGGAAGACTGAAGGATGTCCGGGTCGATGCCGATATGGATGATCTGATCACCCGGTTCCTGGAGCGTGAATTCCGTAAGGCAGAGCAGGAAGAGAAGGGACCGGCAGTGGTCATTGACCAGCAGAAGCTGGAGCAGCTGGCAAGCGACTCCGAGGTGGTGCGTTCCTTGCTTACGGTGGAGGACACCGGGGAACCGGGTCAGGAAGATGACGCGGAATGGATAATTGAGTCTGAAGGAACACTTGGAGGAGCCGGATTGGCTGGTATCGGAAGTGATGCGGAATCACATGGAAGAGCCGGATCTGCGGGCGAGGAAAATGATGCGAATGCGGCTGGGAGAGTTCAGTCAATTAATGTGAAAAACGCTGGAGAAAGTGATTCCGATAACTTTGTAAAAGCTGAAGGTCAAGAGGGCCGGATGTCTGGTGGTGAGCGGATAGAGATGCACAGGGAAGACCCTCTGGCAGATCCCCCTTCTCACGGGCGGGAACTTACCGCTTCCCTGCCGTCAGCCTCTGATAACGAAGCGGACCGCTGGACATTGTTGGCTTCAGAGCTGACTCCGCTGCAACGGGAGGCCGTGCTGGCGCTGGCAGAGGAGGACGGTTCTGCGAAGGTGCAGTCGCTGGCTGCGGGAGCAGGAACGATGGCAGAATTGCTGTACGATGAGATTAATGAGCTGGCAATGGACAATCTGGGAGACCTCATCATTGACGGGGAAGAGCTGACCGAAGAATGTCTATCCATGCTGGACTATATAAAGAGGTGAAATTCGTAAATGAACCCACTCAAAATACCGAAGCGGATGACCACCGCGCTCGTCAACTCATTGACAGCGGGAGTTGTGCCGCGGATCGGGCTTGAACATATCGCCGTCGGCCGCCGGCCGGAGGTGGAGGCGATTCTCCGCGATATGGAGAACATCGCTGATGGCGGAGCCGCCTTCAAGCTGATTACAGGCAAGTTCGGCAGCGGCAAAAGCTTCCTGCTCCAGATCATCCGCAACTATGCGATGGACCGCGACTTCGTGGTTGCCGATGCGGATCTGTCGCCGGAGCGGCGGCTGGTCGGCACGAAGGGCCAGGGGCTCGCCACCTACCGCGAGCTGATGAGCCATCTCTCGACCCGGACCCGCCCGGATGGAGGGGCGCTGGAGATTATGCTGCAGAAGTGGATCATGACTCTGCAGCAGGCCGTGATGCAGGAGAAGGGCTACGGCCCCGATGCGCCGGAGCTGGGCGATGAGGTTGAGCAGCGCATCTATTCGGTAGCCTCCGAGATGCGCGGGCTGGTGCATGGCTTCGACTTCGCCAAGGTGCTGGCCTCCTACTGGAACGGGCACAAGCTGGCTGATGACGGGCTGAAGCAGGATTCCCTGCGCTGGCTGCGTGGAGAGTTCCCGACCCGTACGGAAGCGCGGAAGGCGCTCGGCGTTGGTGTTATCATCGACGATGACAACTGGTATGACTACATGAAGCTGTGGGCGGAATTCACCGGGGCTATCGGCTATAAGGGGCTGCTGCTGTTCATCGATGAAGGGGTTAACCTCTACAAGATTACCAACAGCATCTCGCGGCAGAGCAATTACGAGAAACTGCTGACCATGTTCAATGATACGATGCAAGGCAAAGCAGAGCGTCTGGGCATTTTCGTTGGCGGTACACCGCAGTTCGTAGAGGACCACCGGCGCGGATTGTTCAGTTATGAGGCTTTGCGCTCCCGGCTGGTAGCCGGACGGTATGCAGGCAACGGGCTGAACAATTACACAGGGCCGATTATCACGCTTCACATGCTCTCCCACGAAGAGATTCTGATTCTGCTCCAGAAGCTGCGGGATATCCACGCGCTGCACTACGGATACGAAGCAAGACTGTCGCAGGAGCAGCTGGTGCATTTCATGGAAGAAGCGGTCAACCGGCTGGGAGCTGATGAACTGCTCACCGCACGCGAGGTGGTGCGTGACTTCATGGATCTGCTGCATACCCTGCACCAGCATCCGGAGCTTTCATTCGAGAAGCTGGTCGGAGAGCGCACTTCGCGGCCTGCCGAGACGGAGCAGAATGAGCTGGACGGCTTCCTGGCGGAGTTCGACCTATGAGTGATAACCCGTTCTACCGGCTGGCCCCGTTCATCAAGGAATTCATCTACAAGAACCGCTGGGATACGCTGCGCGAGGCGCAGGTCGATGCCTGCCGTGTACTATTTGACACGCCGCATCATCTGCTGATCGCTTCGGGGACGGCCTCAGGCAAGACCGAAGCGGCCTTCTTCCCGGCGCTAACGGAGCTGCACCAGCGTCCGTCTGCATCTGTAGGCATTCTGTATATCGCGCCGCTGAAGGCGCTGATTAACGACCAGTTCACGCGGCTGAACGATCTGCTGCGTGAAGGGAACATTCCGGTCTGGCACTGGCATGGCGATGTGCCGCAGGCGGACAAAACCAAGCTGATGCAGAACCCTTCGGGAGTGCTGCAGATTACCCCTGAATCGCTGGAGGGTCTGCTGATGAACCGCCCGAATGCGATTCCGGCCCTGTTCCATGATCTGCGCTTCATCGTCATCGATGAAGTTCATGCCTTCATGGGCGCGGACCGCGGCATTCAGGTGCTGAGCCAGCTGGCGCGGATCTCGCGGATGGCGGGCTGTCATCCGCGGCGGGTCGGCCTGTCTGCGACGCTGAGTGACTACGCCTCCGTCACGGAGTGGCTGGCGGCGGGCACGCGCGAGAGCGTGGAGGTCAGTGCGCCGCAGGGCGGGCGCAAGCTGCGGCTGAGTGTGGAGCATTTCTCGTTCCCCGATGCGCGGAATGAGGAGGAGGCCGAGCACCTGGAGCGGGCGCGACAGGCGTATTACGGGTTCATCTACGATCACACGCATGTCAAGAAAGCGTTGATCTTCACGAACAGCCGCACCGATGCCGAAGAGGCCATCCTGGAGATGCGGCGCATTGCCGCCAAGCGCGGCGAGCGGGATGTCTTCCATGTGCATCATGGAAGCATCTCCGCTATGCTGCGCGAGGAGACCGAAGCCACGCTCCGTGAGGGCGCGGGGCCGGCTGTGGCTGCAGCGACGCTGACGCTGGAGCTGGGGATTGATCTGGGCGAGCTGGAGCGGGTACTCCAGCTCGGCGCGCCTTATAGCTGCGCGAGCTTCGTGCAGCGGCTGGGCCGCTCGGGCAGGCGCGGGGACGCCGCCTCCGAGATGATCTTCGTCACGCCCGAGGAGGAGGACGAGGAGGCGCAGCTCCCGGCGCGCATGCCGTGGACGCTGTTGCGGGCCATTGCTGTAATCGAGCTGTACGTGCGCGAGAAATGGGTAGAGCCGCTGGTCGTGCGCCAGCTGCCGGTCGGTCTCCTGTATCATCAGACGATGAGCATTCTGAAGAGCATGGGCGAAGCAGAGCCGGAGGACCTGAAAGAGGCTGTGCTGAGCCTGCCGTCCTTTCGCAGCATCGATCCCGCTGATTATGATGACTTCATGGAGTACATGCTGGGCATGGGCCATATCGAGCAGATGGAGGAGGGCAGCCTGCTGATCGGGATGGCGGGTGAGAAGATCGTCAACAATTTCCGCTTCTATGCGGTATTCAAAGACGATGAAGAGCATGTTGTCTATAACGGGACGGAGGAGATCGGGTCCATTACCACCGTACCGCCTCCGGGCTACTGCTTCACACTGGCAGGCAAGCTGTGGAAGGTCGAGGAGGTGGACAACCGCCATAAGGCCGTCTATGTCAAAGGCTCACGCGGCAAAGTGGACACCTTATGGCTCGGTGCAGGCGGAGATGTCCATACCCGGATTATGACGAAGATCCGCGAAGTATTAGGATCTACCGCCCTGTACCCTTACCTTGCGCCAAGCGCGGCCGCCAGACTGGAACGGGCCCGGAGGCTCGCCAAGGAGAGCGGACTGCTGACACGTTCGGTTCTGCCAGCCGGGGGAGACTCCATGTTCATCCTTCCGTGGGCTGGCAGCCGCCAGTTCCGTACGCTGGAGCGCCTGCTCAAGAACAATCTGAAGGAACCTCTTGGCTTGCGTTCGGTCGTGCCGATGGAACCGTATTATATGGTAGTCGCCGGTAAAGTGGATGCAGAGAAGCTGGAGGATGAGATCATCGCCGAGACCGCTGCGGCTTCGGATGCACTTACGCTGCTGAAGCCGGATGAAGCCCCTTTCCTCGGCAAATATGATGAGTTCATCCCGCATGACCTGCTGCGCAAAGCCTTTTCGCTCGACGGCCTCGATGTGCCGGGTCTAGTCCATGTCATCAAACAGTGGCGGCAACCGCCAGAACAGGCATAGTATAATGGCCTTCTTTACATAAACGGGAAGAGGGCTTTTTCCTGTGCAAAATTTATGTAAGATCGTGGAACCACATCGTTACTCTGACGTATAGACGTTTAACCTTTAAATTATAAGAATTTACTTGTTCAAATTATTCCATCATGACGCATATAGGCGGAGGTGAACCGGACTGGAGCATTTCTATGACTTGATTCAATTGGCATTCTCCATCGCTCTGATTTATTCGTTAGTGTCGATTCCCTTTACCTACTTTTCTATACAGGAGATCCACTGGGGTCATGAACTGGCTGCACCCGGTTTAACTTGGTCGGTATCAGTCAGACTGACGCAGCCGAGCAGCATTCAGCGCTGGATCGCACGAACCGCCAGGCGAAGAGAAGCACCTGATGAGGATGACAATCGACCTTCCCCACATTGAGATCCATACATTCAATTAGGGAGGACAACAATGAACAAGATGAACCTGTATCCAAAATGGGCCAAGCCCATTCTCGTCCTAGCAATGGGACTTATTACGGCCATAGTGCTTAGCGGCTGCTCAGCAGCATCCCAGGCCAGCCCGATTCTTGCGGATTCACCGGGGTTATTCAACCACTTCTTTATTTATCCGTTCTCATATTTAATCCAATTCTTTGGGGATGCATTTCAAGGAAACTACGGCTTATCGATTGTGCTCATGACGCTCATCATCAGGCTTGCGATCCTGCCGCTGATGATGAACCAGACGAAGAAGCAAATGGTCATGAAAGCCAAGATGGCCGTCCTCCAGCCGGAGTTAACGGAACTGAAGGAGCGGTATAAGAACGATGTCAGTGCGGATGCTGCAAAACAGCAGCAGGCCGAACTAATGCAGCTCTACCAGAAGCATCAGTTCAACCCGTTAAGTATGGGATGCTTGCCGATGCTGCTCCAATGGCCGATCACCCTGGCATTTTATTACGCCATCCGCCGTACCCCGGAGATTGCCGCACACGATTTCCTGTGGTTCAACCTGGGGACCGCAGATATGATTCTGCCGCTTATTGCCGCTGCGGTTTATTACCTGCAGTTCCGCGTATCGCAATCCGCAGCTGTACAGAATCAGCAAAGCCCGGGTAACCCAATGGCTTGGATGGGATGGTTGTCGCCGGTTATGATGGGACTCTTCTCATTTCAGGTGCCCGCAGCTTTGCCGCTCTATTGGGTGGTTGGCGGGATATTCATTATCGTGCAGACAGTCATTCTGAATAAAATGTACGCGAAGCCGGACTTAGCAGGTAGTTGAATCTGGAAGCAGCCGATCTAGTGTGATCGGCTGCTTTTACTGAAGATGCACTTCAGAAATTAGCAAAAAGCAAACAGAAGCGGAGGGGGAATTTGGAACTGTAGGAGCGAATGCGTCCGCCTTTGTCACCGGATTTCTACCATGAACAGTGGGTTAAATCAAGAAATCTGGTGACAACAGCGGCCGGAAGTCCAAATGTTCACCGCAGTGACGACCAAGCTTCGAGTTTAATTCCTTAGTGTTTTTTTATAAAAATATAAATAAACGAGGTGACTCCAAGTGAATTCACTTATAACTGTAAGGCTCGCATCCGTAACAGATGCTGAAGCGCTATCACGACTCAATCAAGAATTCAACGGCGGCCTACCAAGACCCCCGGCCCACATTATTGAACATCTACATACTAACCGTAATGAATGTATTGCCGTAGCCGAGTTGAACGGTATCATCGTGGGTTTTGGCTGCGCCCAAAGCCTGTATTCCTTTTGCTATGAGGAGCCTTATGGAGAAATTACAGAACTCTATGTACAAGATGCCGACCGGAGAAAGGGAGCTGCCAGGGCTATCATTACTTGTCTGGAAGACGAGCTTAGAGCGCGCGGAGTGAAACAGGTCAAGGTATTGACGGGTAGAAGGAACGCTGCTGCCATTCGGACCTACGAAGATTGCCGCTATGTGAAAGACGATGAACAGTTATTAGAGAAAGAGCTGGCGGATTAAGCCCGCCTAAGCATACCTAGAAAAAACAAACCTCATTTCTGCAGTTCCCACCTTGTTGGAAGCGCTCCCCGTGATGATAATTAGCTTATCACGACAGAGGGGGCTTTAATGAATGGTCAACAGAAAAATGAAGCAAACCGCCACCGTCGCGTTCGCCGCGCTAATGGCAGTAAGCCTTGCCGCATGCGGGAACTCGAACAACAACGCCAATTCCAAGGCGAAGGACACCGCCGCACCGAACGCCGCCACAGGCAGCGGCAATGCCGCAGCTACAGATGCACCGAAGGACAAAGAGGTAACGCTTACCTTCCAGAACATCTACCCCGATCCCGCAACGCCCAATTACAAAATGATCCGTGAGCTGACCGACGCGTACATGAAAGAGCATCCCAATGTGAAAATTGAACTGGACACGCTGAACACGGACCAGCAGAAGGTGAAGCTGAAGACACAGGCTGCCTCCAAAGAAGTGCCGGACATCACCATCGTGAACCCGGCAGCCCAAATGAAACCATTCGTCGATGCAGGATTGTTCGCTCCGCTGAACGACATGCTCGATCAGAATGGCCTGAAGGACACGTACCAGAAGGGCCTCCTCGACTACTACAGCTTCGACAATAATGTGTATGCCATCCCCGACGGGAACAACATTGAAGTCGTCTACTACAATAAAGACCTGTTCGCCCAGGCTGGCATCGCTGCCCCTCCGACTACTTTCGAGGAGATGCTGAAGGATGTGAAGATCCTGAAGGATAAGGGCATCACACCACTGGCCATCGGCGAAAAGGATTCCTGGACCGGCTCGTTCCTGTTCATGAACATTCTGCTGCGCACTAACGGTGGCCCCGGCTTCCTGCAAGATGTGCTGGACGGCAAAAAGACCTTTGAAGATCCTGCGTTCGTCGAAGCAGTTGACGCCTTCCAGGCTCTGGTTCAAGCGGGTGCTTTCCCTGACGGTGCCACCTCTATTGATGCCAATGCGGGCGGGAATATTTTCAAAACAGGCAAAGCCGCCATGTGGTCTATCGGTTCTTGGGAGACTGGCGCGATTGACGCTTCCCCGGTAGCCGGTAAAGTAGGGGCCTTCCAGTTCCCGACTGTGAACGGCAAAGGCGATCCCAACGAATTCATGCTCGCCCCCGGCAGCGCCTTCGCCATATCCGCGAACAGCGAGCATCTGCAGGAGACCAAGGACTTCCTCAACTTCTTCGGCACCCAGTATCCCAAGAAACAATTTGAGCTGAAGAACGCTGTAGGGATCGGTCAAAAGGTAGACGGCGACCTCAAGGCTGCCGGGTATTCCGATCTGGCGGTGAACATTGCCGGACTGTTCAACCAAGTGAAGGGCGGCGACCTGGCGTTCGACAACACCATGAACCCTGCAACCGCACAGGTCCACCTCAGCAGCATTCAGAACCTGTTCGTCCAGAAGATGGATTCCAAGGCGGTAGCCAAAGAGCATCAGGCTGCTTTTGAAGCCAACAAATAATAAATAAACATCGCGGCACTCAGTAACCGCACAGTAGTACTACTCGATGCGAAGCAAGCTGATTCAGGCTACTTCGCATCGGTTTTATCATGCAAAGAATCTGTCTGATTAGGAGGCGGGAAAGATGAAAGTCCTTAAGGTGCCGGCATACACAATCGCCGTCTTCATTCTGCCATGTCTGCTGCTCTATGTGTGCCTGGTATTCGTTCCCATACTGGTCTCATTATACACGGGCTTATTGAAGTGGGACGGTCTAACGACCTCTCAGTTCGTCGGCTTCGGCAACTTCAAGAATATGTTCTGGCATGACCCGGTGTTCTGGCCCTCTGTAAGGAGAACGCTGCTGTATGCTGTGGCTTCCATGCTGGAAATCCCGCTCTGTCTGGGGATGGCGATCCTGCTTAACCGCTATCTGCGCAGAGCCAACACGCTGGTGTCGATCTACTTCACGCCGGTCATCTTATCAGTCGTTATTATTGGACAACTCTGGAAGACCATCTATAACCCTACTTCGATGGGGGGCATGCTGAATGGTGTGCTGGTGTCCCTGGGGCTGGAGAGCTGGACGCATAACTGGCTGACCGAGCCTAATATCGCCATGTATTCTCTGTATCTGGTGTCCCTGTGGCAGTATTTCGGCTACCATCTGCTGATTCAATATACCGGGGTGCAGAACATTCCCGACGAGCTGTACGAAGCGGCCCGAATTGACGGAGCGGACGGCTTCAAGGCGGATCGTTATATTACGCTTCCACTGATCATTCCGATTTTCAAAATCTCGATTATCCTGGCGTTTATCGGGTCCCTGCAAGCCTTCGACCTGGTCATGGTTATGACTGGCGGTGGTCCGGCGCATGCAACAGATGTAATCTCCACCCATATGTATAACAGCTCATTCTTGTCCTTCAAGTATGGCTACGGCAGCGCGATTGCGACGTTCCTTGTGGTGGTCTGTCTGATTTTTACAGGTATCATTAATATGATCTTCAACCGGCTTGAGCGCAAATTCGAATAGGAAAGGAGTGCGCGGACCATGCGTATGCTTAAAAAAGGAATCGTGTATCTTCTTTTTGCCATTCCTGTCATTACCCAGCTCTACCCGCTGGTGTGGCTGCTGTTATACTCCCTGAAGACGAATGAGGAGATTCTGGACGGGAGCTTCTTTTCTTTTCCGCGAAAATTCCAGTGGCATAACTACTTCGAGGCTTACACCTCGGGCAGCTATCTGAAGTACTTGTCGAACAGCGTGTTCGTTACCGGCCTTACGATGATTTGTGTCATTCTGCTGGCTTCGATGGCAGCCTATGCAATCTCCCGGTTCCGGTGGAAATACGGCAATGTCGTGATGACCATTTTCCTGATGGGGATGATGATTCCGATGCAGGCCACGCTGCTGCCGCTGATGATTATTTTCAAAAACATGCATATCCTCAACACCCACTGGTCGCTGATTCTGCCGTATATCGCGTTCTCAACTCCCATCGCCGTGTTCATATTGAGCGGCTTCATGAGAGCTATTCCACATGAGATCGAAGAATCGGCGTTCATCGACGGGGCGAGCGTATACCGGATTTTCCGCAGCATTATCCTGCCGGTGTCGATTCCGCCTGTCATGACCGTATGTATCTTAACCTTCATCAACATCTGGAACGAGTACATCCTGGCCGCCACGTTCATCTCGTCAGAGAAGCTCAAAACCCTTCCATTCGGGGTCTACACCTTCGTGAGCCAATATTCGGTCAATTATGGAAATATCGGGGCCTTCCTGGTGATGGGCGCGCTGCCGGTGATTCTGATCTACTTCTTCCTGTCTAATCAGATTACCAAAGGGATGGTGGCAGGAGCGGTTAAGGGATAAGGTACATTGTGCCGAATTCCCTCATTGCATAAAAATGGAATAGTTTTATAATAAGAAACGGCAGAACTGGGTGCGTAAAGGGGAGAGTCTTATGAAGATCGGCTTTCATTCCATTCATCATCGGTTGTTCTTGCTGTTTCTTTTTTGCATGTCCAGTATTCTGCTTATTGTCAGCCTGCTGTACTATAACCGGACTACAGATCAATTGCATGAGAAGATCGGTGATTTGTCGCAAAAAAACGTTGCCCAGAGCGCAGGCTTATTCACGCTTCTCTATAAAGGGTATGACGCTTTGTCCAAGTCGCTCAGCAATAACTTCGAGATGATCCGCTTAATTAATGAGAAGACGGACGGGCCGGCGGTGGCCTATATCAATGAGCAGACGGTGACGAATATCATCGGCTCGATTTTTTATTCGCGGGACGATCTGGTGGGCATCCATGTGATCACGGACCGCGGCAAGATCTATAACTATGGCAACTATATGAATGTGGTCGATCCGAATTATAGGCAGGAGGACTGGTACCGGCAATTGCAGGCTTCCTCGGGGAAAATGGTCTGGCTCGGGGTGTACCCGCACTCCCTGATCGACCAGGTGGAGGACAGTCCGGTCTTCGCCTTCGGGCGGCAGCTCTATGACCTGAATGAGCATAAGCCGATAGGTATCGTGCTATATGAGACGGACCCGCAGCCGGTGCTGGATGCGCTGGAGAATCTGAAGCTGGGTACGCACAGTCAGGTCTACCTGATGTCCCCGGATGGACGGTTTGTCACCTCGGCCACAGATCCGCAGCCGGACGCTGCCCGTCTGCCTAAGCTCCCCGCTTCGGAGCATGTGATGGTTCAGCAGGAGCGAGGGCAACTGGTTGTGGCGTCCAAGCTGTCTTTCTCAGGCTGGTGGGTGATGAGTATTACTCCGGACAAGGATCTGAATGTGGAACTGGTGGAGATGAAGCGTTATCTCTTGATCGTGATCTCGGCGCTGATCCTGGTCTCCACGCTGATTGCGTCGATCGTATCGCAGACCATCTCTTCGCCGCTGAAGAAGCTGATCCGCGAGATGCGGCAGGTGGAGGTGGGGAATTTCGGCGGCATGGTCAAGGTCTCTTCGTATCAGGAGATTAACATTCTGGTCGCTTCTTTCAACCGGATGGTCCGGCGGATTGAGGAGCTGATTGAGCGGGTCAAGCTATCCTCGGTCAGCGAAAAGAATGCGGAGCTGCATGCCCTGCAGTCCCAGGTGAACCCGCATTTTCTCTACAATACGCTGGATATGATCTACTGGATGCTGGACGAGGAGGGCAATGAACAGCTTGGGGAGCTGGTGCTCTCCTTATCCTCAATGTTCCGTTACAGCAGCCAGTGGGAAGACGGGGCCGAGGTAAGCCTAAGCGAGGAGCTGGAGCAGATCGGGCATTACCTGAAGATTATCTCGATCCGGCTGGAGGGCCGTCTCGTAATCGTGACCGATATCGATGAACGCTGGCTGAACATCAGGGTCCCGAAGATGACAGTGCAGCCGGTCATTGAGAATGCGGTCAAGCATGGACTGGAGCCGCTCTCGCGTCAGGGGATTCTCAAGGTCTACACCCGGCAAGAGGACGACCATCTTGAGCTGATTGTGGAGGATAACGGGGACGGAATGAACGGGGAACAGCTTGCAAGGCTACAGGAATCGCTGAATGTGGAGGGTCCCGATAGTTCGGGCTCCAGTAGCAGAGAAGGCGGCAAAAGCGGGATCGGACTCCAGAACCTGCACCGCCGCCTGCGGTTCATGTTCGGAGAGGGTTATGGTCTGCAGATTCAGAGCTTCCCCGGTGAGGGGACGCAGGTGGCTATCGTGCTGCCTATTCCAGTGGAGGGAGAGCTGCTGAAGTGAATATTCTTATAGCCGATGATGAACGGGCCATCCGTGAAGGCATCAAGCGTACGATTAAGCAGATTAGTGCAGAGCATCAGGTGTTCGTGGCCGGCCGGGCGGAGGAAGCGGTGAAGATTCTGGAGGAGCAGCATATCCATATCGTGCTGACCGATATTCTGATGCCGGGCATGAACGGGCTGGAATTCATGAAAATCTCGAAGCGCCGGTATCCGTACGTGAAATGGATTGTCATCTCTGCCCACAGCGAATTCTCCTATGCCCAGGAAGCAGTCCGCCTGGGTGCGCGCGACTATCTGCTGAAGCCGATCGGCAAGCATAAGCTGACCGAGCTGATCGACAGCCTGACGACTGAAATCCAGCAGGATAACCACATCTCGCGGCAAGGCGAGCGGCTGAAGACCAGTCTGCGGTTCCTGCGCGAGGGGGTTTTTCAGCGGCTGGCCTCCGGGCTGGATATCGGGAATCTGGATATCGACGCCTTCATTGAAGATTATCATTCCTTCTATCTGGTCATGATTCAGCTGGAGCCGGGGGATCAGAGCGCCCGGCTGGAGCATTTCATTGTCGAGAATGTTCTCTCCGAGCTGATCGAGCGGTATGGGCGGGGCTTCGTGGTCAGCTATGACCGCCAGCACCTGCTGGGCCTGATCTCACCGGGCGAGAGTGTGCGGATAGAGCAGTTCCAGGACGAGGTGAAGACGCATCTGACGCATTATTTGAAAATCCCTTTTCAGATCATCCATTCCGGGCTGAGCTGTGACTTCCATACGGTGCCGCAGATCGTGAAGCGGATGCGGGAGGCTTCGGCCTTTCAGGGACCGCCGCTTGAGCCAATGAAGGGGAGCGGAGAGAAGGCGATTGAAGTGGCGCTGCAATATATTAAGGAGCATTTCTATGAAGAGCTGTCGCTGGAGAGAATTGCTTCGGTGGTGTTCCTGAATCCTGCGTATTTCAGCCAGCTGTTCAAGCAGAAGACAGGGCAAGGGTACAAGGAATACGTCACCTCGCTGCGGCTGGAGCAGGCGAAGCTATTACTACTGAACCCGGGGCTGAAGCTGGCCGATATCGCGGAGCGGGTAGGATACCAGGACATGCGCCATTTTACCCAAATGTTCCGCAAGAAATACCAGCTCACCCCCACCGAATACCGCCAAGCGGAGAGCATAAGCATTCTTAGGAGCAAGGGTACTCTGTAATGATGTCTACGACTTCGATTCTTCCGTTAATCAACAGCTCTGGAAGCGCGTTATTGAGATTACCTTTCCAGTATTCTCTGGCTTGTTCGATTTTACGGGAGAATGGAGTCGCGTCTTCCTTGGGCAATAGACCGCCGTCACCTTCAAAAATAGCTCCAGTGACCTTAAGTTTCACGATCTGCAGCACTTTCCGGTGATACGAATCGAATATGCTTTTCCACATCAGGGCGTCTTCATAGCTCTTCGCTGCGTATAAGCAAGACAAACGTGAAGGATACTCAGGATGTTCCTGTAGCCTTACCATTTCAACGATCACCTCCCGAACCGCTCGGATGGTCTGCTCCGCATACTTAACCGTAACATCTGCATCCTCTTTATCCAATTTCAAACCGTCATCAGTATAATTACCGTGCAGGATTTGAATAACGTCTTCCCCTTTGGAATTCAACTGTTCTTGCTCAAAAAAGAAGCGATACAAGGTGTTTTTCTGCTGGTTGTCAAAATGAATGATTTGATTCAGGGCCATCTTCTTCCGGGTTACAATGTGGTAAACGTATCTTTCGCTTGCTTGCATTGTCTACCTCCTTTCATCAATAATTAACCCAGTGCTCCAGCGTGACAGCGCGGGTTAGGCCAATGGATTCGGCGAGGCGGATGGAGGCGGGATTGTTCTCCAGCACCTGGTACCTGGGAATGAAGCCGCGCTTCTGGGTGTGGAAGACTGCTGTGCGGACTACGCGCTGTGCTAATCCACGCTGTCTGGCAGCTTCTACGGTACGTACGCCGCCGATCTCCCAGATTTGCTCCTCGTTGCGGTACACCATACATGTACTAAGTGGCGTCTCCCCGTCAAATAACGTCACACCGAAAGCCCCGTCTTCAAAATACTGCGTGATCTCCTCTAACGAATACTCATTCGCCATCCACAGCGGCAGCAGCCGTTCATCGATAGTATCACTGACCGTGCAGGCCTCATCTGCGCTGAACCTCTGGCCTTCGGCCGAAGAATACGAGTAGAGACTACGGACCCGCCGCAGCGTGAAATACGGTTCCAGCGCCTGACGGTACGCATCCTCCTGAAGCTTGAAGACCAGGTTGGCGTCCTGCGGCAACCGCTTGAGCAGGGCCGGGAAGACCTCAGGACTGCTGTAGTCCATCAGCACAACGGTGTCAGCCTCCGGGTAGGTCCGTTGATCATAGGCGAAGGTGGCGGCAGGCATAAGCAGCAGCACTCCCCACTCTTCCTGTTGTTCAATCAGCACGCTGTCGATCTGCGTATGATACGCCGTCATCATTTTGAGCAGTGTAACATTCTTCAGCGGATTCCGGCGTAATCTCTCCATTATGGTTGTATAGTGACTCAAGTGAGATCAGCCCCTTTGCTCAGATTAATAGATTGTTCAATGTCATCCAGGCGTTTGAACAGGCGCCCATACTTCGATAACATGGAAGGATCATCTACCTTGACACTGGATCTGTAAAAAAGGATATCGCCCGTCCCCTCGTTGATCCGTCCCCCCGCTTGAAGAATCTGCTTCAGGTGCCTGGCGGTTCCGAGACTGCCTGAGATGAAGTCAACCGTATCCGGGAATATCTTCCGCAGGCTTCCCTCGAAGTAGGGGAAGTGAGTGCATCCAAGGACCACCGTGCTGTACCGCTTAAGGTCCAAGTGGGCGAGCTCACTTTTCAGATAGGGAATAATTCTATCTTCGTCAAAATCAAAGCGCTCCGCAAACTCAACCAGCCCGGGCAGCGGCAGACTGTCAACAATCTCCCCGTGATCGATACGGTGCACCAAATCATGATACTTCTTCTCCTGCAGCGTTAAGCGGGTAGCAAGTACCAGCACCTTCTTCTGCTTGCCCTCCGATTGTTCAACCGCAGGCTTCACGGCCGGCTCGATCCCGAGGACCGGAAAGTCATACCGCTGCCGCAGCTCTTCGATCACGATGCTGGTGGCTGTGTTACAAGCGACCACCAACGCTTTTATATGCTGCTTGGCCATGAAATCCACCGCTTGCAGGATGTATTCCCTGACTTCGTCTTTCGTCTTCTCCCCATAGGGCACATGGTTGGTATCTGCATAGAAGAGGTAGTCCTCTTGCGGCAAGAGCTTAAGCGCCTGATGAAGCACGGTTAACCCGCCTATTCCGGAGTCAAAAAATCCAATTCGCATACGTCCACTCTTTCCGTCAATATTAAAAGGATTCTACTATTCTATCATTAGACTTATAGTATAACTATAGCGTATGGACAAAAGGCCAGACTTCCGCCTCTGTTGCCTGAGGGGAGAAGCCTGGTCTATAAGCAGAGCAAAGCGGTAATCAGCTCTCGTTCTTAGTCACACCGTTCAGACTCGGCACGACGTCTGCTGCTTTATCAGGAGTCACCATTTGGGGGATTTCGCTGATACTGGCGTGATTCTGCTGGTTGTTTTTTGAATCGGCGCGGTTATTTGCACGGTCATGCTTCGGGTCTGCACTATTCTTGGGCATACTGTTCACCTCCGTCTCTGCGGGTTAGTATGAGATTGCGGTTTGTATTTTATTCCAGTGGCGGTTATTGGTTATAGTTGAAGGAGGAGAGGGATTGTGGCTGAGAAGACCAAGGTTGTAGAAGTGGTTCCTTATGATCCGGCCTGGAAGGCGGAATATAGCAGAATTGAGGCGCGGATGCTTGAGATCGCCGGGGATCTGATTATCCGGTCAGAGCATGTGGGCAGCACCTCGATTGAAGGGCTGTGGGCCAAGCCTGTGATTGATATCGATCTGGTGATGGCGAGCTATGACCAGTTGCCGGAGATCATCCGCAGACTGCAGGCGTTCGGTTATGAGCATCAGGGCAACCTGGGCATTGAGGGCCGGGAAGCCTTCAAGAGCAACCAGGATGATGGATTCATGAAATACCATCTGTATGTATGTCCCAAGGACGGCAAAGGTTACGTGGAGCATATTCTGTTCCGAGATTATCTGCGCAGCCATCCCGCTGCCCGGGAGGAATATCAGGCGGTCAAGCAGCGGCTGGCTGAAGAGTACCGTTATGACATTGATGCGTATTGTGACGGGAAGACCGCGTTTGTACAGTCTATTTTGCAGAGGGCCTCACAGCAGCAAGAGTGAGAGGGAGCTTACCTGGGACGGGTCCAGAATCCCTCTGCGGACGGCTTGTCCGGCAGCACTGCCTCGTATACACGCATTCCCGCCGGGTCATGGAACCCGAATGTTCTCCAGCCGTTCAGCTGCGGGGAACCGAAGCAGATATGCAGCTCACGGGCTGTATTGTCACAGACCATGGACCATAAGGTGCCTAATCCTTCGCTGTAATGGTGACAGCAGATTCCTTCGGGATATTCGCGTCCTGCGGCAGCTTTCATGGCTGCTACAGGATTGATGGCGGTGTTATCGTCTATAAGTGCTGTCCGCAGCGCGTCATATCTGGTCCATGAGTTCTCCATGACTTGCTGATTATGCAGCTGCATGGAGGGCAGGGTGTAATGGTTCGCCGAGAGCACGAGCTGGCTTGCGCTTAAGCTGGCAGCATCCGGGTGATACTGGATCGCTTTCCCGGTACCAGCCGTCTCCACGAGAGCGATGTTCCCTTGGGCGTCAGAGATCAGGAAGTTTCTGTAGTCGGCCACCGGCATGCTGCGCATGAGCTGGGCCGCTTCTTCCGCAGTAGTACATTGATCCAGCAAGGCCCGGACTACGCCTGGAAAAATAAAGCCCTCCCCGGTCATCTCCGGCCGGACTCTCCCCGAGGTGGTGGTTATGGTAAGTCCTGCCTCATTCATCCCGTCATAACGTCCGAACAGCTGCAGCGCAAAGCCGGTATGCGCCGGTTTGCCCTTCACCCGGGTTGTGCTGAGCAGCAGCTGATTGTACGGCTCATCCTCCCAGCCAAAATCATAATTACGCATATGATAGGTCTGTCCGCTCTGACCCGCACTTGCTTCGGTTCGGTAGGCTGCCTGTGTGCAGTGGCCCGGTGCCTGAAAATAGGAATAATAGAATACGACATGGGCTGCTAGGGCACCGGTCTCATCGGCGAAGCCCTGAATCTCTTCATTCAAGCCGGGGCAGTAGCGCTCGAAGCTCTCCATGGCTTTGTCCGCAGCATGCGGCGTCAGCGGGGAGGCTCCCATGAAGGGGGAGGACAAGAATTTTAGCATGGCGGGGTCATTCTTATGATGGGCGCCCAAGGTGCGTCCGACCTCATAATGAGTACCTTCGGTAACGAGATGTGTAAATTGTGCGCTCTTGCGCTCTAACAGGGGATTATCAGACATATGAATGATCCTTCTTTTTCGTTATTCTCTGCGCAGAGTAGGTTCATTATAACGGGCGTATAGATCAGGCGGCAAAGCCCGCTGCGCCTCAAATCCCCGGATGCGCAGCCAAGTGGCGAAGCGCTGTTATGAATTAGTCGCATTTTCACTGGAATAGAAGGAAATACTTGTATTATTGAGATTTTTAAGGTAAATTAATGGTATGACTTTCGGATTACAATTCTTCCGGAAGTGTAACCTATTACTTTGTATATGCAAGTCGAAGAGGAGCATTTCCCCCAAATGCTCCTCTTTGCGTGGGCAGGCTGTTAAGGTGCGAATGAAACGGTCTGAAGCACATAGCGGATGATGAAGAAGGCAATGATCATTATGGAGAAGGCGCTTAGCAGAAAAGAAACAATCTCTCTACCTGAACGTTTAGTTCGCCGCATTACGGTCACCTCGGAGTCTAGGAATGAAAGGCTGTCCAAGCTTATGCTCTATCCATCCATATTATACATAATTATTCCAAGACTGTAATAGAAGTCCCGCAGGCTGTACAGATCAAACTTATGTTTGTTATTGCTGCCCGAAGTAAGATAGAATGAACCTACGCCAAAACAGCTAAGAAATCATTTACTTCAATGGAGGCTTTACACCTATGTCAGATTTTAATACAGAACATGAGAATCAACCGCTGAACCGGACTCTGCTGAACGAAGCGGGACTGGACCCGAAGGAACCCGTGGATCTTAATAACTGTGAGAAGGAGCCCATCCACATCCCCGGGCTGATTCAGCCGCATGGCGTATTGCTGGCCGTGACTCAGAACAAGGATAACCGGATTGTCCAGGCCAGCCGCAATACAGATGTACTGCTGGGTGTCGCTGCAGACGCTCTACTGGGCACATCTATGGCGGATCTGGTGGGTCCCGAACAGCTGAACATGCTGCTTGAACGCAGTGTGAATGCCAAAGAAACAGCAGATTTACAATATATAATTATACAGATTAAAGTCGCAGGTGTTCCGGAGGACTTCTTCTGCATCCTTCACGAAAGTGAAGGTCTGATGATTGTTGAACTGGAGCCTGCCTCCATCGATCAGAGCGACAGCACCAACGACTTCGACTGGATTCGCACCTTCTTCGGACGGCTGAAGCATACGGCGAACCGGATCGAAGCCAGCCAGGCCGCCGCTGAGCAGGTGAAGGAGATGCTGGGCTATGACCGGGTCATGATCTACGAGTTCGATGAGCAGTGGAATGGCAAGGTGATTGCGGAAGCCAAGGAAGAAGGACTGGAGCCGTTCCTCGGCCATCATTATCCTGCCTCTGACATTCCGAAGCAGGCGCGTGAGCTATATCTGCGCAACTGGCTGCGGACGATCGTCGATGTGAATTATGTTCCCGTTCCGATTACCCCGGTGCTGCAGCCCCTTACCGGTAAGCCCCTGAACCTCAGCTTGTCCATCCTGCGCAGCGTGTCTCCGCTCCATATCGAGTATTTGCAGAATATGGGGGTGGGGGCGACTACGACCATCTCCCTGATTAACAACAACAAGCTCTGGGGACTGATCACTTGTCACCACTATTCCCCCAGGTATGTCCCGCACCGTATCCGTAATCTGTGTAATTTCCTGGGGGCCTTCTTCTCCAGTGAACTGTACCAGCGTCAGCAGCTCGACAGCTATCAGACGGAGCTTGCGCTGCGGACCAAGGCGATGAGAATTGTCGATATTTTCACAGGCAATGTCAGCTCTTCCCGGGTGATTGAACAGCTCAGCGATGAAGAGCAGACACTGCTGGGTATGATGGAGGCTTCCGGTGCAGCCGTGTGTTATCAGGACAAGCTGATGCTGTTCGGAGTAGCGCCCTCCCAGGAGCAGGTACGGGAGCTTGCCGGCTGGCTGGCGGGGAAATCCAAGGATTACACCTACTGCACCTCCAGACTCAGTCTGGAATATGAATCGGCCAAAGCTTACAAGAATAAGGCCTCCGGTGCCATCTATCTCGCCCTGACTCCAGGACACCAGAATTATATGATCTGGTTCCGGCCTGAGGTGGTGGAGATTGTGGATTGGGCCGGAGATCCGGCTAAGGCTGTCATTCAGGAAAATGACGGATTACGATTGTCTCCCCGCAAGTCCTTTGAGAAATGGCGGCAGGTGGTTCAATCCACCTCACTTCCTTGGAGAGAGCAGCATCTTAACATTCTGCCGCAGCTTAAATCTATTCTGCGCGGACAGACCGAGAACCAGCTGCGTCAGGCGGAAGAGCAGGCCCTGCAGAACGCCCGCAGTCTGCGTCATAATGAACAGCGGTATCTGCAATTGATGGACCTGTCTCCCGTAGCCTTCTTCATGATTACCGATGATGTGATTGCCTACTGCAATAACCGCGCAGTGGAGCTGATGGGTGAAGAGAAGGACAAATCGCTGATCGGGCAGCCGTTCATGACCTATGTGCAGGCGTCCTACCGGTCAACTCTGAAGCAGCACTTCTCAGACCTCAGCCAGAATGTGACCCAGTTCGTATCGGGCCAGGGCCAATTCATGAGCGGGGACGGGCAACTGCTGGAGATAAGCCTCAGTCTGGCTTCGGTTATTCATGGCGGCAGACCGTCCATTATGGCGGTCCTTAATGCAGGAACCGGTGTAGGGGCGAAGGGCGAAGCCTATACTGATGCGGCCAATCAGATGCAAAGCTATCTGACGACCGATTCACTAACCGATCTGCCGAACCGCCAGGCCCTTGTGCATGAGCTGGATCAGCGCTGGGAGGATACGCTGAATACCCGGGAACCCTTGCTGCTGCTGTCGATTGATATCGATGATTTTCATGCTTACAATGCTGTACACGGGCTGAAGGGCGGCGATCTCTGTATTCAATCGGTAGCGGATGTGCTGAATATTATCAGCATCACGCACGGCACCTTCGTGGCCCGGTTCAGCGGGGCGAACTTCATCCTTACGATGGCAGGTGCGTCCGCCTCCCAGGCGGAGCAATTAGCCGAATCCGTCCGTCAAGGTGTCTCTGATCTGCAGATTCCCCGTGACAGGTTTGAAGAGGAAGGTGTGGTCACTGTAAGCATAGGTGGCCTGTTGAAGGTACCGGTTCCCTCTGACCGCCCGTCTGACTTCATTGCCAAGGCGGAGAAGGCTCTCTATGAGGCGAAGTCTGCCGGGAAGAACCAGGTCGTATTTTATTAGCACCTGCCAGCACTATCGTACACCCAGAGCAGAAGCCGGATGAGTCCATATTGGACTTGTCCGGCTTTTTTAGAAAGAATTTATATGTTTTGGGGTCCCCGCAAAGTGCCTGAGTCATCACCCACGCTAAAGCCCCACTTTGTGGGGTTATTTTGCTGTCCTATTCGTCCAATCCTCCGCAGGTAATCCGCATACATTACAGAGTAACCATTGGTGCTGTCCTGAATCTTGTATACCATCCTCCACATGATCCACATCATCCAGAGCGAGGTGAACCACAGTGTCTGTAGAGAAGCATAAGCTGGCGGCAGGAACGCCCTATGCCACACCTTATTATGTCATTAGCAGCGGCGTCCCCGGACCTGTATTTATGATTATCTCCGGTGTTCACGGCAATGAGCCGGCGAGTAGCCGCGCAGCGCAAGGCATCGCCAGCCGGTTCAACCGGGGAGATCTGATGCTGCGCTCAGGGAAGCTGATTATCGTCCCGCTGGTGAACCAAATCGCACGGCGCAAGGGGGTTCGCGGGAAACCCGACCTGAACCGTACCTTCCCGGGCGTTCAAGGCGCCCCGGCCCGACATCCGTTGTCGGCAGCCGTATGGCAGCTTGCCTTGCGCTACCGCCCCTCGTGGGTGCTGGATCTGCATGAGGCGAACGGGCTGTCCGAGCTGAATCCGAAGCGGGTCGGCCAGACCCTGATCATCAGCCCGGTCAGCCGGGCACATGGACTGGCGAAGCAAATTGTGATGCGGATGAATCAGACGATCACGAATAGAGCGTACCGCTTCAACATACGGCATAGGGAGCGTGCGGGAACTTCCCGGATGGCTTTCCAGCGGCTGCTCGGTGCCCGGGCGGTGACCGTAGAGACCTGCTGGAGCCTGGATTATGCCTTAAGAGTAAGGCTGCAGAGCGAGATCGTCTACCACTTTCTGCGGTCGCAGGGGATGATCGGCTAATTAAGGGTATCACACTAAGGGATTGACACAACCGAATATAGTGTATATATTACATATATACACTAGTTACAAAAAACACAAAGGAAGCTGATGCTGCTGCATGAATATCGTGATATCAAGTACATCTGGCGAACCGATCTACGCCCAGATTGTGGGACAGGTCCGCCAGATGATTCTCCAAGGCGAGCTGGTCTCGGGGACCCCGCTGCCGTCGATCCGCTTACTGGCGAAGGAGCTGCAGATTAGCGTCATTACCACGAAGCGGGCTTACGAGGAGCTGGAGCGGGAGGGGCTGATTAACTCGATTGTGGGTAAGGGGTCTTTTGTCTCCGGGGCCGATCAGGAATATATCCGGGAACAACGGCTGCGGATGGTGGAGGGCAAGCTGAAGGAGATTATTGACGAGAGCAGACAGCTTGGCATGGAATACGCTGAACTCGCGGAGATGCTGAAGCTGCTCTATGAGGAGGAACAGGAATGAGTAATGTAATTGAGCTAGACCATGTGACCAAACGCTACGACCGTTTTGAACTGCGGGATATTTCGCTCCCGATCAAGGAGGGCTACATTACAGGGCTGATCGGCCCAAATGGCGCAGGCAAGACCTCTATGATCAAGATGATGATGGGGTTAATCTATCCGGACCAAGGCAACATTCTGATGTTCGGCCAGAACAACCAGGAGGACCTGGCGGCTGTTAAGGCGCGTATCGGTTACGTCTCGGACGAGAATATCTATTATGAGAATATGACCGTAAAGCAGATGAAGAGTATTATCGCCCCGTTCTATCCCGGGTGGAATAATGATACATATGTGAAGTTTCAGGAGCTGTTCAAGCTTCCGCCGGGTAAGAAGATCAAGGATCTGTCCAAAGGCATGAAGATCAAATTCTCGCTCGCTGTCGCCTTGTCCCATGGTGCCGATCTGCTGATTATGGATGAGCCGACCTCAGGACTTGATCCGATTTTTCGCCGGGAGATGCTGGAGCTGCTCAGTGAGCATATCCAGGATGAGCACAAGTCGATTCTGTTCTCGACCCACAACACTACCGATCTGGACCGGATTGCCGACTATATTGCATTCATTAACGAAGGACGGATTATTTTCAATGAGATGAAGGAGAGTCTGGGCGAACGCTATCTGCTGGTCAAAGGCGGGAAGGAGCTGCTGGACCGGGATGTCCGGCGGTGGTTCGTGGGGCTGCGGGAGAACGGGCTGGGCTTTGAAGGGCTGATCAGCAACCGTGCGGAGGGGGAACGTTATTTCAGGGACACCGCAATCTGCGAGACACCTACACTGGAAGAGATTATGTACTATACGGTAAAAGGAAGTGAAGCACATGTATAACTCCATAGCTCTGATCCGTAAAGACTTCATGCTTACCCGGAAGTTCATCCTCCTGCTAATTCCCTATTATCTGATTATGGGCTATATGAACGCTGAAGCCTATACGGTGTTCTCACTGTTTCCGGCTATGCTGCTGCTCATTAACTCCTGTACCATCGATATGCAGCATAACAATCAGAAGTTTCTGGTTACGCTCCCGGTCCCGAGACAGCGGCTGATTCAGGCTAAATATATGACGCTGATTCCATTCTCCTTGTTCAGCCTGATCTGTACGATTCTGCTGTATCTGGTTGCTTTTAAGATGGGCAAGCTGGATGAACCGCTGCGCTGGAGAGAGCTGGGAATAGCTACTGCCGCGTTCCCTTTATTGGCCTCAATGTATCTGCCGCTGTATTACTGGCTGGGACAAAAAGGGATGCAGATCGTCAACTTCATCTTTATAATGGCGATCATGCTGAATTTCACGGCAATTACCAGCTTGTCTAAACGGTTTCCGGCACTTGCCGAATGGATTAGCACGGGCAGATTGGATAATGTCTTGCTTATTGCCATCAGCGTCCTGGCCTATCTCGTGATTATCTATGCTTCTTATTTAGTCTCTTTGCGTATTTATGTACACAAGGATATTTAGTCTAATTGCCGGTATAGGCTACAACACAAAAATGACCTCAGCTTCCACAGTCCAGTGGCAGTCTGAGGTCATTCTTGATCATACACTCATGGTTGGCTTAGCGGAAGGTCCCGCCCCGTTCCAGGTTCTCTACGAAGTCCTTGGCTTCCTTCAGGCCCAGATTCCGCGCTTCGCGCATCACCTTGATCGCCTGGATCTTCTTGCCCTCGGTTAACAGCAGGCGGATTCTCCGCTCCAGATCCGGTGCCAGCTCCGGGTTCTGCATGAACAGGGGAGCCGGGATGTCGGCAGCTCTGCTGCTCGCTGGGGAAGAGTACATTCCGCCGTAAGCGTCTCTTTGCGCTAACCGGGACTCTAGCTCGTTCACACGCCTCTTCAGACTGAACACACTGAGCGTAAGCAATAGTGCCAGCACCAGAGCAAGAATGGCGATGAGATCAATCGTATCCATATGTTCCATAGGCATTGCTCCTTCCTAATTATCTACTACCCGTAAGAAGAAAGAATGAACACTTCAGGCCTGATTGTTGATTGTATACGCTTGGGCGGAACCCTACAATGAGTTACAGGAACAGTACACATCTTGCTTCAAAAGTATGTAGTTACCAAAACGCAGTATGCCGCGCCGGCGCCAGTCTCCCTGGAGCTATCCGAGGCAGCTGTGCTGCCCATTGGAGTCTTAACCGCATGGCAGGGGTTATTCGATCATGGTAACCTGCCGCAGGGCGGGCGTGTGCTGATTGCCGGGGCCGCTGGCGGGGTAGGCAGCTATGCAGTGCAATTTGCCAAGCAGCATGGAGCGTATGTCATAGGGACTTCCTCTGCGGCCAGTATGCCAGTGCTTCAGGAGCTGGGGATTGACGAGATGATTGATTACACCAAGGAGAGCGTGACGGACAAGATGAAAGACAAGGTAGATCTGATTCTCAATCTGTCCCCTGAGAGTACCGAAGTTCTTAATACATGGTTGCCGCTGCTAAAAGAGGGAGGAGCGCTGATCTCGGCGGTGAATCCTGCGGACGAAGCGCTGGCAGCACAGCTTGGCGTTAAGGCACATCGGCTGTTTGCACGAGAGGATCGTACGCTGCTGACACGGGTTGCAGAGCTGGTGGATGCGGGTAAGCTGAAGCTCTGGATTACCGGCCGTCTGCCGCTGACTGAGCTGGCAACTGCACATGCCATGAGTGAGGCCGGCAAGATCCGCGGTAAGGTGCTGATTACGATTTAAGCCTTGGGAATCAGAGTCGCTTGCATGAATAAGACCTCATTATAGATCACCGCCAGCTCCTTCGGAGTATAAGGCATCCCGCTGTGCAGCCATTCTTCCGTAATTCCGAGAAAAATAGACGCGGAATGCGCAGCGAGATACTCTGGAGGAACCGCCGGATGATCGGCAAATACGCCATTCATCTCCAGCTTCCGGTAGAAGCTGCGTTTGATAACCTCCTTGAATTGCCCCGGAAATGCCGCATCTCCTTTAGCCCCGAGAAATAAGCGGATTCGCTCTCCATGCTGCTGCAGATACTCAAGGATATGCACCAGGGGCGGATAGGGCAAGCCCATCAGATAATGCTCGGACATCTCTTCACGTACGATTTTGACAACCATCACCTGCTCCAGACCGGTCAGTATTTCCCGCTGAAGCTGCTCCAGCAGATCGTATTTATCCGTAAAATGCAGATAGAACGTTCCCCTGTTAATATGTGTTCTAAGCGCCAGCTGGCGTACGCTCACCTTGTGAAATCCTTCCTGCTCCATGAGCTGGAGGAAGTTATCCTCGATTAAAGCCCGGGTTCCCGCTGATATCATTTCATGTATTTCCGCCACGCTGCGCTCGCCTCTTCCGTTAACTGCTGAAACTCTATCTTTTTTAAAATAGGTTATTTCCAACCAAAATTCAAATGTTAACTATACCATAGCCATTTCGTTTACCAAAAATGAGATTAAATGGTGTATAATTAGGGGGAAAGGGAGGTGATTCTGATGACTGAATTCCCTACTGGCGGTGGACACCCCGGCCCCTCTATCTATTCGAATGACCCCGGCGGTCACAAAGCCAACCATGACGTTAATGAACAGAAGCTTCATCGTGAAGGGCCTTTGGGATTCTGGCGGCAGATCTCTGATCTGTTGATTGCGGTGGGTGTTATTGCTTTGATTATTGTTGTGATCATGTGGATTTTTTGATTAGAACCGCTTCTCGCGGTAGAAATCCAAACACAGCCTATGCTTACGATGCGAGCTTTCCTTCGGAAAGCTTTCAGGCGTACGCTATCGCTCCTCCAGTTCCAAATTTCCCCTCCACTTCTTTTGCTTTTTTATTAATTTCTTTAGTCGTCTTATATAACATCTCCAAATGATAGGGAGAGGGTCTAAATGATATATCACCGAGCCGAGCGGACGATTGAGACAGAACGGTTACTGCTGCGCTTATTCAAGCCATCGGATGCCACAGATGTCAGCTATCATTGTAACAATTACAACATATACAAGAGTACTTTGACCCTTCCGTATCCGTACCCGCTGGAGTGTGCGGTGGACTGGATCGCGAATCATGAACAGAACTTTGACCTGGACAAGATGTATGACTTCGCAATTACTGACAAGGCAGACGGCCGGTTGTATGGGGCGGTTGGGTTATCTAATCATCCGTCCCATCATAACGGTGAAATCGGGTATTGGATCGGTGAAGCCCATTGGGGGCACGGTTACGCAACCGAGGCTGCCCGGGCGGTTATTGAATTTGCTTTTGCAGAGATGAAGTATCACAAGGTATATGCACGGCATTTCGCTTCTAATCCGGCCTCAGGAAGAATTATGCAGAAATGCGGAATGACCTATGAAGGCACCCAGAAAGATCAAGTACATAAGATTCATTCCTATGAGGATTTGGTGTATTACGGAATTATTAATCACGCTCATCTAAGGCAATAACCCCATTCGATCAATCTTCCGCGATCAGCCCTTCCCTCGATACTCACTCGGCGTTTGGCCGGTGAACTTCTTGAACTGCCGCATGAAATGGACATCGTTCTCATAACCGCAACTCGCAGAGATCTGGCTGACAGTATAGGTGGTGTTCTTCAGTAAATAGGACGCATGCCCCACACGATTTAGGATGATGTCACTGACGGCCGGAACGCCGAAGATCTGCTTATAGATCTGCTGAAAATAGGACGGGCTCATGTTCATCCGCTCCGCCAGCTGCTTGACAGTATACCAGGTGGAGGGGGAGCTGAGCACTTCATTTCTCAGATTCAGGAATGAATTATAGTATTTGCTGACCAGCTGGCTGGCCTCCGCATAATGCCGCATATCGCTAAGCTTCATGAACAGGCAGCGAAGAATGGAGTCGATAATTTCCTGACGGAAGCTGCCGTTCTGCAGATTCTCCCAGTGAAGCTCATTCACTTTTCTGGTGATATAGAGCGGGTCATGGGCCTTCATTAAGGTGTCCAGCGGCAGCTTCAAGCGTTCAAACCAAGCATCCGCCCCCTCCAGCTCAAAATGGAACCAGTCATGCACCAGCGGCACCTCAGCGTCTCTGTAGAAGTAGTGGCTATTTCTGTTATAGATGATGTAAGTATTCGGTTCAGCATACACGCTCCGCGATTGAAGCCTCAGCTCCATCTTGCTCCGAAAGAATACGAAGACATAATCGCCGGAGCCCTCCGGGCGGTCGATTGTCATGCCCTCTGAGTGAATTACATTCGAACCGCACCGCTTCAAGGTAATCATACACAATTCCACCTTTTTAGAGGATAGATCAGTCAATAGATAGGATAAATCATTTTCTTTCGCGAAACAAGGGAGTACTCTGTGATAGTGAATATGGAGAATACTTCAGTAATGAGAAAGAGGGTTAATTCTAATATGACTGGAACAACGACGAAAGCAGCTACGAAATTCTATACACTGGGCTACCCGAGACCCCAATTTGTCCGCAGCCAGTGGCTGGATTTGAACGGAGAATGGGACTTTAGCTTCGATGATGATCACACAGGCGTTGCGGCGCGCTGGATGGATCATTTTCCGGCCACACACACGATCAACGTTCCATTCACCTACGAGACAGCGGCCAGCGGCATTGGTGAAGAGACCTTTCACCCCAGGATCTGGTACCGCAAGCAACTCGTCCTGTCCCCGGCGGTAGAAGGGAAGCGGACGGTGCTGCATTTTGAAGGCGTGGATTATAAGGCGGTCTGCTGGGTGAACGGCGGCTATGCCGGAGAGCATGAGGGGGCGTATGCGCGGTTCTCCTTCGATATTACCGATCTGCTCAGGCAGGATGGCGTGAATGAGATTGTGCTGATGGTGACCGACAGCGACAGCTGTCTCCAGCCCCGGGGCAAGCAGCGCTGGGCGGGCCGGAACCACGATTCGTTCTATGTGCAGACCACCGGTATCTGGAAAAGCGTCTGGCTGGAGCATGTCCACGCTACCCGGCTGGATTCCGTGAAAATGACACCCGACATTAACCGCCAAATGCTCCGGCTGGATTACCGTGTATACGGCCTAAGCGAGGCCCAGAATCTTCGGCTGGAGACCAAAATTACGTTTCAGGGCCAACGGGTAAATAAGCTTAGTCTGTCGGTGGACAGAGCATGGATGACCGTGGAGGTCAGCATGATGGAAGGCATTAACGGGCCTTGGCTGCAGAACCTGTGGTCACCGGGGAATCCGAACCTTTTTGACATCGAATTCGTGCTGTATGCGGGTGAACAGGAGATTGACCGGGTAGGCTCGTATGTCGGTATGCGCAATATCTCAATTAAGGGCGGCCAGATCCTGCTGAACAATCTCCCGCTGTATCAAAGACTGATCCTGGATCAAGGTTACTGGACCGATAGCCATCTGACTCCGCCGTCAGAAGAAGCGCTGATTCAAGATATTGAAGCGATTATGGAGATGGGCTACAACGGTCTGCGCAAGCATATGAAGGTGGAGGACGCCCGTTTCTTGTACTGGTGCGATGTCAAAGGGCTATTGGTCTGGTCAGAGATGGCGGCTGCCTATGAATATAACGACGAGACGCTGGAGCGGTTCACCAGGGAGTGGCTGGAGATCGTGCAGCAGCAGTATAATCATCCATGCATTATCACCTGGGTGCCTTTTAACGAATCCTGGGGAGTGCAGAATATCCTTCATGACGTCCGGCAGCAGACATTCACGGAAGGGATCTATTATTTGACCAAATCTATCGATCCCTATCGTCCGGTGATTACGAATGACGGCTGGGAACATACCGTGTCTGACATTCTGACGCTGCATGATTATGTGGAGCGGGGGGAAGCGCTATATGAAACCTACAAGGATAAAGACTCTATTACCGGCAGCAGCGGCACGTATAACGAATGGAAGTTTGCTTTTGCAGAAGGGTACAGCTATAAGGGGCAGCCGGTCATCATCAGCGAGTATGGGGGGATTGCCTTCCAGAGCGGGCACGGCTGGGGGTATGGTCATCAGGTGGATAGCGAGGAAGCTTTTCTGGAGCGGTTCGGCAGCTTAACCCGGGCGATTCAGGCCATTCCATTTATCTCCGGGTACTGTTATACGCAGGTTACAGACGTTCAGGATGAGGTTAACGGGTTAATGACTGCGGAGCGCGAGCCGAAGGTGCCAATGGAGAGAATCCGCGAGATTAACCTTAAGCGGGGGGTGTAAGCTCTTTCAAAAAGCACCGAAGGGGTTGACGAACGGAGAATATTACACTATCATTCATAATAGTTACAAAAAATTAATAACTGTCAGGCAGCATTAGCCGGCAAGAAAGGAGACTGAGTTCTTTTTGAAAAAAGGAATCGTGTGGCTACTGAGTATTGTACTATTGCTATCGTTTGGATCTGAAAGAGCAGCTGCGGATGACAGCTCCAGGCTTGACCAAGAGGTTAATGATGTTATGGGAACTCCTTATAAATGGGGGGGTACCAAGGTATCTGAAGGGTTTGACTGTTCCGGATTTTTAATATACATATTTGGCAAATTCAACTTAGATCTTCCGAGAACATCCAAGTCGCAGGCAAGTGCAGGCGAATATGTAGCCAAGTCCGATTTACGTCCCGGAGATCTTGTCTTTTTCGAAACCGGGGGCAACGGCATCTCGCATGCAGGCATCTATGTGGGCGACAACAAATTTGCACATTCCTCAAGCAATAAGGGCGTTACGATCACCAGCCTGTCATCAGGTTACTATAAGGAACGCTATGTTACTGCCAGAAGAACCATTTCTGAGAGCACGTATCAGAAGATGACTGGCAATTAATTCGATCACTAATCTTATAATATAACAAACGGCGACGTTGCCCTGGATCTACCGGGGCGGGTCGCCGTTTTTAGTTGGGGGTTATGACTTGGCTGGCTCCTCGATATGCACCATCACCCGCACCAGATAGTCCTCAGGACGCTTCATAACGATCTCATCCAGAAGGAATTCCTCGTAAGCATCTCCTTTAATAACATAATGATTCTTGTCAATGTAATCAAAAATCTGCGGATAAATCTTCTCGGTATCCTCATAATCAGCCCGGGTGTAAGACACAAGATAGTAGCCTTCCGGCATATATTCTTGTTCGTGATGCTGTGTAGTGATGAAGCTGAACATATAGGAGATCATATCCCCGTCCCGCCTCAGCAGGTCCTCCTTACATATGATGGCCCCGCCCGGATATCCGGCAGGTGCATTCTCCTTATGCAGACGTTCCTGGAAATCATCCCACAGCTCCTCGTTTAATTCCCGCCTGGATTCGTGAACACGGCAGCTGCGTAAGAGCGGCTTCCGTTCTTGGTGGACGACAACCATCCGGCTGGTATCCACATTCAGAGAATGCTCGATATTCTCCGCGCGCTGGAGCATCATCTCCCTGGCCAGGTTGAGCTTCGCGATCTGCTGCTGAACTACCTCCTCCTGCTTCTGCAGAAGCGCAAGAGTGCTAAGAGGAGAACGGTGCTCCAGATACGCCCGGATGTCCTCCAGAGACATGCCCAGCTCCTTGACAATATTAATTACGCCAATCGTATCCAACTGGCTGCGGATGTAATACCGGTAGCCGTTGTCAGCTACGAAGGCAGGCTTGAATAGGCCGGTCTGATGATAGAAAATGAGCGTTTTGCGCGGAACACGGGACAGCCTGGAAAAGGCGCTAATGGACATCAAATCATTCTTAAGCTTAGCCATCTTAATCTCCTTCGAAATAACGGGTTGACTGTATAGTTACTATACAGTTTATAATAACCTCTGTTCTTACCGTTAATCAACTTGTTCACAACAAAGAAGGAGAATGCTTATGATCAGGAAGTTACTGCAAAGTGTGCGGGAGTATAAGAAGGATACATGGTTGACTCCTATATTTTTGCTTGGAGAGGTTGCCATGGAGGTGCTGATTCCCTTGCTCATGGCTGAATTGATTGATCAGGGTATTACCGGGGGACAGATGAACCAGATCGTGAAGTATGGACTGATCCTGATCCTGTTCGCTCTGGTCTCCCTGGTATTCGGCGCACTTGCCGGTAAATACTCGGCCACCGCGATGTCTGGCTTCGGACGAAATCTGCGGGAAGACCTGTTCCGTCATGTGCAGCGGCTGTCTTTTTCCAATATGGATAAATTCTCGACCTCAGGAATTGTCACCCGGCTGACCACGGATATCACGCATGTGCAGAATGCATTTCTTATGATTATTCGGATTGCGTTCCGCAGCCCGGTGATGATTATTTTTGCTACGATTATGACCTACAGAATCAGTCCTACCATCGCGGGGTGGTTTGTAATCGTTGTTCCTGTGCTTGCGGCAGGGATGATGCTCATTTTGAAGTTTGCCTTCCCGGTCTTTGAACGTGCCTTCGACAGCTACGACGCTCTGAACAAGGTTGTTCAGGAGAATGTCCGAGGAATCCGGGTGGTCAAATCCTATGTGCGGGAGGAGCATGAGATATCCAAGTTCCAGCAAGTGTCGCTGAGGATCTTTGCACAGATGGCTAAAGCGGAACGCATCCTGGCCTATGAGCTTCCGCTTATGCAGGTGATTCTGTATGGTGTGATGCTGATCATCTCCTGGGTAGGAGCCAAGCTGGTGGTGAGCGGCAATATGACAACCGGAGAACTGACCAGCGTGTTCGCCTACTCGATGCAAATTCTGATGAGTCTGATGACACTGGGGATCGTTGTCGTGATGGTGGCGATTGCCCGCGCTTCTGCCGGACGTATCCATGACCTGCTGGATGAACAGCCGGACATCACAAGTCCGGGCGCTCCAGTCACTGAACTGCATACGGGAGAGGTGGAGTTCCGCGATGTGTCCTTCCGATACTCCAGCAAAGCCAAGAAAGATGCCCTATCCGGCATTAACCTTCATATTCGCTCAGGACAGACGATTGGTATTATCGGCGGGTCGGGCAGTGCCAAGTCCACATTGGTGCAGCTCATTCCGCGTCTCTATGATGTTAACGAAGGCGAGGTGCTCGTTAGCGGAACGAATGTGAAGGACTATGATCTGCATGTGCTGCGGAGTCAGGTCGCTATGGTGCTGCAGAAAAATGTACTGTTCGGCGGCTCCATCAAGGACAATCTGCGCTGGGGGAATGAAGCAGCTACCGACGAAGAGCTGATCGACGCCTGCAAGGCCGCACAAGCCCATGAGTTCATCACGTCCTTCCCTGACGGATATGATACCCGGCTGGATCAAGGGGGGACGAATGTATCCGGCGGGCAGAAGCAGCGGTTATGTATTGCCAGAGCTTTACTGAAGAAGCCCAAAATCCTGATTCTGGATGATTCGACCAGTGCAGTGGATACACGTACAGATGCATTAATCCGGACCGTGTTCAAGGAGAGTATTCCGGATACGACCAAGATCATTATTGCCCAGCGGATCGCGTCTGTGGAAGATGCAGATCAGATTATTGTGCTGGATGACGGGGAGCAGGCGGATATCGGAACGCATCAGGAGCTTTTGAGCCGGAGTACGATCTATCAGGAAGCTTACAACACACAGACGAAGGGAGAGGAAGCGCAGCATGAACAACATTAATTATGGCAGAACGATTAAGCGGCTCCTGGCCTACTTCAAGCTCTTCAAGTTCAGAACCTCACTGGCCCTCCTGCTGGTGCTGGTAAGTTCTGCGGTATCTGTAGCTTCCGCTACGTTCCTGAGACTGCTCATCGATGACTTCATCACACCGCTGCTGGGCGATCAGCATCCGGTATTCGACGCCTTGTTCCAGGCACTAGCCATTCTAGCTGTCATTTATGCCGCCGGTGTCCTCAGCACATTTATCTCCAAGCGGCTGATGATTACAGTCTCACAGCTCATTATGAAAAGAATCCGTGACCATCTGTTTGCTCATATGCAGAAGCTGCCGATTAAGTACTTCGACCGCAAGGAGCACGGTGACATTATGAGTCACTACACAAATGACGTAGATACACTGAATATGATGCTCACAGACGGATTGCCGCAATTGCTATCTACAGTTGTGACGGTCATAGTGGTGCTGGGCACGATGCTGTATCTGGATGTCCCGCTGACGATTGTAGTGGTATTAGGCGCATTGGTGATGCTATGGATTACCAAGAAGGTAGGGGGAAAAGCGACACACCACTTTTTCCAGCAGCAGGAATCTATCGGCGCACTGGACGGATATATCGAAGAAATGATTCACGGGCAAAAGGTAGTGCAGGTATTCGGCCGTGAAGAGCGATCCATCGAGCAGTTCGCACAGCTGAATCATGAACTATTCGAGAATTCCACAACAGCCAACAAGTACTCCAACATTCTGATGCCGGTGAATGCCAATCTGGCTACCTTAATCTATGTGCTGGTGGCAATAGCGGGTGGGGCCATGTCGATATCCGGCTGGAATGAAGGCTTGACGCTGGGAAGTATTGCGGCGTTCCTGAGTCTGTCCCGGAACTTTACGATGCCGATTGCTGAAATCTCCTCCCAGATCAATATGTTTGTGGTGGCGCTAGCGGGCGCACAGCGGATCTTCAACCTGATGGATGAACAACCGGAAGAGGACGAGGGACGTGTGACCCTGGAGCAAGATAAGCAGGGCTCAGGATGGGCATGGAGGCTGGAGGACGGCTCTACCGTAAGGCTTGCCGGGAAGGTGGAGTTCAAGGATGTGTGCTTCACATATGACGGGAAGAAGCAGGTGCTGCAGGAGATTAGCTTATATGCGAAGCCTGGGCAGAAGCTTGCTTTTGTAGGCGCTACAGGTGCCGGAAAAACGACCGTGGCCAACCTGCTCAACCGTTTCTACGATATAACGCAAGGTGAGATCATCTATGACGGCATCAATATACAGCGTATCCGCAAAGCGGACCTGCGCCGCTCCCTTGGTATCGTTCTGCAAGACACCCATCTGTTCGCCGGCACGGTGGCCGATAATATCCGCTATGGACGGCTGGAAGCCACTGACGAGGAGGTTATGCAGGCCGCCAAGCTGTCTTATGCCTCGAGCTTCATCGAACGCTTGCCGGACGGATACCAGACTCAGCTGGACGGGAACGGGAATGGGCTGTCACAGGGCCAAAGCCAGCTGCTGGCGATTGCCAGGTCAGCTATTGCCAATCCGCCGGTGATGATTCTCGATGAAGCAACCTCATCCATCGATACCCGGACGGAAGCCCTGGTACAGAAGGGGATGGATAATCTAATGGATCACAGAACCGTGTTCGTCATCGCCCACCGCCTGTCCACCGTAAGGAATTCCGATGCCATCATGGTGATGGACAAGGGCCAGATCATGGAGCGCGGGGATCACGGGGAGTTGATCTTACGCAAAGGCATTTACTATCAGCTGTATACAGGAGCGTTTGAATGGGATTGAGTACGTCAACCCAAGTTCAAAACCTTCACCAGCAGGAAGCCTAATCCGGACAGAAGGAGCGATCCGATCAAGCTGGCTCCGAAGGCCTTGAAGCCCATGCGTCTAAAAGCAGCCAAATCTACGTTCAGACCCAGGCCCGCCATAGCCATTGCAATGAGGAAGTACGCGGCAATTACAAGCTTATCCGTGATTGCTTCAGGGATGATCTGCAGAGTATTGACGGTACTCATTAGCAGGAACCCCAAGATGAACCACGGAACCGGTACAGACCTCCATTTGGAGGGTCCAGTCACCGGGTTCGCCCGCCGCTCCTTGCGGTTGACCCAGATTCCGATGATTACAGCGATCGGTACCAGCATGGTGACACGCGTTAATTTGACGATGACTGCCAGATCAACCGCCTGCTTGCCGGCTGGCCCGGTTGCTGCAATGACATGAGCAATTTCGTGGAGCGTTGCGCCTGAGAAGATGCCGTAGCCCAGTGGAGTCAGGGTAAGGAAAGGGTAGAGAAGGGTATACGCCAGTGTGAAAAGGGTGCCCAAGATCGCAACGGTTGCCGCGCTGATCGCCGTCTCCTCGTCACTTGCTTTGAGCTGCGGGGCGATGGCTACTACCGCTGCCGCTCCGCAGATCGCCGTGCCGCAGGCCGTCAGTAGCCCCAGTCTGGATTCTACCTTGAACAGTCTCGCCAGACCAAGTACCGTACAGATCGTAAACCCGATACAAACCAAGGCGATTAGCACCACCTCGGGACCAGCCTGAAGGATATCCTTCAGGCTAAGTCTCATGCCCAGCAATATGATGCCATACCGCAAAAGCTTTTTTGAGGTAAAAGAGATTCCGTGTGTTACATAACTTGGAACGCCAAGCGTTGCTCTCCAGATCATTCCGAGCAGGATGGCTATGACTAATTGACCCATAATGCATAAGAAGGGGAAGGCAGATACGTATTTGGCGAACAGGGCCAGCATCAGTGGCAAGGCGATACCGAGCGTAAAGCCAAGTTTTTTCTTTTCCTCCATGTGTACAGCTAAGTGTAGATTCATCGAAGTCACGTCCAATAGGTTGAATTAAGTTCCTTTAAACACTATATTAAGTTATGATTGATTAGGAAAATACGGATTTTAAATGTATATCATAATATTTTGTTATCTTAAAGGGGAGTGCGGTCGATCATGCTTGAATCCTTGGTGGTCTATGTAACGGCTGTGGAGCAGCGGAACTTCTCCAGGGCGGCAGAGCTTCTGCATCTGTCACAGCCTGGAGTCAGTCTGCAGATCCGTAATCTGGAGGAGGAACTCGGCGTAAAGCTGATGAACCGTTCGCCCAAATGGGTGAAGCTGACGGAAGCGGGGGAACTGTTCTATAGACGGGCGAAGGAAATGCTGAATCTCTATGAGTCCGTGAAGCTGGATCTGGCCAGGTTGCATGATACTGTCAGCGGAAGCTTACATATCGGGGCAAGCTTTACAATTGGCGAATATGTGTTGCCCCGGCTGTTCTCATCCTTCGCCAAGCAATATCCTGAAGTGGACATGGGGATGACGATTGCCAATTCCACGGAGATTGTTGCGGCCTTACGGGAGAATAAGATTGAGCTGGGACTGATCGAAGGAAGTATCGAGGCAGCAGATCTGCAGGTTGTTCATTTTATGAAAGACGAACTGATTATCGTCGCTGCTGAGAATCACCCGCTCTCACGAACGGGCGCGGTGGAGGTGGGCGTACTCCAGGATCAGATATGGGTGCTGCGTGAGAGCGGTTCGGGGACACGTTCGTTCAGCAACCTTTTTTTGGAACAGGCTAGTCTAAGAATGAAGCGCTCCTATGAGATCAACAGCAGTCAGGGCGTGAAGGAGGCCGTAGCTGCCGGATTGGGGATTTCTATGCTCTCGAAGTGGGTGGTCCGCAGGGAGATCGAGACCGGTAAGCTCATAGAAATTCCTGTGCAAGGCCTGAGCCTTGAAAGAGACTTCTCGATTGTGCGGCTGACCGGTCATGTTCCCAGCAGAGCGAATGAGGTGTTCGTGGAGAGATTGGTGAAGCTGGATAGTGCATTGGCCTGAATAAGTGACGAGGTTATTTAACGATCTGGTATACCAGGCCTATGGCTCCAGAATCAAATGTTTTGTTCTCGATAAGCTTCAGATTAATCTTCTCCTGGACACCTTGGAATAACGGCAAGCCGCTGCCGATCACGACGGGGGAGACCGTAATTTTATATTCATCGATTAAATCAAGCTGCATAAGGGTATGAGCGAACCGGGGACTGCCTAGGATAACGATATCCTGACCTGGCTGCTGTTTGAGACGTTTGATCTCGTCCTCGACGTCCTCTTTGACCAGTCTGGAATTATTCCATTCGACGTTCTCCAGCGTTGTGGAAAATACCACTTTGGCTGTCTTCTCAATCCATTCCGCATGATCCCGTTCGTGCTGTGAAGCGGAGGGATCTGCTGGGACGGAAGGCCAATAACTATGCATCATCTGATAAGTTCCCCGACCCCAAACTACAGTGTCCGCAGTGCTCAGAATTTCTCTCGCGTGTTTCTCCAAGTCACCATCGTAGGCAATCCATCCAATATCCATCTCACCATTCGGGCCTTCTACAAAACCGTCAAGCGAAGCGTGCAGGAACAGCACAAGTTTTCTCATATTCGTTGATCCTCCGATGTTCAATTTGGTTATTAGGCTTAGTATAACTCATTATGTTTTCAATATTAAAGTTTAAGATTTAAGGATTGATTATGGAAGAGACAGCATATCTTAAAAATTGCTAAAGATAAGAATCCAGGCTGAACTTGGTCAGGGATATTACATAATATGGTATGATCATAATCAATCTTATAAGCTGGTGTAATATACAATTGAGTCGCAGTTCACTTTCAAATGAGAACTTATTCACAAAATCCGTATTTTGTACATATGTCTCTATGAAGACTAACAGCCTTTTGCATCTCTGATTGTTCATTGTACGCTATTCCTGCTTTTTTGAGTAACCCCCCTTTTTTCTTGCAGTAAATGAAGTTATTGATTTAACACGAGACTAATCCAATAATAAAAGCAGCGGCAGTCTAAGACTTAATAAATAAAGTCTTAGACTGCCGCTGTTGTCGTTGAACTAACGTTTCCCGTTAAAGTTCACCAAAAAAACCGCTAACAGATAAATATTCTGAAAGCGGCTTGAAAATCATGTCCATATACCTGTAAAAAAATACATTTAGATAATCATCAAATCGGCAATAGGACCATGTTCTTGTCCACCGACACTGTTGCTGTTCATGATTTGCATCGCAACTTTTTGTAGTGTGTACGATATCATCGATTTAATTTCCCCTTTAGCACTTTCATGCTGATAAGGACATTCGAATTTATTAAGTATCTTGTTTATTGAGCTAACGTTTCTGTTAGTTCAACACGCGATCCCTCGTACAACTAAACACTCCTTTGAAGCTTGACATTAAAATCTGTCGTTGACGCAGTGACATACTCCATATAGTTCACAGTGCCGTTAAAATTTAAATACGCTTCATAGCGCATGCGGATCCCAGGTAAAGTAATCAAATCCAGAACATGTTCCTTTGGAACCCATCTGCAATCGCTCGTTTCATTAGAAGTAGTTAATTCTCCTCCCACAGCTTTACACACGAAATCGAACATGACCTTCGTTGGGACATCAGTCACACCGTCATACCACTTATGGATTGCTGTATTCGAAACTACACTAATTAAATGGCTAACGGTGGCGTCTATTCCACTTTCCTCTTTGATTTCACGAATAACGCCATCAACCAAATTTTCTCCAACTTCGGTTATCCCACCAGGATACACCCAACCATCATCATGGGCTTTTACTAAAAGGATATTTCCATTTCCATCTTCTACAAATCCGCCTGCAGATACAATATGTGTCGGGAACGTCATTTTACAACCTCCAAATAAGATAAAGTTGTATATTTATTCCACTTCATTCCTGTACCTTCCTGCTTTTGCGAATTTATTAATTAAGTATGCTAATGTACGGATTGGCTTAAATCGTTTTTTCGAATGGAAATGGTTTATGCTTTTGCGATGATCACCCTCTCATACAAGTGCGCGCTCCAGAGCCCGCGTCAAAGCAACCCTGCAACACGTATCCTAGATTTACGTAGTATGAATTCAGTCTTGGGTTGTCGGCCATACAGTCGAGACGAAGCCGGCTGTTTCCAATGGCCCGAACATAACTCTCCGCGTAGCGAATGAGTTCACGGCCAATTCCTTCTCCCTTCCGTTTGCGTGAGACGCATAACCGATGAACATACCCTGCGTCCTCGTGAAGTTAAAAAAGAACCCTCAAATTACTTTAAGGGCTCTTTTATATTCAATTCATTCGAAGTATTTTTGGGTAAACTTATCAAGAAGCGCCTCCATCTTATTCAATAGCTCAATACCTTCTGCTCCCTTCTTTTCACCTGCATTATATTTGGTGAAATTTATTTTGGTCGTCTTCATGCTGTCCCGCATTAAAATGAACGGGAATTTTGCCCCTGCCTGATGGTAGTTGTATATTTCTTTCAACTCTGAATTATTTTTATTGGGTTTAATGTTTTTCAACCCGGATACATACTTAGTATAGTTGGGCACTACAGTATTATTTAAAGCCAGGAAATTTGCGTAGTCCAGCCGTAGCTTTATCAAATGATTGAATGGCATTCGCCTTGTCTTCCAGATTCAGGTATCCGTACTTGCCGATGTAAACTCCATTGCTCTCTTTTTTCCCCACGCCCTTATCCGCATCGGATTTTAGTTTAACAATTGAACATAATAGTTACTCACTTTATATTCATAATAGCTTAAAAAGCTACCGAATTTTAGACAGAGTGTTCACTAACCCCTATACCCATAAAAAACACTGGAGTTCAGATTGAAAACTTTTTGCAGTAAAACTAAGCTCACGATTTTTATGAACAATTAGACCATGCGAAAAACTCATTTTGGAATTAAACGGAAGGATCTTTAGTGTACCCGTCTTTAGTTCGTTGTTGATAGCTATTTCAGGGAGTAAGGCAAAACCTTTTCCACAGCTTACATATTGTTTTATCATCTCAAGACTTGGTAGCTCTAACGCATCTTTAACCATAATACCAGCATTTTTTAAAACACCTACAGCAGACGTATGATACAAACAAGATGTGCCGTTACTGATAAAAAGTTGGTCATTTAGAATCTGAAATCCCGCATTTCTCACTTTCCGAGCTATATCCTCAGATGCAGCAAAAACAATCGTCTCCTCCATAATTGGATAAAAAAGAATATCTTGGCGATTCGGATCTTGAGGAACAATCCCAAAATCTAACTCATAATCTAGTACACCATTTAGGATATCTTGATACGATCCTTGTTCAATACGCAAATTTACGTTTGGATAATTTCTTGTGTATTCCTGAACAAAGGGAAGCATCCGTGTAAGAAAGAAAGATTCCTGTGTTCTAATACGTATTGTTCCGCATGGCTGATCCAGTTCGTTCATACTTTCTTTAAGGGATTGACTTAAGTGAACATACTGATAAGCATATTTTGAAAATACCTTTCCCGCTTCTGTAAGTTCTATCCCTCGTGGATATCGATGAAACAATTTTTGTCCGCTAATTTTTTCCAACTGTTGAATATGAGTTGTTACTGTGGACTGAACATAACCTAAACGAACCGCAGCTCGACTGAAACTTTTTTCTTCAAGCAAAGCAATAAAGGCCAGAAAAAAACGACCTTCTAATAAATCTATCATATCGATCACCCTTCAATATTCCAAATTGAAATAGTAGACATTCAATTTATTCGTTAGTCAAATACATGGTTTTATTATACGATAACCTTAGTTCAAAGCCAATTACACTAAGGAGATGTAAGAATGAAGATTAGTTACCATCAGCAAAAGGTTGGAGATATTGAAGTTTTTTATCGTGAAGCTGGTCCTAAGGACGGTCAAGTTATTTTATTATTACACGGTTTTCCATCTTCAAGTCATATGTTTCGCGACCTAATTCCCAAACTGGCAGAACAATACCGTGTCATTGCCCCTGATCTCCCTGGATTCGGTCATACTACAACCCCACCGCGCAGTCAATTTAAATTCACATTCGATAGCCTGTTCCAAGTTATTGATGGTTTTACTGAAGCATTAGTTCTCAAACAGTATGTACTTTATGTGTTTGATTACGGTGCACCTGTTGGTTATCGTTTGGCAGTGGCTCACCCGGAAAGAGTTCAAGCAATTATTAGTCAGAATGGCAACGCTTATACTGAGGGATTTAGTGATGCATGGGGATCCTGGGAGACTTATTGGCACTCTCCGACACCTGATAATCGTGAAGCATGTCGCGATTCCTTGACCCCCGAGAGCATTCGCAACTTCCAGTATCTACATGGAGCTGATGCTAGCCTTGTTTCACCAGACGGTTATTCCCTGGATATTTTTTACATGTTGCGCCCCGAGGCTGAGGAAATCCAACTGGACTTGATTCTTGATTATAGAACAAATGTGGATCGTTATCCTGATTTTCAGGCCTACTTCCGTAAGTATCAACCTAAACTTTTAGCCGTATGGGGTAAAAATGATCCTGCCTTCCTCCCTGCTGGAGCTGAAGCTTATAAGCGTGATATTCCATCTGCGGAAGTCCATTTACTTGATACAGGGCATTTTGCTCTCGAAACACATGCTAAAGAGATCAGTGAGCTTATTAAACAATTCTTAAAAAATGATTAATACAATCTCCCAATGAACTGTGAAAGTGATTTCATGGTGCTGCGGAGCAGATTCCAGAAATCAGGATTGCTGAAAAGAGACCCTTCCGGCTGGATCTTGCCCAGCCGAAAGGGTCCGCATGTTTCTGTTTACGCTTTTACTTAGCGAGATATTCGATGAACTTTATAAAGATAGTAGCTACTTCAGCGCGGGTGGCATTGGCTTGGGGGGCAAAGAAGTTGTCCGGCTTGCCTGATACAATTCCGATGCCCTGCTGTGCCTGAACGGCCTTCAACGCCCATGAGCTGATCTGACTCTCGTCCGCGAAGGACTTAGATTGACTTTCAGGTATCTCATAGCCCTTGTACTTCATGTAATTGTACAGCATCACCAGCATCTGCTCGCGTGTCATCGGTGAATTGGGTTCAAACAGGTCTGCGTTTATACCGTTGACTATGCCGCTTTCGGCCGCCCACTCGACTGCCGCCGTGTACCACTGCCCATCCGTCACGTCGCTAAAGCGGGAATTTGTGTAGCCGGAGCGGTTTACGTTCTCAAGATTGGCCAGTACCTGTACGTACATCGCACGCGTCATTGAGGTGCCCGGTGAGAACGTCGTGGACGTCGTGCCGTTGAAAAGAACGTATGTGTAAGCGGAGTTTACGTAGCTGTAGAACCAGTCGTCCATGTTGACATCCCTGAAAGGATTGCCAGACACCACGAGGAAGCCCAGCGGGGTGTCGTCATCGAACACAAATTCCGTACCCTCATGGATGTTCAGCGACATGCCTTTGTCTGGGCCGGCACTCGCGCCGCCGTGTAGTTTCACTTCGGCGCTCTTGCCCGCCGGAATGGTCACCTTACCTTTTGAGTCTATAGTCGTGCCTTCGGGTACCTTAATCTTCGTCCCGCCCTTGGTCGCAATCTCGCCGCCGCCGGGCAGGGTGGTGTTGCCGTTCTTATCCGTGACCGCGGGCTTATCCTTCGGTGTGTTCACTGTGTAGGTCGGCTTCAACGATCCAGTGACTGTCCCGGTGCTGGTATTTCCGGTATTTCCCGTATTGCCACCAGAAGGATTGGGCACATTGGAATTGGAAGCCGTCGGCGTCGCCGTCGCACTCATCTCCGCACTGTCGCCCTTCGTGCTCACCGCAACGATCTTGAAGGTATAGCTTTGGCCATTTTTCAGGCTCTTGAAGGTATATTGGGTCGCCTTCGCATCTAGTGTGACCGGCGTCACGTTTCCATACCAGACCTTGTAACCCAATATTGCGCTGCCACCATCGTCAGCCGGAGCAGTCCAACTCAATGTGACCTGTCCGTCGCCCGCCGTCGCCTTGAAGCTGCCCGGAGCACCGGGTACGCTCGTTTTTCTCTGCGCGAACATCCAATCAAAGACGTCAGTGTAGTCATTGTTCCAAGTCGGCAACTTAGAGGACTGCGCCGTAGGTTTAAGGCTCCACTCCTTGTTGGAACCTACATTGGACAATGTATCCGTGTACCCTGAAATATTGTTCCACAGAACTGAAGCTTCCATCTCATGGCCGGAAGGAATCCAATTGGTTCCATTAACAGGTGCTTCCGCCTTTGTCCATTGGTCATAAGGCCAAACGAATATTTCATTTCTGTCGATGAACGTGTGCCTGGCGTTTTCCAATAGGGGCATTATATTCGCTATATAAGTTTCCGCCCCTGTTTTTATTGTTGAAGAATCAGTTGTGTTAACGAATGACCAGTATGCAAAGTTTTTAAGAGTTTCGGCTTGTTTCGCGTTGATTGATGGTGGATAAGACATAGGCGCCGCGGCTGCGAGCAAATCGGGATATGTCGTCAAGAAAGTATTAGTATAAGCGGATCCCATAGAGAAGCCTGCCATGTAAATACGGTTGGGGTCAACAAGTCCCTTACTTACCAGATCATCGATATATGCCTTTAAGGTAGCGGGTGTTGCCTGAACGTTGTTTTGAGCCCGCAAAGCGATTATATGACTAGCGTATTTAGAGTTCTTCTCCATTTTTTTCATAAGCGCGGTCGCTCCGTTGGCGGACCTGATGGGCGCAAAGGTATCCCCGTCCTGTGTACCGCCGCGGGTAGAACCGTGAGCATAGATGTAAAGGGGAAGCCCTTTTACCGGAACGCCGTTGCCATCCTTATGAATATAGAGTCCATACTGCATCGCTTCCGCGTTGTCAATTTTGGGACCCACTTCAAATTTGTCGATGATTTCATTGATGGTTCCTGACTGTGCGAAAGACGACTTAACAATGGCAGCCTTGCCAACAAGCTTGATATCGCCACTAGCTACAATGTTGTAATTCTGGATGGTGGATTTGGATGCTTCCAAAGTGGACTGTCCGCCGGTTAATGTCCAAAATTCCAATTCTACAACAATGTAGCGGCCTTTAGTAAGTCCAGCTTGATAATCAGGGGAGTTCTGGTTCACACCCTTATATCCTCTGGGTCTAGGTTGGTCATTCACGTATACTCTACGGACGGTGCGTTTGCCTTGATATGCCGGGTCACCGTTCAGCAGAGTATTCCTCGCCGAGACTGTAAACAGGTTTGAACTAAGGTCGGCACCCACAGCTTCATTTCCCGCACCCAGATCGATGATAACGGCTGTGGTAAATTCTCCGGTAGCAAAGTTATCGTTATATACGATAAAGTTAAGCAACGTTGCGGCCGGATCGGGTTTGAATGTAACATGGATTACCTTGTCATCGGTGTTCACGTTTTTCAAGGTAAAGGTATTGTTTGCAATCTCTACAGACGCACCATTTACAGTTACGGTATCCACGACATAACCGCTAATCGGAGTAAATGTAAAGGATTGGCTTCCGCCGTCAGCTACCCGAATCAAGCCGGATGGCGAGATAGTGCCGTTTAATCCTGCCGTGGCGTTAACGGGGTGCCTGGATACCGTGGAGCCCCCAAGCAGCAGCAAGCTATTCTTGAAGCTGTCAGAACTGCCATAACCCGCGTCGGGCTTACCTAAAGCGGATACAACCTCATAACGGTCATTCCCCGCACCCGTTGAGTTATTGATGTACACATCAAACGTAATCGGAGAATTGCTCGTGAATTCAATGGTTCTTCTAGGTATCTTCACTTCCGCGATATACCCGGTGTCCGTTCGTTTAACCGAACCGTCGCGGCCCGCAGCGGCTTGACCTGAGAAAATACCGCTTGCGCCAATACGCCACTGGTTTGAGCCACTTTTTCCGTCACCGACATAAAATTCCACGCTGTCGGTCATGTACTCAGTGCCAGGCGTGTGGCCGGTGCACACATTCGGGTCTGTAACCACAACGCGTGCATACAGAAAGTCTTCGTCCCAAAATACTTTGGCTTTGCCGGTAGCCTTGGGGCCTATCTTCTGGTCGGGTGCGCTACTGTTGTTGATGTCAAACTCCACAGCTTGTTCCCAAAGTTTGTCGTTTGTGCCGAGTACAGGTGAACCGTATCCGGCAACAGGCCGATTGTTCGCTGCGGTCTGCGCGAACATCCAATCAAAGACGTCAGTATAGTCATTATTCCAAGCCGGCAAGTTAGAGGACTGCGCTGTTGGCGCTATACTCCAAGTCCCCATCGTTATGTCGTTGTAAAGAACCGCCGCTTCAACTTCGTGCGCCACCGAATCACTCAGGACAGGTGAATGGTTCGGATTCGGTTTCTGATTCGGCTGATCAAACTGATTGTAAGGCCATATAAGAGCCTCATTGCTCTCAAAGCGTGAAGCTCTCGCATTGATCATTTTCGGCATATTGACGGTTATGAAGTTAGCGAGGTTAGTCTGGTATACTCCAACGTTATACTCATTGATAAACATCCAATAGGCCAGGTTGGTGTGAACGTAGTTGGCGTTCGCGTTCGGTGAGCCGCTTACCGGAGACATAGGTGCGGCGGACGCGAAGAAGCCGGGATAAGCGTTAACTAAGCTGTTCGTATACTGGCCGCCCCATGAGAAGCCCGCCGCGTAAATACGGTTAGGGTCTACTGCACCGCTGGCAATCAGGTCGTCTATAACCTTCTTAACATTGGCTGTGGAGGGAGTACTCGTGCCATTGTAGGATATATTCAGGATATGGCTGGCGTATTTCTCGGGATATTTTTCCATTTTCTTCATCAGAGCGACTGAGCCGTTGGCGGATTTCATGGCCGCTTTTGGGTCAGTCGCAGCGCTTGTGCCGCCGCGTCCCATGCCGTGGGTATAGACATACAGCGGCAAGCCCCGCGCCACCTCACCGTTTCCATCCTTGTGAAGGTAGAGCGCACGATTGACCGAATTGCCCGTAGGTGCTGTAAACTGGTCAAGGATCGGATTCACAACTTTTTCCTGTTCAAAAACCGCGTAGTTAAGCGGATCCCCTTCTGTCAGTACGAGCTCGCCGTTTTGGACGACGCTGTAAACCTGTTTTGTTGAGTTCATGTTGCCATCCAGCGTTATATTGCCGCCGCTCTCTGAATAAAATTCGAGCTCAACTACGATGTAACGGCCGCGTTCCAGTCCGTCCTGGTAATCCGGTGAATGGCTTACCGTCCCCAGATAGCCGCGTACCTTCGGTTCGTCATTGGCGTATACCCTAGTGATCTTGCGCGTCCCTTCAAAGGTTACCGAGTCGCCGTTCAGGGTCGTGTTCCTAGCCGAGACGGTAAACAAGTCCGGATTAAGCTTGGAGCCTTCCACCGCCTTCCCTTCGCCTAAGTCAATGATGACAGCCGTCGTGTACTCGCCACGGGCGAAGTTGTCGTTCCATACAATAAAGGGGAGCAACTCCGCGGTCGAATCATTTTTGAATGTCACTTGAAGGGTATGGTTAGCGGCAACATTTGAAAAGGTATACGTGCCATCATCGGATAGAGCTGCGTCCTCTCCATCTACCTTTACGGTGTCTACAATTTTGCCGTAATCGGGGGTAACCGTAAAGGTTGTGTCTGAGCCGCTAGCTATTCTCAGAACATTGCCGGGTACGTTCGGCGTTATTCGGCCGCCCGATTCCGCCGTGGCGGTGATTGAGAATCTGTCATCCGCTTCATTGGCGGCAATGAGATTTAGGCTGTTTGTATAAGAAGCAGCATTGTTGTAAGCTGCATCCGGAGTTCCGAAACAGGAAACGACTTCATAGCGGTCACCGCCCTTTTCCGACGAGTTATTGATATAAACTTCAAAGGTAAACGGGCCTGCCTGCAAGTTCAAGGTTCTTTTAGGTATTCTCATCTCCACGATATATCCTGTGTCCGTGATCTCAGTCCACGCAGCTCTGCCCGGAGCGTTTTGCCCTGAAAATACGCCTGCCGCGCTGATGCGCCATTGATTCGCGCCTTGGGTTCCAGCGCCCGCATAAAACTCCAGGCCGTCGTACTGATAATCATTGCCGGGTCCCTGATATAGATTGCTGTCCTCCACGACTACACGGGCATACAGGTAGTCTTGGTCCCAAAGGATCCTGGCTGTGCCTGTGGAATGGGGCCTGGGGTCGCCGGGCACAGTACTTTTGTTGATGAGATGCTCCATGGTCAGGGCCCACAGCGGGTCGTCTGACCCGAGTTCGGGAGTTCCAAAAATGGCGGTCGGCGTTTCATTTGTCTGCAAGCTTGTAAGAGCTGTAGAACTGCTGTCGCTATTAAGTGCTTCTGTATACTCGTTGTTGTCAGTGGCGGCGGCAAAGCTGGCAGGCATTAGTGATGCCACCAATAGCAAGCAGCATAGGAACACGAGCATTCTGCCAAATCGTTTTGACATCATTGAAAATCCTCCTTTTTTCGATCCGTGCATCCACGGCTTACGCCTATCGTAAACACCAAGGCTTCAACAGCTTGCTTCATCGCAGCGGATATAACAACGCTTTCATAATTTCCTCCTCCATAAATTAGTTGTTATTTCACCCTATTCCTATGTAGAATTTCGCAATTTATTCAAGTATCAATCTAGTACTTCATCAGATTTAAAATAGTGGAGCAGACGCAATTCCCCTTCAAATTACATCTTTTTTTCAAGCGGGCGTTGTTCTTCAGGGGCGTTTGGCTTAGCGTAACGGACTGAGGTGCTTTTATTTGGGAAGAAAGTCGCTAATTGGATGAGTAAGGGACTCCATGGGATTAGAATTGAAAGTAGACGACAGTTAACGGACGGAGGGATAATAAGGGCAACGGAGGTGCATCCCTATGGGAGAAAAACGACAACGGTACAACGAAGAATATAAGAAGCAAACGGTAAAGTTCATTCAAGAGCAGACGAAGAGCATAGGGGACATCGCGCAAGAGCTGGACATTCCGAAAAGTACGCTGCACCAGTGGATGGGGAAATACCGGGAGCTAAAGAATGAACCGGTAGCCAGTATGGATCGGGTACGGGAACTCGAAGCCGAGCTCCAAGAGATGCGCCGTCAGCTCCAAGAGAAAGACAGTCGACTTGCCGATACAGAGGAAGAATTGGCAATCGTAAAAAAAGCAGTGCACATCTTCAGCAAACCAAGGAATTAAGATTCCAGTTTATGAAGGACCATCGCTCCGCATTTCGCTTGGAGAAGATGTGCAGTACCCTACAGGTATCCAGGAGCGGATATTACAAGTGGCTGAACGCCAAAGCCAGTGTGCAAGCCCTCCGCAAGGCTGCTGTTATGGAGCGAATCCGGTACCATTTTGACGACCATCAAAAACGGTATGGAAGTCCGAAGATCACCCGCCTGCTGCATCAGGAAGGCTATACGGTCACGGAACGCACAGTGAGTGTGTACATGCGAGAAATGAAGCTCCGCTCTATTGTATCTAAGCCATACCGAGTGCAGACGACCGATTCCAAGCATAATAATCCCATTGCACCAAACACACTGAACCAAGAGTTTAAGGTGCTTAAGCCCAATACCGTATGGGTCACCGACATCACGTATATCCCTTGTCGTGGAGGTCGCTTATACCTAGCTAGCGTCATGGATCTATGCACGCGAGAAATTGTAGGGTGGCGGCTGTATAACCATATGGAGACGAGCCTGGTCTTAGACGCGCTGCAGGCGGCGTACACGGCGAAGCGACCCGGCGAGGGCCTACTGCACCACTCTGACCGAGGGTCTCAATATACCTCAAAAGAATATGTCGACCAACTAAAGACATACCACATGAAATCCAGCATGAGCCGTAAAGGAAACTGTTACGATAACGCCTGCATTGAGTCTTGGCACAGTATTTTAAAGAAAGAGCTCATCTACTGTAATCCGCGCTTCAAAAACCCGGAACAGGCATATGATGCTATTTTCCAATACATTGAGTTCTATTACAATCGCAAGCGAATGCACAGCTCACTGGGGTATCTTTCCCCCGCCCGCTTTGCTAAGCAATTCACTAAAAAATCCGTTGCGTAACAGTCTACTTTCTTGACAGAAGTCCACCACAGGCCTTATCCTTTGCACGTCAGCTCCGAAACGTCTCATAGAGAGACTATAAGGTCGCTTGAGTCCGTTACGCTGCTAAAAGTGGCGTTTTCGCGGGGATAAGATCTCTCCGGTCCGTTAGATTTTCGGTTGATTGGGTTTAACAAGCTTATCCATCCTTTTTAATCTGATGCTCTACTAGAGTGTTGTTATCGAATGTTTATAGTTTCTTAATAGATGCCAACTTCATCAATAATTGCTGAACCCAAGTTTGATTAGCTGTTCATCAAATCGACAATATTACCATGTTCTTGTCCTCCGACATTTGTTTGTGATTTTTAGTGTTGTCCTTCGATAAGAGCATAGTCACTTGTATGACAAGAAATGGCCCCATTGGCGACAAGTCCCCTTCTGGCCAGAAAAAAACAACTCCTTAGAGTTGTTTTAATAATAATGTTTCTTAATATGGGTTTTAGCTAAGCCTTCTCAAAAAAGTAAACGGTAAGGCTAATGCAGACATTCCCCATGCTGGAAGAAACAGCAATACTCTCTGGAACCTATTCCTGGTATCTTCTTCAAATGTATGAGCACATTTCCAGAGAAACTTTTCAGACCTTAAAATGATTTGCCTGCCAACCAAAAACAATAAAAATAACATGTTCATACTAAAAACACCACCCGATTTAAATTAACCACTTACCAGAAAAAAGAGCACGCGAATCTTCCTTTGTAGAAAAGGAAGATTCGCGTGCTTCGCGTTTTAAGGTATTTGATTATTAACAGAATACCAGGATTAATCATTTCCTGCAAATATTATTTGGTCAAAAATCTTACCGAATATTTTCGCAATGTTCTTGGCATCGTCGATACCTCTATGGTGAGTACCTTCAAGCGGCAGTTTAAGCATAGTCAAGGCTCTTTCCATGCCTACTCCCCTCTCCTTACCAATCAATCTCCCGTGCTGATGCTTGAGACTGATATGGTTATCCGTCCATTCACTTGCGATTTGATGTAGTGCACAATCCTTCTGCAACTGGTTTTTATCATAAAATCCCCAGGAGCAGAGGACATAAGGTTCGTTACCTATCCACTCTTGGTTTTGTTATACTTTCAAGTGAGGTTTCAAACCTTCTATTTTCTTTTCGCACTTTAATTATATACCCACACAGAGGAGCGCAAAGACATGAACTTTTTCAAAAAATGGTTTGGCGGCAATACAATGGGGAAATCGGAAGACGGTACCACCATTTATGGTTATGACGCTGTGGATGAGCAGCAGATTACACCTCCCTCCAATATTCTGTACATGGAAGAATTAAACGACCATTTCAATCGGGTCTTTCCCAACCGGGAAACCGGCGTGTTCCATGAACTGATTTCAGACATCGTACATATTGATGTGAATATTATGGAGGCCACACCAGATGAGCCATACCGGGTGCTGTACACCAATGGGATGAGCGATCTGCCGATGACACTCCCACAGGAGATCCGGGAAGAGTACAAGCATCTGGAGCGCGCGGAGCTGATGATGTTTTTGCCGGCGGACTGGCCGCTTACTCAGGAGGATTTTGAAGCGGAGGAGAACTACTGGCCCATCCGGCTGATGAAGATGCTTGCCCGGTTCCCCCATATGTATCAGACTTGGCTTGGCTACGGCCATACGATCCCCAACACTGAGGATTATGAGCCCTATGCGCCTAACACTGGGCTGTCCGGCGTGATCCTGTATGCTCTGCCGGAAGAGGTTAGCACCGTCCATACGAGAGATGGCAATCAGGTTCAGGTTTATTTCCTGGTCCCCCTGTACCAGGAGGAAATGGGGTTCAAGCTGGAGTCCGGCATGGACGAACTGGTGGCCAAGCTTTTCGAGCTTCCAGAGGATTTCCTCGTTCTGAATCCTAATAGATTCAACGCTTGTAAATAACCGCCCCGATTAAAGGGGTGGAAATAGCTTTAAAAGGCTGAGCCTAAGTCAAGAATATGACTTTGGGTTCAGCCTTTTTTCTAGTCTACCCAGTATACTTAGTCTTTCTCTTGTTCTTTCAGGCCTCCCGCCTGGTATCCTCTTCCCAAGAACGGTAGTAATCAATTTTACCCCGCAGAATTTCCAAAGTCTGATGAATCGTTTGAGCCTGCTCGATTAATTTGAGCTCATGCTCTTCCAGAAGTTTTCTGCGCTCTGGAATGCCCTCATTGCCAAGCCGCATCATATCAGCGAACTGTTGCATAAGTGCGATCGATCGGCATTCCTGTTGTCCTAAGCTTTGCGAGTAATTGTCCAGCGACAATAGTTATGTTTCTGGATATAAAAACTACTCACCTGTTTCAGCAAATCGTTTGATGCGCTCGCCCACTTGATCACGAACCCGCTGAAACACCGCCCATTTTTCCTCATCTGTTCCTTGGGCCTTCGCCGGATCAGCGAATCCCCAGTGTTCACGTTTGACTTGTGGTGGAGTCATAGGACATTTATCGGCTGCATCACCACACAACGTAATCACGAGATCGGAGCTGTTCAGCAGCTGCGGATCAATAATATCTGATGTTTGACCTGAGATATCTATGCCTACTTCACTCATCGCCTGAACGGCTTTCGGATTTAAACCATGAGCCTCAATGCCGGCACTGTACACATTCCATTCATTGCTCAAATATTTCTTGGCCCAGCCTTCGGCCATCTGGCTTCGGCAGGAGTTTCCTGTACATAAGAAGTAAATGGTTTTCTTATTCATCAGTCGCAGTCTCCTTTGATTTTAAAATAGATTTAATGTTATATATAAACCAAGCAGTGTGATGACCAGCGTTGGGATCGTCAAAATAATGCCTGTTTTGAAGTATGTTCCCCAGGATATCTTTACTCCTTTGGTGGAAAGCACGTGCAGCCACAGTAAGGTAGCCAGTGAACCAATGGGTGTTTTCTTCGGACCTAAGTCAGAACCAATAACATTTGCATATATCAAAGCTTCCTTAATCAGTCCGGAAGTGTTCGTGGCATCAATGGCCAGTGCATCAATCATTACAGTAGGCATGTTGTTCATTATGGAGGAGATCACCGCGGCAATAAAGCCCATCCCCATCGTTGCTGCGAACAGCCCTTGATCGGCAACGGCCTGGATGGCATCAGCTAATACATTCGTAAGCCCCGCATTTCTTAGACCATATACGACAACATACATGCCGATGGAAAAGAAAACAATCGCCCAAGGTGCTCCCTTCACCACTTCCATTGCAGGTACAGCTGGACTTCTCCTTGCCATAAGCAGGAAAAAGATTGCGATAACCCCGGCTACAACGGACACTGGGATATTCAGGAACTCACTCACGAAGTACCCTGCCAGCAGAACCGCTAATACCCACCAGGATAGCTTGAGCATCTTCTTATCTTTGATAGCTTCCGCCGGATTTTTCAGCTGGGAGCTGTCAAAGTTTCTGGGAATGCTTTTGCGGAAGAAGAAATAAAGCACGAGAATACTTGCCCCTAAGGAGAATAAGGTAGGCATTATCATCCGTCCGGCATATTCCATAAAGGTAAGTCCAAAAAAGTCAGCTGACACGATATTTACTAAGTTGCTGACAACCAGCGGTAAAGAAGTAGTATCTGCTATGAACCCGCTGGCAATGATGAAAGGAAACACCCTCTTCTCATCAAAATTCAGCGCACGGACCATGGCCAGCACAATCGGTGTTAGAATGAGCGCTGCTCCGTCGTTAGCAAAAAATGCCGCTACGATGGCGCCAAGAATGATGACATAGATAAACATCCGGGTTCCATTCCCGTTAGCAGCTTTGGCCATATGTAAAGCAGCCCATTCGAAGAATCCAATTTTATCGAGGATTAGGGAGATCAAAATGATTGCTACAAAGGCCAATGTGGCATTCCACACAATCAGCGTAACATCCAGAACATCCTTCAAGCTGACGACACCGACAAGTAAGGCGAGTAACGCTCCGCCGCAGGCAGACCAGCCAATGGACAGATGTTTAGGCTGCCAAATGACAAAAATTAATGTGACGATAAATATAAGACTCGCTGAAACTACCAAATGATCTCCCCCATTATATGTCTATATAACACATTGCAGAGCACTCCCTTCAAATGCTTAAGTATAATAACGTACATCATTATATAATTATATGATTATATATTCAATATCAAAATATTACTCGCAGCAGGCAGCACCAGACGGCTTGTTTAAACTGGATAGAATGAAGCTGGTATCCGGTGTAAGCTGAAGAATGGCCGCAACATGAGGCTTATCTTCAATGCTTAAAGAGTAATACACCCACTGACCTTTTTTTTGTTCCTTAACCAATCCGCTGCTTTTCAATTTGCGCAGATGCTGGCTTACGGCTGGTTGGGAGATGTCAAAAAGATCCACGAATTCACATACACACCACTCCCGTTCTTTTAAAAGGGTTAGAATCGTGAGCCGTGTTTTATCTCCAAGGAGTTTTAAATCTTCCGCAAGTTCATTTAGTACATTCATATAAAAGCTCCTCCCATCTATATAAGGCAATACTTATATTCTAAGACCTTAATGGCCAATTAGCAACCAGATGAAAATAATATTTGCATTTTGCAATCAATTACGGTATAACCAGTTCAAGAGGTGAACACATGGAAACCCCACGAGAACTATTTCAAATCATGACCCGGCGTTTAGGATTGCTCAATAAGGACTGCTGCAGTGTAAGGGGATGTAAACTATCCGCGGCCCAAAGCCATCTGCTTTATGAGATCGCCCGGAGCCACAATCCTTCCATGCAGCAAGTTGCCGAAGTACTGGGCACGGATATTACCACCTTCAGCAGACAAGTCCAGTCGTTGGTGAAAATGAATTTGGTAAAAAAGACACCTGAACCCAGCGATCGGAGAATCTATACCCTTTCCCTTACTTCCGAAGGAAAACTGGTGGCTGCAACTATTGATCAACAAATGAATGAATACCTGAATGAAGCCTTCTCGCATATGAGTGAGTTTGAAGTAGAAACATTGCTACGATCCATCAAGCTTTTCAACGATGCTATGGGGAAGTCCAGCAATTGCTGCGCACCTGTTAAAGGGTGATTTCCCTTGGCCTTTATTTGTAACTTGCAAGTTATTTTAATGATAAGGAGTGTGTATTCATGAACAAACTTACGAATGACCAAATCCGCCAAAATGTACGGGGACGTTATCAAACCATTGCTGTACAAAAGGCCGAACCTGCCTCCTCCTGCTGCTCCTCTGCTGACAGCTGCTGTGACAGCCCAACTGATTATGATGCCATATCTGCTAAAATGGGATATTCTAGTGAGGATCTGGCCGCAGCTCCTGAAGGCGCAAATTTAGGGCTGTGTGATTAACCTCTCGCCTGATAAGCAGCAAGTATTCCGTGAAGCCTATCGCGTTCTTATGCCCGGAGGGCGTCTGGCCATCTCTGATATTGTAACTACAGCTGAGCTCCCCCCCGAGATCAAAAATGACCTGGGCGAATTATATTCGGGTTGTATCTCCGGGGCCTCTTTCATTTCTGATCTGGAGATGATGCTTCAGGAAAGTGGCTTTACTGAGATCCATATTGAGCCCAAAGACGAATCCAGAACATTCATCAAAGATTGGGTTCCCGGTGCGAACGTTGAGCAATACATCGTCTCTACTGTGATTAAAGCGAGAAAACAATCTTAAGGGGATGTTCAAATGATCACTACATTAACTGTTCGTCAGGCCACACCAGAAGATATCGGTAGTATCCTCCGAATCTATAATCAGGGAATCGAGGATCGAATCGCTACACTTGAAACAGAGACGAAAGATTTCTCTTATATGGAGGCGTGGTTCAAAGATCATCAAGGCCGCTATAGCGTTATTGTAGCGGAACGAGAAGGTGAAGTGATTGGCTGGGCCTCCCTGAATCCCTATTCCCTCCGCTGCGCTTATAACGGGGTCGCTGACCTGTCCGTTTACATTGATCGCGGCTTCCGTGGCCAAGGTGTAGGCAGCTCCCTCCTGGAGTCCTTACACAAGGTAGCAAAAGAAAATAGCTTTTATAAAATGGTTCTCTTTACCTTTCCGTTTAATGAGAGTGGTCAAGGATTGTACCGGAAGATGGGCTACCGGCAGGTCGGTGTATTTGAGAAGCAAGGATTAATGGACGGAGCGTTCATAGATGTGATGATTATGGAGAAGCTACTATAGTCTCCAAAATACGAAAAGGCCCAAGCGACTGTTTCTGTTGTCAAATTGGGCTAATATGATCACTAAAGTTTAGCGAGGTTCATTTTCGGCGGGATATATCCGAGTTGTCTGCCCATTTTTACAATTTGTCCTCTATGATGAAATTCGTGGGTAGTAGCCCGTATAGCAATGGCGATTGCTCCACATAAGCCTTGATATCCATTCGTCTGGCGACCGACTTTAATGCGTCTGCCGCTTGCTGTTCCCAGTCTTTGTTATCATGCATATTACATTTCCCCCTTCTACAAGTATTTCAAGTGTACTTGCGCAGAAGGATGTAATCTTGTAAAAAATTGCTCTTCTAAATCGACATCGCATATTGCCTGGGCGTTGCCCCTACAATTTTCAAGAAAGCCTTGGTAAAATGGCTTTGGTCATAATAACCTGCCTCTGCCGCGATATCAACGATAGGACGTTGCTTCGCCAGTTGGATTTTGGCATGATTGATGCGCAGCAGGTTTTGATAGGCGTGAGGGGGCAGATGGCTCCCTTTCTTGAAGAGCCGGATCAGATGAAAGCGGCTGATTCCGGCTTCCTGTTCCAATTGCTCAAGCGTGACCTGCCCGGTAAAATTCGCCTGTAAGTAGTCTTTGATCCGCTTCACGTATTTTTGCTCCTGAACACCTGATGAGCCTGTGTGCCCCAGGTCATTCTCGTTAGGGTCAACCAAAGCTTGCACCAGTTCAATGAGAGCCGTCTCGGTTTCAAGCGGAGTACCGCTGCCTGCGAGCGCACCCATCGTATGATTTAATCGTTTGCGGCACGCTTCATTCTTGCCTCCGCCCAGCAAGAACGGGATGTGCAGCTGATTAAGCTCCCCCCGTCCAAGCTTGTGCAGCCAGTCTGGGCGGATAAACAACATCTTATAGCGCCATTCCACGTCCGGTGCCGGATGGCAGGCATGTAGCATCATCGGCGGAAAACTGATCATCCTACCCGCTTCCACCTGAATCTGTTCACCGTCGCACCAAGCGTTCGTGTGGCCTGCATCTATGAGCCCGACCGAATATTCTTCGTGAAAATGCCTATGGTAGGCTAGATCGTCCGCCGTACAGTGCTTCCCCTCCAGAAAGGGAAGCGCTTCATCCCGGTAAAACGTAACTTCAGGCATGACTACAGTTCCTTCGTCATAAAACTACTATTCGGATCTGGGATATAATCTGCAAATGGCTCACAATAGGTGAAGCCGAAATCTTCATACAGCTTGCGGGCGGGGATGAATGAATCCATGGAGCCAGTCTCCAGACTGATCCGTTTGTACCCGCGGCTTATGGCTACTTCAATAATATGAGCAAGAATATTTCTGGCTACACCTTTGCGCAAATGCTTCTTAGCAGTCCGCATCGATTTGAGCTCAGCATGTTCTTTGTCCAATTCCTTGATCGCCCCGCAGCCCAGAAGCTCTTCATCCTCCCAAGCGCACCAGAAGGTAATTTCCGGCTGCTTCAACCCGTCCAGATTAAGGGCATGAATGCTCTCTGGCGGAGAGTCCTCTGCCATTCCTTGCAAATGTTCTGCAATTAATCCAATCACCTGTGCTCCACTTAAATCATCTACAAGAATCTTCACTGCAACCACTCCTAGTTAATCTTATGTATGAATTATACCTGTTAATCTTCTGTATTTCATATTACTCCCATGGCAGGTTTTCTGACAACATCTAAAATAAAAAGCCGCTAAATTAGCGGCTTCAATGGGACTATAAATGCTTAACCTTACCACTCAGCAATGCTGCCGTCGCGGTGCCGCCATACCGGATTTCTCCAGCGGTGGCCGTCCTCCGCCATCTTCCGCACATACTCCTCATTCACTGTAATGCCAAGGCCCGGTCCGGAAGGAATATGGACATGACCGTCGCTGTAGGCAAAGACGGCCGGGTCGGTGATATAATCCAGCAGGTCATTGCCTTGATTATAATGGATGCCCAGGCTTTGTTCTTGAATGACTGCATTGTAAGACGTTGCATCCACCTGAAGACAGGCGGCCAGAGCAATCGGCCCAAGCGGGCAGTGTGGCGCGACTGCGACGTCGAATGCCTCGGCCATGGCGAAGATTTTCTTGCATTCCGTGATCCCTCCTGCATGGGACAAGTCGGGCTGAATAATGTCAACCACCCCGCCCTTCAGCAGATTTTTGAATTCCCAGCGTGAGTACATGCGCTCACCCGTGGCGATCGGAGTGCTGGTATGATGTGCGATCTCCCGCAGAACTTCGTTGTTCTCCGGCAGCACCGGTTCTTCTATGAACATCAGGCGGTAGGGGTCCAGCTCTCTGGCCAGTCCGCGTGCCATCGGTTTGTGAAGCCGTCCGTGAAAATCAACAGCAATTCCGAACTCTGGTCCGCAGGCCTCCCTAATGGCGGCGACCCGCTCGACGATAGAATAAATCTTGTCATGGGTATCAATGAACTGCATCTCTTCCGAGGCATTCATCTTAATCGCCGTGAACCCGGCAGCCTTCTTCTCCAGTGCCGCCTTGACAACATCGATGGGGCGGTCTCCGCCTACCCAGGAGTACACCCGCATGGAATTGCGGCAAGCGCCGCCCAGCAGCTGGTACACAGGCGCATTGTAGATTTTCCCTTTAATATCCCATAACGCCTGATCGATCCCCGCTATCGCACTCATCAGAATAGCCCCGCCACGATAGAATCCTCCCCGGTACATGAGCTGCCATAGATCTTCAATCCGCTGGGGGTCCTGCCCAATCAAATAGTCCATCAGCTCTTCTACCGCGGTCTGCACCGTATGTGCCTTGCCTTCGACCACTGGCTCCCCCCAGCCGGATATCCCTTCATCGGTTTCAATCTTCAGAAACAGCCAGCGGGGAGGAACGATAAAGGTCTCAAATCCGTTGATTTTCATAGTTTTTTTGCTCCTTTGCTGTTGTTCATTCTGGCCTTGCGGACTTCCACGGCGAAATGGCGGGCCATCTCTGTGATCTTCCCATAGTCGCCCTGCTCCACCGCTTCCCGTTCAACGAGAGCGCTTCCAAGACCGACGGCAACTGCACCAGCGGTAATGAAGGCTCCGACATTCGCAAGGGTCACGCCTCCTGTCGGCATCATCCGGATGTGGCCAAGGGGCCCCTGCAGTTCCTTAATGTAGGAGGCACCGAGTGAACCGCCCGGGAATACCTTAAGCAGGTCTGCACCCGCTTCATGTCCTCTGACCACTTCGGTCGGTGTCATTACACCTGGAATCGAGATTCGCCCGTGCTGTAAGGTCAGTTCTACAATCGCCTCATTCAGATTGGGGGAGAAAATAAAATCGGCTCCTGCCGCGATTGCCTGCTCGGCCTGCGCCAGCTTAAATACAGTCCCCGCCCCCACTAGCAGGCTATCTCCGTATTTCGCCTTCATGTCCGCGATCAGCCTATATACTTCCGGGGTATCGGCTGTAATCTCCAGCGCTCCGACCCCGCCGTCTGCCAGTGCCGCAGCAATGTGCTCCACCCGTTCAGGTGCTGGTCTGCGGATAACGGCGACCAGCCCGGAGGTTATCAGCTGCTCAATCTGTCTATCTTTGTCCATGTCCTTCCTCCTCCTCGGGAATGCCCTCACTTACCGGATAATATCCTCCATGCCGGTTCCCCCGGCCAAGAGAAGTTCCACATCCTGCCGGGCCGGGAGACCTTCAACGTCGCCGCTTACCCCGACAACAATGGAACCGACAGCATTGCCGCGCCGCACAGCAGAAGGCAGCTCCTCTCCCTGGAGCAAACCGCTTATAAAGCCTGCGGCAAAACCGTCACCGGCACCCATCGGATCAATGAGTCTCTTCACGGGAAACCCGGACTCAGTTCCAGAGATTCGTCCGTTACTGTAATAAGCACCGTCTGCGCCGAGCTTGATTACGGCAGCCCCGGCCCCCGCTTTCAGCAACCGGTCTGCGATCTCTACAGGGTCACAGCATCCTGTCAGGAACTGCCCCTCCTCCATACCGGGGAGCATGTAGTCGGCCAGAGCCGCGATTTCGTTAAGAACACGATAGGCCACTTCCCTGTTCCACAGCTTCCAGCGGATATTAGGATCGAACACAATGGTCGTACCGTGTTTTTTGGCCGCTTCGAGGGCGCTAAAGGTTAATCTCCTGCACTCCGGGCTAAGCGCCGGCGTAATACCCGTAACATGCAGGATGCGCGCACCTCCCACATATGTCTCATTTAGCTCCTCCGCCTGCATCAGGCTGGCCGCCGATTGTTTGCGGTAGTAGTACACCTGTATTTGCTCCGGGGATATTTGTTCTTTGAAGAACACTCCCGTCGGCGCTTCATCTGTAACCCTGACTTCGGAAGTATCAACGCCATGTCCTCTGACGAACTGCCTGATATACCGGCCAAACGGATCATTTCCGAGCTTGCTGAACCAGCCGACGGTATGCCCCATCCGGGCAAGCCCAATGGCCACATTGGTCTCGGCTCCGGCAACATGCTTGTGAAAACCATTCACATACTCCAGGGGAACCATCCGGTCCGGTGCCAGTAGTACCATGGTTTCCCCAAAGGTTACGACCTCCATTGCCCCTCCTCCTTCTGCTGTTTCACTAATTGAGTCTCCTCGTAAAGATCGTATCTTTGACATGAATTTTCGTTATAGATATGATCTTTACGGTATGATCATATTATCTTGCTCTTCGCCAGTCAATACTAAATCAATGGTCAGACGTATCTGTTTATTGTCACGAAGCTCATATGCTAGAATGAATGTATTCCAAGTCAAAGGGACGGCTAATTATGAAACAGAATAAACAAACCGCGTTTCAAGCTACAATAGAGCTTATGAAGCAGAAAATTATAGGTGGGGAATGGGCTCCGGGAGACCGGCTCCCTACTCTTCAGCAGCTGGCTGTTGATTTCTCTGTTAGTGTCACTACAGTACGTGAGGCGCTGCGGATATTAGAGAGTCAGGGGAATGTCAGCATTGAGCACGGGCGCGGGATGTATGTGCGGAATGATCCGCTGCTGCTGGATGATCCGGCGGCTGGCTTAGAGGAATTAGATAACGTATCGATCGTGGATCTGCTGGAAGCCAGACTGCTCATTGAGCCGGAACTTGCTGCTTTAGCCGCGAAGCGGGCCGATGAGGATCAGATCCGCCGGCTGCGGGTACTGGCAGATCGTATGGTGCAGCAAATGGAGGAAGGCGGCTCCTTCTTCGAGACCGACCTCGCCTTTCATCAGTTAATCGCCGAAGGGGCAGCCAATCCGGTGGTGGCGCGGATGCTCCATTCGATTCTTCCCTTGCTGGCCGAAGGACGCAAGCAGACCAATACGCTGCCCAATATGCGGACCAAGGCTTCCAATTACCATGTTCTGATCGCCATTGCCATCGAGGAACGGCAAAGCGAAACAGCACGGCAGCTAATGGAAAGCCATATTCAGAGTATGCTGACCACCCTTAAGCAGTAGATTCTATCAGAATACAAAAGAAACCCAGAGTCTTTAAAAGACCTGGGTTTCTTTACAATCTGACGTCGCTGGAATCAGTGGGCTTCCCCGCGCTGCAGAAATTCATCAATCATCGCCTTGTATTTGTCCAGACTGTACACGTTATACATCCGGGAAGTAAGCGTACGGGTGTTTCCGAAGAAAAAGCGCTCAAACTGTTTCTGTCTGCCGCCGAAGGGACCGATAGCCAGTTCCCAGGTCAGCCGGAAAAGAGAAATCCGGTCGCAGGCGGATGATTCCTGTCCTTTAAGATAGAGACGGATAAAGCCGCCGGCTTCAGATCCCAGGTCTGTCTCGGAAGGAAGCATCACAAGGCTGCTGGAGCTGATGTCCTGGAGCATACCCAGCATCTCCTGATAAAAAGAGGAAAACTGCATCGTAGCAGCAATCAGCGGCTTTGAGGCCGGTACATAATAGCCCTTGGCATCCGGTTCTGCCATCATTTCCGAAGCCAAGCGAAGGGCTTTCAAATTCTCAAGCATGGTCAAAATCCGGGATATCCGCTCCATCGTAACCGCTTCGAGGGCGATATTCTGTTCATCCGACAATTTAGAGATCAGGCCGAGAAGAAATTCCGTCTTGGCAATGTAGCGTGTAAGCACCTGATGACCGGCATAGCTTTGAAAATTCCCTTCGCTGAACAACCGCTCTCCAATCTCTTCATTCCCTAAGAAAAAGATACGGTTGCACGGGATGAAGACGTGATCGAAGATCACCATGGCGTCCATTTCTTCAAATCTGCTGCTCAGCGGATGATCATATTGAGATGCATTTGCTCCATGATGTTCTGCTGATGCTGCATATCATACATTTCAGCTTGGGTCTTCATTAACCCGTTGAAGGCGGGGTGGCTGGATAAAGGCCTTTGGATGGTTTTACCCTGTTATTTCAACGACTTGAGTAAGTTCTTTAGCGGACATTACTCAGACAGCCGCAGGGTAGCGGAGAGTATTGGTTGTTGCACATTTTGCAGGATTTCTCTATAACTGTTGCTGGCTGCGGTACAATGTTGCATTATTTGCACAAATTCGGGTGCAGAGAGCCAGTTAGCGCTGGATTTGTTGCATTTCATGCAGAATTTCAGCATAGGCCGCTTGTAGGGGGCGGGATTGTTGCATTTCGCGCATGATTTTTTAAAAAAAGTTACTGGCTGTTGAGCATGGGGACCCAATTAAAAAGACTCTATCACTTGACGATAGAGTCTTTCCTTAATATTCATTTCAGACAAATCAGTGGCCCATGCCGTGGCTATTGGTTGTCACTTTTGTGATCTGATGTGTAGTGATTTCCTTGGCGCTTGCGGCAGTCAAGATTGTTAATGAGCTAATCAGCAATACGGTTGTCAATAACAAAAGCTTCTTTTTCATCATTTTCATCATTGAACTCCCCTTCTAGAATATTTCGCATAATTGCATGATACTCTTGTAGCTGTGAAATATTGGCCTCAGCTCTAACAAGCTCATAAAAAGCAATAGCTTTTCTAAAGCCTGCTCTATCAAATAGTCTACCACTTAATACGATATTTTCCAGAGTTAGGGTTATTGCAATAGCTGACTTCTTCCGTTTAAACCAATAAATAGATAATAGATGAATATATTCTATGTAGTACCTAACATCTACAGCAGGTGAAGTATCATCAGGTTTCTCAACGTCACTCTGCAGTTCTTCCAATGCCCAGTCCACCTGGTAGTTGTATCTTAAAGCGGAGTCCAAGATATTTAGCAACCCAGTGGTCAATTCTTCCCTCGCACCCAGCTTTAAAAATTTCACGTATTCAGGCAATACCTCCTTCTTTCCCTCAAGTAAGTCAAGAACGAAGGCGTTTGCTCTAGCGGTATTTTTATAATATTCAATTTCTTCCAATTCCTCTTTGTCAAAAAGCTGAACCCAGCTCAAATCTGAATACTTTTCTATACACTGTCGAGCACTTTTGTAATCGCCAAGTTTTTGAAGAGCAATGCCCTTCGCACAAAGACTAAACCCAAAGTAATAGACTATAGAACGCTTTAACCTCTGGGCCTCAAATCCTTTGGGGGCTGTAGCATGTATTACTGCGATCATTTCAATAAGCATGTCAGATATATCTATCATTGCTGTAAAATTGTCTAAGGTGAATGAAGCTTTTAGCATAGCTATTAAAGAGTCAGCATCCATACCGTCAAGTTCCAACAACTCCTATTTCACTCCTTACAAACCATTTTATAGCAATAATAAGTCTTTTCCATCCTATGGTCAATTAATTTGTTGGCTCTTAAATTGCCATTCCCTCTTCTCAACCGAAAAAAACCTGCAATTTGCGCAGGTTTCAGAGAGTTCTATTATACAGACTGATGCATGGCGAAGTGTAAGGCCTGTTTAAAGATTGTTTGAAAGATTAAAAAGTGCCCGTTATTGGAGTGAAACCCAGATAAGGATTTTAAATCTTCCATTTTCCATTATGCGATATTATTGCGTGGAAACCTCAAACTTCGTGCCAGCATCTCCGGCGAAAACAATCGTTCCTCCCGCAGGCAGCGTGGTCTGATCCTTGCCGCCGATGACACTGAAGTAGAGGCATGTCCCCTTGTCATCATAAACGGCGAAGGAACCATTCGAGGATACGCTCACCTTAAGCATTTTGCCCTCGTCTTTGTCGCTTATCGTATACCACCTGGCGTATCCGCTAGGCGGAATCGTAACAGTTGACTTCTTAGCATAGTTTAATGGCTTCAAGTTGTCCTCGTTCACTAAGACGAATCCACCATGATTCAAGTACTCAACGCCGTCTTGTGTAAAAAACGTAAGATTTGAGAGATCCCGTCCGTTCGATCCCGGAATTTGCAATTCGGAGACAGCCGTATTCGGGCCGGTTATTCGCTTATCCAATACGTACCCCGGCAATTGGTTAGACAGGTTCAATTGGGTGGGCGGGAACATCAAATAACCGAGCGATGTATACTTCTCATTCAGTAAATAATATTTCTTGCCGTCGCGCTGCATCCATGCTTCCCGGGTCTGCGCCGGAAGATCTCGGGGCTTGAGCTTCTCAGCGTTGTACATGGATATAGCTACCTGCCCAAGACCCGGCACCGAAGCGTATTCTCGAATCCATTCGTAAGTGCGTCCATTCTCCTCCGTCACAAAGCTGATCATCTCTTTTCCATCCGAACTATGGAACATGCCGTCCGCCGAATATTTGAGCATCCGGTTCGGATTAGCCGATGGCTGCTCCGAAGTGATGGACATGACACCGCCTGTGGATATTTTGATGTTCATTGTTGTACCAGTCGCACCGTAGATTCCCGCATATTGCAACATGGACTCCGGCATATCAGCCTTTACCCGCACACCATAAGATTTCTCTGGCTTGAATTCCGTAAGGGTCCCTTTCTCCTTCAGAGCCTGAAGCAGGATTTCGCTGGCCAGAAGCTGGTCGTACGTACTGCTTCCGCCGGAAGAGACGACAGCTGCCGCCATGTCCTGTTCGGGAAGCACAACGAGCGATGTGTGATAGAGAACCGTGTCCCCGCCTTTGGTCAGTGCCTTCATTCCGTATTCTCCGAAGGGATACAGATCGACGCTGTCCCAGCCGAGACCGTATCCGATGGAGTTGTCCGCATCGTCAGGCCAGAGTGGCGTCTTGTACTCGTCTTGCGCTGCGGCCTTAGCCGATTTACCAGACAAGACCTCTTCCTTTTCCCCTGTGAAAACTTGTGAGAAACGAACCAAATCTTCCGCGGTGTAATAAATGCCTCCGGTTCCGATCACGTTGACCGTCTCGTTAGGAAGTTGTCCTGTATAGGTGGGATAATAGAGCCCCGCCATCTTCGCTTCGTCCGGAGAATCGAGCGGCGTCTTCGTATTAACCATACCTAGAGGTTCCGTAATATATCGACGGATATAAGAGGTGAAGTCCATGCCGCTGACGCGCTCGACCACAATCTGGGCAAGTGAAAAGCCGTCATTGCAGTACACTGAATAAGCACCCGGATCAGCCTTTAAGGTCTCACCGGCTAGTTGTTCCAGCAGTGTGTCGTAGGCGTAAGTATCTTTATCATTGAATAAAAAGGCGTTAGTATACGAGGATCCCTGTAAACCGGAGGAATGATTCAGCAACATCCGCGGTGTAATCTGATTGTAACGTTCATCCTTCATCGTAAACTCGGGAACATACTGGACTACCGGTGTGTCGAGACCGATATTCCCTTGCTCGACCAGTTGCATAACGGCAACCGTGGTAAACATTTTACTGGTTGAGCCGATTCCGTACATCGTGTCTTTCGTGAGCGGCCTCTGTCCCTCCTCATCATTCTTGCCGGCTTGGCCGGATACGGTGATGCGGCCATGATCGATAAAGGCGTATTGCACGCTGTTCGTGTCGTACGTATTTGTGAGGAGAGTTGCTTTCTCCTGTGCAGCTTTCAGGGTGAGTTCCACAGGTGGCTTGTCGTTGCAGGCGGTTAACAGCGGAAGCAGACACAATAATAGCATAGCAACATTTATCCAACGGTTTCTTATCATTTGAACTTTCCCTTCACGATAATTCTTCATTTATTGAATAAAGGAAAAACTAGTATAGTTTCGATTATCGGAACAGCTATAATCGCGGTGGCTATGATCTTACTGCGCGGATTGGCCATATTGATCGTCCAGCCGAAACCGTGATTGTTAGGAATCATCAACGCCGGATCTTCAGGATTCACGTAAAAGAGGCCGAGCCACTTCCAGTATCTTTCCTCCAACGATGGAACATCTCTTAGCTGATCCATATCCTTGATCCGTATGTAAAGTATTACGCCGATTAGTGCGACGAAAAGCAATGTGCAGAGCGCTATGCCGGAGAGGAAAAGCAATTTGCCCCTCCAGCCGTACAACGCTATGGCTTGCGCTACCCCATAGAATACAACCATTAGAAGTGAGGCTCCCCAAGCTAAGAGTGAATGGATTTTCTTGAGCTTCAACTGTTTTTGCAGCGAACCTTCCCGGTCCTGGGGATCCAGCGATGTTCTGGCACGGCTGATCAGCAGATTGCAGCAGACGAACACGGTGATATTCAGCGCTTGCACACTGTTCAGCATGAACACGGTCCACACGGATTTGTTGAAGTGGAAATTTCCGAGAATCAACAATTGCGGAATCGTATCCCACCTTGCAATAGCAAAGAAGATGCATAGCGCCATAACGGCAGCATTTGCCGAATACCACCAAGTGCGTAGCACCGGACTATGCGTCCGGCTGAGTTTGAGACTTGCAGTGCGCTTCGTTTCCACGTCAACCTGCCAACCTCTGGCAGTCTTCAAGCGTTGCACGGACATCCGGCTGAGCCAAACTGCGAAGGATGAAGCAAACATTAAAAGCAAGATGGATGTTGTCAAAATCAGGAGACCCCGGGCCGGTTGATGGCGCAGCCATAACAAGCAAGCCCACCCGATGGCGACCGCAAAACCACTGGTAAGCAAAGCGTAATTCCGGCGAATGGCACGGATGGATGGGTCATTCAGTACCTCTTCCGGCAGAGCAATGCCGAACAGAAAGGTCCTTAATCCGCGATAGGCCTGTAAGCTGAGCATCATTGTAATCATCAAATAACTGCCGAAAATAATAACCATCGGTTCTTGTGTCAATATTGTTCCCCTCCGCGAATCCTGATTATATCCTGGTACACCGATCTGCTCTCTTGTGCGAATACCTCTTCCGCCATGCCCCGTACCGCAGCTGCAGCAGCAAGAGACCGCAGCTGCCGCCGGAGCTTCTCCGCGAACACCTCTGTCACACCAGGCATCCCGCCCGGCTGAACAATAACGCCCGTTTTCCTGTTCACTTGAAGCAAGCCCTCCTGCTTGAGCAAATTATAGGCTTTGTTGACGGTATGTAGATTGATCCCCAGGTCCTCCGCCAGACTCCGGGTCGACGGAAGCGAATCGCCCGGCTTCAGCTCGCCAGAGTCGATCCCTTCAACGATTTGGTCAACCAGTTGAGTGTAAATGGGGGTTTCCGATTGCAGATCAAGCTCAATGAACACGAATAACCCTCCTTTTCTATATGTTATATTACATATATAACAAATGAAATGATACTAATCAAGGTAAAGGTGAAAATAATCGAATTTTTTCTATTAGGGGTCCCTTAAAACAGAAAACCCGCGCTAGGCGCGAGCTCTTATGGGACTATGTTATGGTCTGCCGACAATGACTCCTTTAATCCTTCTGACTCCAGCAGCAGAAGATTGTTCTTTTGTAATACGGAACGTTCCTAAGTTTGTGGTATCTTCTACATGTGGTCCTCCGCATACTTCCCGGCTCCACACCTTCCCTTCGTGATCCTGGATGGTATACACCTTAACGATATCCGGATATTTATCCCAAAAGTTTCCTTCCACATTACTTTCTTTCGCTTCAAGCTTAGGCAGCTCTGCAATAGAGGTAACTGCTTTGGATGAAATTGCATCATTCACATACTTCTCCACCTCAGCTATTTGCTCGGGTGTAAGTTTATCATCGTGGTTGAAGTCAAACCGTAATCGTTCGGAAGTAATATTACTTCCTTGTTGGTGGACATGATCACCTAGCACTTCCCTTAACCCCGCAAGTAGCAAATGAGATACCGTGTGCAGCGCGGTTGTTTCTGTGGAATATTCAGATAAGCCACCTTTAAATTTACCCGCAGAAGCAGTTCTGCTCATTTCAGCATGTTTTTTTGCCGCCTCAGTATAAGACGCCTTGTCCTCCATGCTATATCCACTTTCACTTAGGTACTCTTCCGTCAACTCCAAGGGAAATCCATAGGTTTCGTAAAAATAAAAGGCATCTGCACCTGTAACGTTACCCTTATTCTTCAGATGTTTCTGTATTTCAAATTCTCCCTGCTGTAATGTTCTATAGAAAAGACTTTCTTCCTTATTTACGATTTCAATTATTTTCTTTTTATTGCGGATCAAATCTTCATAAGCTGTAGCTTCATCGATATAAACTTCAGACAACTGACCCACAAAGCTTCCTTGTATCCCTATTTTTTTACCAGCACGGATGGCCCTCCGTAATAACCTTCTCGTTATATACCCTGCATCACTATTTGCCGGCTCTGCACCATCATTAATGAGAAAAGTAGCTGCTCTCACATGGTCCAGTATGATTCTAAAGGACTTTAGATCGTCAGCATAGGACTTCCCGCTTAGCTCCATCAACTTGTTCTTGGGATTAAGGAAGAAAGCCGTATTATAAATATCCTTGTCCCCGTTAAGAGCTGTAGCCACCCTTTCTAATCCGCCTCCATAATCGAGATTGGGATTTTGCATTTTTACAAATCCTGTGTCTCCTTTTGTGTAACACATAAATACGTTGTTCCCAATTTCCAGGAATCTGTCGCTTTCAGAAGCAGGATGGTCCAGTGAATCACCGCCCGGTTCAAGATCATAGAACATTTCACTATCAGGCCCTCCCGGTTCACCAACCGGCATATGGAGCGGACTTCCGGCCCGGCTCCACCAGTTTTCTTGTTCATCGTATAAGAATATTTTCCCGCCTCTAGATGCCCCATATTGCCAAGGATCATCTTCAATGATGGGTTCTATCCCGACGGATTTGAATTTTGCTGACCAGAGCCCAATGGCTTCTGTATCTTTCGGTATATTCAGTTCATCACTTCCTGCGAAAACACTGATATACAGCCTGCCCGGATCTATTCCTAATTCGATGATCTGCCAATGCCAAATGGCATCGATTTGCTTTTGCTTATAGTTATGTTCATTGGCTTTGAACTCCCACCGGCCTATCATTTCGAAAAATGTCAGATGCGACGTATCTCCTACTTCCTCAATATCCACTGTCCTTAAGCACTTCTGGATATTCGCAATCTCATTGCCGACCGGATGCTTTTCCCCCAATAAATAGGGAACCATCGGCTGCATGCCGCTCCCTGTAAACAACGTTGAGGGATCATTTTCCGGTAACAAGCTAGAAGAAGGCACTTGGCTAGCCCCTATTCCTTTCATAAAATCAACATAGGATTGTCTCAATTCATCTGGTGTCATTGGAATACCTCCATCAAATATTATTTATGCTTAAAACAAAAAAGCCCCAAGCTGACATATTACTTGTCAACTTAGGGCGAACGATTATGTCCGTGTTACCACCTAACTTCAGATTGCTCTGCGCTCTATCAGTACGGGATGACTCCGATACTGTTTCCTGAATAACGGTGGAACTCCGTTGAAGCCTACTAAGATTCCTCTGTTCGGTCCACAGCTCCGAGACTGCTTCACTATTAGATCAATGAAGATTCGCACCAACCATCTTCTCTCTGTGAGATCCTTAATAGTTACTATTTCTCATCATAGCCTTTTCGTTTTAAGTTAAAGCTATGCTAGCACAATCAGCTTGCTTCGTCAATTTATAATCAAGATGGTCATTTCCTTGTTTGAAAAAGCCGCCAAAATGGCGACTTCATCTGGCATTCACTATTTTCTGGAGAGTTTCCTTGATTCGATGAGTAGCTTCGTTACCATGATAGGTGATCACTTTTTTAATATCCAGCTCCAGCAGCTTGGCAATCGACTTCAGCGCAGTAGGGTGATCCAACGTGTAATATTTGTCGCAGGACAGGAGCTTACCATCTTGCGAATTTAAGGCATCGCCGGCAATTAACGTTTGCGTCGGGATATGATAGAGGGACATATGATCTGGCGTGTGTCCTGGGGTAAAGACGACTTGAATGCCGCCGGCCAGAGGCAGAATGTCCCGATCCTTCAGTGCCGTATGAACGTGCACGGACGGTGCAAAAGTTGTACCTCTAATAAGCGGAATGGCTCCCGTCAAATAGGGTACAGTCTCCTCATGTGCGAGCACCGTCAACTCGTTTCCCCTTTCCCGAATGAGCTCCGGCAGGCTGCCAATGTGATCGCTGTCTTGATGCGTAATGATGATATGCGTTAGCTGATCAAGTCCAAAGCCTTCTGCTTCAAGTAACCTACGAATCTTATCCAATTGCCCGGGAATGCCAGTATCTACAAGTACAAGATTCCGTTCATCCCACAACAATGTTGGATATACAATAAAAGATCCCATTCGCAGCTCTATCGCTTTAACTCTGGTATTCGGCCGAGACAGGGACATTCCTTCATCATCCTTTCCTATAAGTAGGTATATTATATTACTTATAGTAAGCCGCAAGTCAACACTTTTTACACTCTCTATTCGGGCAGTCCCTGAAAAGAATTCCCCCGTGTCAGGCTCTGACTCTGATCTGCCCAGCGGATCTGAACCGAACGGGAAGTGAAGATGTCAGGCCCGTCTGATACTTGAAAATGCAGGTGTGCTTCACTGGAGTTTCCTGAATTACCAAGATGACCGATGAGATCGCCCTGCTGGACGTTATCCCCTTTTTTGACGGCTACACTGCCTTTCTTGAGATGAGCTGTGATGCTGTGCTCCCCATTTCCATGATTAATGACCACGACATTCCCTTCCGGTTCTTCAGCGTTCATCACGCCCGGCGTATTATCCGGAATGTCATTTTTGATTTCAACCACCTTGCCGTCTGCTGCTGCATAGAGCGGTTCACCAAAAGCATAATAATCCTCGTTGTCCTTTCCCTCCCCTTGATAGCTTGCATCATTCTGAGTGCGGATAATGTCGAGTGCGTAACGCTGGGTTTCATGAGCATAATGATAGTTGGACAACACATCGTTCCCGCCCCAGAACACAAACCATTCGCCCTTCAGCGGATATTGGAATTCTGTCTTGGTCAATGCCTTGTCCGTTGCTTCATGCCTCTCAAGCGGTTGAATAAGCAGCCCCGCAATCTGGTGATCCTCGGCAAAAGAGGCTTGAATCCCCTTGGTCCCCGTCTGATCCTTCCATGAGCTTTCAACCAGATGGTTCATTTTAAACTCCGCAACCTTCTCCCATGAAGCAACGCCTTCCATAAAGCTATCGGCAGTCGTCTTGAATTCGTCCAGCGATATGATTCCCTGTAGCTCCGGACTCATCTGATTGTAGATATCCTCCTTCGATCCATTCATTAAGGTATCCATGAAATTGTCAGGTGTAATCATTGTGCCCTCCTCGGCTGTCTGTTCTACCAGTAATTGCTCTTGTGGTTCAGATGATTCCGAAGTGCCGCACGCAGACAACATCACACACATGCCAAGCGCTGCGGCAAGCAGCTTCCAGCTTTTCGAATATACTCTAGTCATTTCCCTGTACTCCTTTGTTAGAACGATATCTTTCCAGTCCAGTGTACGACATCAATCTTATCTACCGTCTAACCTACTCTTACGTCTATCATAACTTTGAGACATGCTACATCGCCAAAATTAAGAATCCGTTAAGGTTGCCGGCACGCAACACAGTGTTTCAGAATGGTATGATACTTATATAAAAAGCTGGGAGGCTCTATTTTGTCATGGATGAAGTTTCAATCTTGCTTGTTGATGATGAACAGGCTATTCTTCATATGCTCCGAACGGTATTGCTCAAAGAGCAATTCGTGGATATTGATACGGTCACTACCGGTGAAGACGCGATTGCTGCATGTAAAAAGAAAACCTATCACTGCATCGTGCTGGACGTGATGCTTCCAGGCCGAAGCGGGCTCGAAATCTGCCCTTTTCTGCGTCAATGTACAGACGCCCCTATTCTCTTTCTGACAGCGAAAACCACCGATTATGACAAGCTGACCGGCTTCGCGGTTGGCGGAGACGATTATGTCGTTAAACCCTTTAACCCGCTGGAAGTAGTCGCACGGATCAAATCCCTGCTGAGACGATATTTGCCCAGACAGACGGAAGCGGGAAAACTGCCACGGGAAGGGATCTATGACTATGGGCGCTTTCAGGTCATGGAGCCAGCCGGTGAACTTAGAGTAGAAGGCCAGCCCGTGAACTGCCCAGCGCTGGTATACCAGTTACTTCTGTTCTTTTGCAAACATCCCAATCGTATCTTTACCAAGTCTGAATTATATGAGCGGGTCTGGGGTTCGGAGGCCATTGCGGATGATAACACCGTCATGGTACATATTCACCGGATTCGTGAGCGTATTGAGGCTGATCCGTCCAACCCTGAGTTATTGGTGAACGTTCGGGGGCTAGGGTATAAGCTCATTCAATCCGACATGGGGCCTAGGCGATGAGTGTAAGACGCAGATTGATGACGCGGTTCATTGGCCTGCTTGCGGGTACGGTGGTCCTGATCTTGATTATCGGTGGAAGTATAGCTTACTGGGTCATTCAGCAGCTACATGAGGCCAGTCTTGTTGAAGATTTTGCCACTGTCGGGCTCGATCAGCTAATCAGCACAGCAGAGATTTTGCCGGATGGTAGTGTTAAGTATGATCCCAAGCTGCTGAAGCAGATCGAGGACAACAACGGCTGGCTTCAGATTCTCGATGAGCAGGGTCGTGTGTTGGATGCTTTTCATACCCCTTCCGATGTGCCGAATCACTATAAACCTGGAGAACTCATATCTTATTGGCAAGGACAAAAGCCCTTTCCCTACCGGCTATATCTGCTTATCCGCGAAAGAGAAGGCATTAATTTCACCCTATTGTATGGAGAGAACAACCAGGCTGTAACCATGCTGGAGCAAGCATATAACGGGGGCCGTTATGCCAATAACAAGCTTGAACTGGCCTCCGGGCAGCAGGAAATCATTCGAGCAGCGGATGCCTATCTTCAGATTTTGGATGAACTGGGACGGGAGGTTACTTCTTTCAATAAGCCTGTAACAGGTATCCCGGACAGCTACAGCATCCAGGATCTGATTCTGCGTACACGATACCCCATCCGGTATGGAGTTAGTACAGTGACCAGCTATGATGAGCAGAATCATTCTACCTGGATGCTGAGTATTCCTCTTGGGAGCAATCCGGCGGGGAGCAACGAGAATCCCTTCGGGTTTATTTTTGGTCCTGCCCTGGCTGCACTTCTGGTATCTATTATCGGCTTGCTGATCCTGCTTGCTGTCTGGTATGCCAACCTGTTCGGTTATCCTATGCTCCATATGCTCCAATGGCTGCAGCGGCTTGAACGCGGACAATATGAGGAGCCGGCCGGCCCCCGCGGCAGGCCGCTTAGCCAGAAGAAGAACGGGAAATGGCGGCGGAAATATCGGGTATATACGGAAGTGTTAGGTTCCATCCAGACGTTATCCGATACTCTGAAACAGGATAAAGAACTCCGCAGACAGACCGACTCTCTTCGCGAGGAATGGATTGCTGGAATCACCCATGATTTAAAGACACCCCTGTCCTCCATCCAGGGCTATGCACATATGCTGGAAGCAGAGAGGTACGAGTGGGCTTCTAATGAAGTACGGGAATTCGCGGGCATTATGTTAGACAAGTCGATGTACATGGACAGGCTGGTAAGCGACCTGGCCATGACTTATCGTCTGCGCAGCGGCGGATACCAGCCCCCTGTTGAGCTAACGGATATCAATGCTCTGCTTCAGGATTTGGTACAGCGTGCTGAACGTAACCCAGCTTATGGTGAGGGCCGCATTACTTTCCAGCCTGCCCCGGCTCAGGTACAGGGTTATGTACACATTCCCTCCTTTGAACGGATCGTTGATAATCTGACCGCCAATGCCCTACTCCATAATCCGCCGGACGCGAAGCTGATTGTAAGTGTACAGCCTGGTAAAGAGGCAGGCGATTTCATCGTTCAATTTGCCGATAATGGACGCGGGATGGATCAGGAGACGGTGTGGAAGCTGTTCGAACGATACTACCGTGGCACAGATACAGCGACGCCCGATATCGGATCAGGCCTTGGCATGGCGGTAACCAAAGGGCTGATCGAAGCCATGCAAGGGCGAATTGAGGTTCGATCGAGTCCCGAAGAAGGAACGGTGATACGTTTGATATGGGATGCTCATTCGAGGGCTGGAACGAAATAATCTGAAATATTTCGTTCTCAGATTTCAAAAGAAAGACGCCGGGCATTTTCCCCGGCGTCTTCTTTGGTAGTTAGTTGTGTTCGGTGTAGGCTCTGAAATTGTCCATAATCGCCTGCCAGCCTGCTTGCTGGAGCTCGACGGGATTGGCGTTTTCCGCATCGAATGTTTGAATAATCTTCGTCTCATTCCCTTGATCGACGAACGTAATTTCCACTCTTCTTCCGTCTCCTAGGGTGTAGCTGATCATCTCATGCTTATTCACGACATCGTACACGCCGCCAAAATCAAACCCCATGCTGCCATCCTTCGCCTCCATCCGTGTCAGAAAGGTACCGCCAACGTGCAGATTGTTCTCGGCTCTCGGCGCATGCCAGTCCTCGGACGCCTGATTCCACTTAGTGATGTAATCCGGCTCTGTCCAGTATTGCCATACCTTTTCGACAGGAGCTTGAACCACGGCTTGTACAGTTACCTTCGTTGGTTGATTCTCTTCCATTTCAATAGACACCTCTTTCATGATCTTCGTCGCTTGATCACTTACCATTGTCTCCCAACTGGTTGTGCAATATCCCCTGAAGTATTACTTCAATGGCCCAGAAGAACCTTTCCTTGGAGGCGGTATCTCCCGAGAATAAATCACTCTTCAGACTGTTCATGAGCGGAAAACGTACCGGATCTGCTTCATTATAGTAACTCTGGGCAGTTTCCATCAGCTCGCTTGCTCTCTTTGCCTTCTCCAACGCAATGGAAGACACGTACAGGAGCAATAAATCTGTTCCCCAAGCAGCGGCCGTAGAGGTGATTCCGCCCTTCTGCAGGACGGTAAGTAAATACTCATTCAGTCGAAAGGCATGATTCCCGATAGGTATCGTCTGTAGGGATAGCTCAGCTAATCCGGGTTGCCCGATAAGCAGCTCTGCATAAGCATGGAGTGCTTGAAATAACTGCTCCTTCCAATTATCGTCCGTAAGCTCCGGCAGATTCAACTCACCGAGACCAAGGTCAAGCACATAAGAGCTCAATTCCTGCAGATTTTTAACGTAAACATACAGGGAGGAAGGTCCGGTGTCCAGTTGCTTGGCTACCTTTCTCATGCTCATGCCGGAGGTCCCTTCCTGCTTCAGCAGCTCATAGGCGGTCTTGACAATGATTTCATGACTAAGGGGTTCTTTGGCTGGGCGGTTACGGCGGCTCACAATTTCACGTTTAGGTTTCATCATACTTTTCTTATAACATGCCGGAAGCCAATAGTAAATACATCGCGGAAGAGAACATCAGCCTTGCTGCTCATACAGGTCTTGATAAGATTGCATGAGAGATGCAAACTTGGGAGCCGCATTCTCCGAGAAGCTCAGGATGAGATTTTCGTTAGACACATAGGCTTTCTCTGAGGCATACTGGAACATTTTCTCCTCATATTCTTCAATCGCCACAGATGTCTCCTTGTTCCTTACTATGGCCAGAGCCAGCTCCAGCGCATCCAGCATTGCAAGATTCACCCCTTCTCCCGCAAAAGGGGACATGACATGAGCCGCATCTCCAATCAACGTGACACCAGCGCTGCGTCCCCAGCGAAATCCGACGGGCAGCATGTAGATCCGTCTGGGCACAACTGCATCTTCCGCATACCGGATATAATTCTTGAGCGGTTCACTCCAATCGTGAAACAGCTCAAGCAGCTTGGCCTTCGTCTCCTGCGGGTTATCGCTGCGGATTTCGTCTAACCAGTCCCGCTCTACCTTGAAGCTTGCATATACTTTGATCCGTCCGTTGCCGTTCAGCTGGCCTAGAATCCCTTTGTGATCATCCAGTGCAAACATCTTGCCACGTGCGTTGAATGCGGCCAGATCCGGGTGATCGGCTGCAATAACGTTGAGCTCCAGCATAGTCAGACCTGAATATTCCACATTTGTATCGGTAAGCAGAGGACGAACACGGGAAAAGGCACCGTCTGCACCAATTACAAGATCAGCCACAGCGATATGTCCATTCTCAAAATGAAGCTCTGTCTTACCCTCCCCCAGAGAGACAGCCTTCTCCAGTTTATAGCCATACTGTATGGTAGACGGATCTAATTTATTCAGAAGCAAGTCACACAGCACACCACGGTCAATCTCCGGGCGTCTCTGCCCTTCCGAGCTCTCTTCGTCGGCCACTTCATCCAGGTATAGGGTCCCTATCTTATCCATGAGCCGGAAGTCTTCGCCCTCAAACCGTGCTGCCTGCAGAAAAGCTTCATATAATCCGGCTTCCTTCAAAGCGAGTTGCCCGGATTCTTCATGAATATCTAAGGAGCCTCCGCGTTCGTGGCTTAGATCCTCATGCTCACGTTCGTAAATGATCGAGGAAATACCATGCTGTTGCAGAATCAAGGCGAGCGTTAGCCCTCCTGGTCCACCTCCAATAATTGCGATCCGGCGTTGTTCTGTAGAATTATTTGTTGTCATGTGTAGACATCTCCTTCGTTTGAAAGTATTTTCTCAAGAATCGTGCTTCTTGCCTGCAAAAAACAAAGATAAAACCAATGCAATAACTGCAAAGCCCAAAGTAATCCAGAATGTTGAGCCGAAGGCATGACCTAATTGATCGGGTGAATGCTGTGCGGGAAGTCCCCTGATTTGTTTGGCCAGAAAAGCCATCGTGATGGTAACGCCGAAGGAAGACATGATTTGCTGTGCTGAAGTGGTTATGGGCGTAACACGGCTTATTAATTCCTTGGGAGCTGATCTGAGGACATGGGTATTAATCTGCATCATCGTTAATCCTTGACCAAGCCCTGCAAAAGCAAAGCTGCAAATGATATATAGCGAACTGGTATGGGCATCAATCTGCGTCAGTGCAAGCAAGGACCCACAGAGCGACAGAATACCCATGATGGCTACCGGGCGAACACCGAAACGGTCAAATAACCGGCCGCCGGCATTAATCCCGACAGTAGATAACAGGGCTTGCGGGATCACATATAATCCAGCTTCAAGAGGGGTTAGCCCTCTCACTTGCTGTAAATACAGCGGGAACAAAAGGATACTTCCGAACAAAGCGATCTGATTCAGCCAGGCGACAGAAATGCCATGCACAAAGGTAGGCGAACGGAATACTCTTAGCTCCAGCAGCGGATGCTTGTGCCGCAGCTCATTCCATATAAAGACGGCCAGTATAACCAGGCCCCAGGCCAGAGGAGCTAACGTCCATAGATTGGACCACCCCTTCTCTCCTGCTTGATGTACGGCAAACACAATTGAAGTAAAGGCAACCGGAGCCAAAAGCGCGCCGATCACATCCAGCTTGTTATTGGCTTTTGCATCCGATGCAGGTAAGTACCTCCAGGCCATCAGTAAAGCTAAAACGCCAACCGGTACGTTGATGAAAAAGATCCAGTGCCAGTTGATGTACTCGATTAGCCAGCCCGACAATAACGGGCCTAAAATGGGAGCAAGCAGCATCGGGATCCCGAGGATACCCATGACAGATCCTCTTTTGTCCGGAGGAGCGACCATGAATACAGTGGCAATTCCGATGGGAGCCACCATGCCTCCGCCCAGACCTTGAATGATGCGGAAAACGATAAGCTGAGTAGGAGTGGTTGCCATTGCACACAGCACAGAAGCTAGAACGAATAACACAATGCTAATCATAAACATTCGTTTGGGTGAGAAACGGTCAGAGAACCAGCCAGCGAGCGGAATAACTGCCGATAAAGACAAGGTATATGCCGTTATAACCCACTGAATCGTACTGAGATTGGTATCGAAGGCATTAACTAATTTCGGTACAGCCACATTCATGATGGTGCTGTCTAAGATCACCAGGAACATTCCTGAAGCAACAGCGAGAAGTATGGGCAAAATCTGTTTCAAAGAAAAGGCTGCTTGCATGCTGCCGTTATCCTTTGTATCTGGCATAAACGCTCTACTCCTTTCCTTCAAAAAGCGTATGAATTACTTAAGATGATACATTTATAACACAACGAACACTGTTCGTCAAGAATGGTGTTCGTTGTTGGTTGGAAATAGGCAAAGAGACGTTTATTGGTAACCGTTCTCCATTCTGAACAAGGTTGCCAATAAACGTCATAGGTACACAACATACGACTAAGGTTAGTAATTCAGATGCAGTTACGAGTAGCCTGGAGGAATTTGAAATCCCTCTGTCAATGACTCGCATATTTCAGCAAAATCAATGGTGATATGATCCTTGAAATGCCCACTGATGATCTGAATTCCACACGGCAATTGATCTTTAGAACGATTCAAAGGCAAAACTGTGGCAGGCAGCCCAAAGACAGTCGCAAGGATATTCCAGATTAAATGCTCGTTATAACCGGTTGCTCGTCCATTCACTTCGAGAATCCTTCTAGTTACCGCCTGCTGCATGTGGGGAATTGCCAGTACCGGACTGATGGGCAGCAGCAGAACATCATATTCCTGAAGTAAGGAAGTAATGATACGGTTATATTCCTGACGCAGGCGGTCCGTCTCCTCTTGTTCTCCCTCACTCTGATTCATTGCCCGGTAATAGTCCTCCAGCCCTTCAGGAAAAGCCTTCGTCACCAAACGGGAAGCCCGCAGGCCAAGGGAGGCCAGACTTGCAGTCAGGCGCTGCCTTGAATTGAACGAGGTGCCGACAAGTCGTCCAGACAGCTTCATCGCCAGGTCGAACAACTTGTTCATCTGGATCTCAGGAGGCATTCCATGGTGAACCTCTACCCCCTCCATCCTGGATAAAGCTGCGGTGAAATCAGTATATCTGCGTTGTATAGGCTCATCTATTTCATGCCCCGGAGCTTCAAACCAGGTCAGAACTTTGATCGTCGCTTGCTCCTTTAATGTGTTAGTGCGGAAATCAGGAGGAACAGGCACCTCTACCCACGGATCATACAGTACATCCATCATCAGCCGAAGATCCTTGGCGCTTCGGGCCAGCGGGCCAGCCGCCGACAAATCAGGTTCGCTTGGATCACCGGGAGGGTTACCGGGAACATGTCCTCTAAGCGACAGCATTCCAAGACTGCAGCGATGGGCATATACACCGGTATAATGGGCAGGAATCCGCAGGCAGCCAATCAGATCGCTGCCGAATTCCACAGGCGTGCAATCAGACGCTAAAGCGGCCGCACTGCCGCCAGATGAACCTCCTGGTGTCAAGTTTGTGTTCCAAGGGTTGTTGGTTGTGCCGTATAGATCATTATAGGTCTGCCAGTCCGCAGTCATCACCGGCACGTTGGTTTTTCCCATAATGATCGCTCCGGCCTGAATCAATCGTTGAACTGTGGACGCATGCTCTGTAGCAATGTTATGTTGTAAATGGGGGGCACCAGAGGTCGTAAGCATCCCGTTTACATTAAATGACTCCTTGACCGTAAGCGGCAGGCCGTGCAATGGCCCGTAACTCCGGCCTTCTTTCCTGTCCTGGTCGGCCTGATCCGCCTGGGCGTAGGCCATTTCCCGCTGCTGCTGCACTACGGCATTCAGCCGTTCATTCACCAGGTCCATCCGGCCATAATAGTAATCCAGCAGTTGCCTGGAATTCACTTCACCCTGTTCTAGCAGCCGGATCACTTCGGAAGCCGTACGATAAGTTAAATTCAAGTTTCTTCCTCCCTGTCCTTGCTATTTGGAGCTGTCGAGCAGTTTCGCAAACTTGCCTGGACTCATAATCTCGTGAGTGATGAACGTACCATCCAGAAACAGACTGAAGGTCGTCCAGACCGAAGGGGCGGCCTGGGCTTCCTCCCGGGTAGTCAGGAGAATCGTCGTAAACGGGATCCCCCTCTCCTCCGCCACTGAACGCAAATCTTCCAAAACACCAACGGCAAACGGACATTGCGGGGTGTAATAAATACATATTCCGTCGCCCGAATCTGACGCAGACTTCACAGAATGTGCAAAAGACGGGGCGTTCGCCTCATCGTTCCATTGGAGCACTGCTAACTCGAAATAAGGAGCTGCTTCATCGGTGATTTGAAATCCCATATACTCAAAAAAACGTTTGTCGCTCAAATAAGGCATTTTCTTCTTGCTGACAATATGCACAATGCCATCCATACCCAAAGCTTGGGCATCTGCCTTACACTTATCCAAAAGCTGTTTGGAATGACCCATGTCCTTGTGTCTTCCGGATACCCACAGGCAGTTAATGTACATATAGTTAGGAGCATTAAGGGGAATCCAAGCCTTCTCGGCAGGCAAATATTCAATAAAAACCTTCGCCCGGTCATTCAGCCGGTAAAAAACCAGCCCTTCCTCCATCCGTTCACTCAGCCATTGCTTTTTGTCCCGGACACCCTGCTCATATTGCTTCGCACCCAGTGCGCAGCAGATATGTTCTTGTTCGATGTTTTCTTTGGTAATTTGCAAATAGGTCATTGTGTCACTACCTCACTATTCTTTGTGATAGATCCGGAATAGCCAAAAGGTTGTTTAGAGCTATTCCGGTAGAATTTATGTCTAGAGCCCATCCTTGATCGAGAAGAAAGCTCCCTGCGGGTCTAGCAAAGTGGAGCCTGTCCCGCCACCCGGCACAGGCATAGGGGGAATCACCACAGTAGCTCCTAGGGCTACTGCTTGACTAGTTATTACCTCGCATGCGGAAACCTTGAAATATAATCCCCAGCCGCTATTCATGTTCTTCATGTTCCCGGGAATTTCCTTCATACCGGCTACGACGTCTGCTCCAACTCTGAACTGGAGATAATGGCCTGACGGGTTAGTCGTCTCTTCCATGGACCACCCCAGCAGCTCCGTATAAAAATGAGCGGCGGCGTTCAAATCAGTTGTATACAGCTCATGCCAGTCGATAGAGTACGCTTCGTGCTGAACGCCTGATCCCAGATGCTCTGCCGCTTCCCATAAGGCGACCATCGCTCCGGCAGGATCACGAAAGGCACACATTACGCCCTTGTCCGCTATACGTCTTGGGGCAATGAGCATTTGCGCTCCAAGTGATTGTGCCCGTTCAGCCGATAGCTCCACATCCTGAACAGCAATGTAGCAGCCCCAGAAAGCGGCCAGCTTGGGATCACCTAAGGAATACATGGCAGCTACATCTTGTTCGTCCGATTGGAATACTGTGTAGCTTCGCCCATCTTCCATGGTTGTCGTTTGCGTGCTCCAAGGAAATAACGTGGTATAGAATGCAGCGGATGCTGCCGGATCGCCACTGCCTAGTTCAGCCCAGCAAAATGTACCTTCGTGATAAGGCTTCATAGGTCTTTGAACCGGAGCTGAATTTCGGTAACCTGCTTACGGTAATCCTTCAGATCCTCATGGACATATACTTCCCGTGATGGTGATGTAAGCTGGACTCCGGTATTTTTAGCATATAAGTCTATTTGCGCCCAGACGTCACCCAGCGTATCCGGTGTTCCCTGATGAACCACCGACAGGAAATAACCGCCTTCCAGCGTCTTCGTAACTATCGGAATCTTCTGGCCCTTGTACTCTATAGACTCGCCCTCCACTGCCTTGCTGACCGGAATGCAAATCTCTGTATCATGTCCAAGTTCATAGTTCTGCTCGTAATACAGACTCAAGCCTTGACCATTAATGACATCCTTCACTTTACTGTCAAGCATGGTGAATACCTTAGTGATTTCCTCGTATTGGCCGCGGTAACGGATACTTGCAACCTGAATAGGGAAAACATACTTTTTGACAACGGTGAATTCCGGCTTCAGATCCACTGCGGTTTTTGCCGGATTCCAGGCTGTTACAAGCCCAAGCGCCTCCAGCGCCTCCAGTGGAACGAGAATGGCGGACTGGTGTTGTCTAGGGGCTGTATGAAGAGTAATGGTCTGCTCATTGACCTTCATTTGCTTGCTGCCGACAACCAGGATGGCCGTTCGGGCAAATGTTGACAGGGTAAGCTTCTTTTCGTTGGCGGCCCATTGCAAATCTGCCCCCATTTCTTCGGAGACAGGCCGGATCGGTATGAGCCAGGTCTTGCCCTCCTGGACCGGTGAGACCCCTGTAAAGGTAATTGGTGTTCCATTCCACATGATCTTGACCGCTGGAGCGGCTGCCGATAAGGCAGTGCCACTCGAACAGGCCAGCAGTGCAATAAATAATAACAGCAACAATTTCTTCATATTCTATTCCCTCCTGAATTTAGATAGTCTATCGGCCTTGCCGCTGTTTACCGGCTAACTGGGCCAAGGAACTGCGGCGTGAATCAGCCCGTTCACGCTCCAGGGGCAAGTCATCCTGCGGCGGTGAATCTGCACCATCTTCCAACAGAAATTCACAGAGATCGGTAATCGTCGGATATCTGAAAAGCTCAACCATGGTCAGTCGGCTTCCATAATCCGCCTGTAATTCGCGGAAGAGCGCAACCATGCTGATCGAATCGCCACCGAGATCGAAGAAGTTATCATGCAGGCCAATTTCCTGACGGTTCAAGACTTTGCGCCAGGCATCCGCAATCTGCTGCAACAACAAAGCTGATCCAGCGGGGATTTCGCCTGCCGCCATCCCAGATGCTTCTTCGCTTTGCGGGAGCTGCGGTTCCAGCAGAGCAAGCGCTTTGCGGTCCACTTTACCATTGGCGGTCAGCGGGTAATTCTCCAGCTCCTGTATGGCGGACGGCACCATGTAGGAAGGTAATTTCTCTTTTAGATAACCCGTTAGGGCCTTGCTAATGTCCGGTTTGCTCTCCTTGGCAGTGTTTTTATTGGACGAATAGAGGTTCATCTCTTCCACCTGTCCAGACAGAGTCATCTGCTCAGGCTTAATTCCTCCACCAAGCAGGCAATGCAGATATACATCGTTACTATGCAAACGGAACAGCGGACGAATATGATCGAAGCCCAGAGTACCCATTTGTATCAAGCCAATGCCATGTTCAGGTCCTTTATCTTCCAGGAGCTGTGAGATGATCCCGGCTTCCATCAGCGAATAACCCAGGCCATCCTTCTGTCCATACATAGGGACGATTGCATCCATACAGCCGATCAGGAAAATCTGGAAGGCCGAGGCTTCAAAAACTTCACGGTTCCCTGGTGCATGAATGGCAGCATCCATCCTTGGATTGTCTTCGAGCAGCACAAGCTGATGCTCCTTGCGGTTGTAATAATACAGCCCGCCTGGCAGATCCTCCACCGCTCCAGGCTTCAGATGGAAATAGACCTGGACTGGATATAGCCCGCCTGCAGAACCATATTGGAATTTGGGAAATGGAAGACCGTCGAACGTCCTTTGTGACAAAGCGGATGTAAATGCCCCGAATTGCTGCCGGGAAATCGGCTCCTGGACAAAGCTGCGGTAGCTGCGTCGCTGGAGGAATGGAACGTTGCCATCCACTGCATCGGCAAGACTGAAGCTTTTACCAGATAGATTCTTTCGAAGTGCGGGTTCATTCAGCTTGAACAACATCCGGTCCACAGCCCCCGTAATCAATTCCTGCCCGCCCATCCCCGCGACGCCGTAAGCCTGTTCACGGTCTACGGTAACATAGGCAGACAAACGCTTGCGTTCGCCTTCCCCTTGGCTGATTACGGTAGCCTCCTTGACATAGGGATGGGATTTCAGGGCAGCTTCAATCTCGCCTAGCTCAATACGATGCCCGCGCACCTTAACCTGCAAATCCTCCCGGCCCAGGAATTCTATATTTCCGTCCTCCGCATATCTCCCGAGATCGCCAGTTCGGTAGAGGCGCTGGCCGCTCAGAGGATGACGGATGAATCGTTCGATGGTTCGCAGCTCATCCTGCCAGTAGCCTATAGCGAGGCCGTTCCCCCCAATGAATAATTCTCCACATACGCCAACAGGGCACTCCTCCATCCGTTCGTTCAGCACGTATACCCGTTGATTGGCGAGTGAACGTCCGTAAGGAATGCTTGTCCAGCCCGGCAAAACCTCCTGAATCGGGTAAGAAATCGACCAGATGGCTGCTTCGGTGGCACCGCCTAATGAGACTACCTCAAGCCCTGGCTTCAACCGGCTGACGGCTTGAGGCAATCCGAGTGGTATCCAGTCACCGCTAAGCAGAGCCAGGCGCAGTGAGCCGCAGACTGGTGACGGCGTATCTTTGACCAGTTCCGTAAGCATACTCAGGAGTGCAGGAACTGAATTCCAGAGGGTCACGCCTGTTAGGTTCATCAGCTCCAGCCAATGTGCAGGGTCGCGGAGATGATTCTTGTCCGGCAGAACAAGAGTGCCCCCAGCAGAGAGCATACCGAAGATATCAAATACGGATAAGTCAAAGTTCAGTGCAGACAAGCCGAACATGACATCCTTCGGTCCAACGTTATAAGTGTCAAGGATCGCTTCGGTGGTATTGAGAACAGCGCGCTGATTGACCATGACACCTTTGGGAACGCCTGTGCTTCCAGAAGTGAACATAATATAGGCCAAACGGTCCGCCGCCTCCGGGTCCTCAGCTCCGTATGTTCCGTCCGGCTTGCACTGTTCCTTCAGAACAACGTGCATAAGCTGCGGCCAACCGGTATGATCCAAATCGGGCTGAATGACAGCAGCAGCAACTTGTCCAAGCCGCAGAAGCTCAGCGATCCGGGCTTGGGGAAGCGAAGCATCTACGGGAAGATATGCGCAGCCGGCCTTGAGAATTCCAAGCACGGCAGCAACCTGCTCCCAGCCCTTGTGCATTACAACAGCTACCGGATCACCCGGCCGGGCTCCATTCAGGATAAGCTGACCGGCAACGTAATCGGCGTATTCATTCAATTCAGAATAACTAAGCTGCCTGCCAGAGGCGATAAGCGCCACTGCGGATGGTCGTTGCCGTACATTGTTGTGGTAACGCTCCAGCAGTGATCCAGGGGACGGATTCGGCGGCAGTATCCGGGTATGGAAGTCTGCAACCTCCTGAAGACGCTCACGGTGGGGCATCCTGTGCGAAAGCTCCGTACTTAGCGGCAGCGGTTCTTCCCAGACTTGGGGTTCCTGGGCCAGCATGTCCAGCAGCCCGCAATACGCAGCGAACATCTCGTCCAGCATGCCGTCCGGGAACAGTTCATCCACAGAATCCCAATTGAAATGCAGCTCCCCATCCCGTTCCAGCACTTGGTGATCCAGCCACACCTGAGGGGTCTGCGAGACACTGTAGCGATCCTCCTGCAAGGCCTGGGCGGGCTGGCCTTCCGCCGCCGCTTGTTCCGTCTGATTCAGAATGCTTGTGAAAATCACGGGTACAATCGCCTTCGAAGGCTCTTTGTATTTGGCCAGCAGCTCCCTTGTCACCCGCACACCGCTGAAATAACGGTGATCCATATCCTCAAGCAACCTGCGCTGATGGCGCTGGGCCCGGCTGATGAAGGTACCCGGTTCACGGTTGTCAATTTCCAGCAGAGTCAGGGAGGTGAAGTCCCCAATGACTTCGCCCACTTCGGGATGGATCGGCAAGCGGTTGAATAAGGTCAGGTTCAGTGCGAAATGCGCCTTGCGGCTCCATAACGTCAGCACCTCCGAGAAAGCAGACAGTAAAGCCACCGTTGAGGTAATGCCATAACGTTCTGCTCTTTTTTTGAGCTGCTTCCAGTGTGGGGCAGAGATGACATGCTGCCGCCTTCTGAATTCCGGCTTCAGTACCTGAGCCGGTTCCTTCACAAGTTCAAACTGCGGTCCCATGGGCAGGGAGTCCAGCCGTCCCTTCCAGTACGTCTCGGAGCGGCGGAATAATTCGCTTTTTTCAATCTCTGCCGTGGCCAGCACATAATCGCGGAAGGACAAAGTCAGCGGCTCGAAGACATGTGCTGGATTCAGATAAAGTACAGATAGCTCGCGCAACAGCAGCTCCAGGCTCCAGGCATCGGCGATTAGCAGATCGACACTGATATGCAGCCGGACCCTGCCTTCAGGCAGCCGCGTCGCGCGGACATCAAACAACGGCCACTGGCAGCAATCCAGCACCTGGTGCGACATCTCTTCACGGATAGACTGCACATGGGCGCTTCGCTCCTCTTCCCCGGAAGTGGTGCTGTCATAGGAACGGATAATATAGCTGGGAACTTGAGGCAGAATCTGCTGCTGCCCATCCGGAAGAATGACTGAGCGAAGCATGTCATGCCGGTCAATCAGTGCTTGGAACGCCAGCTGGAACGTGCTCAGATTAAGGTCAGCGAGATCATTTTCAAAATACATATGGGTCGATACATTTCCAAGCTCTAAACCCTCCGAACGGCCGATCCAGTAGGCCTTCTGAACATCGGTCAGAGGAAAGGGATCATACCGCTCCGCCAAGGCAACCTGCACCTCGGGAAGATCCGTATACGCACTGATGCCTTGCCCGGCTTGCTCCGCTGCCAATGCAGCCAGATCGTCCACCGTAGGATGATCGAAAAATTGCTGGAGCGTAATTTCTGTACGGAAGGTCTTGTTCATCACGAACAAAATTTGGGTCGCCAGCAGGGAATGGCCGCCCAGCTCGAAGAAGGTCTCCTGTCCGTCCGCGATTTCAAGCCCCAAGCTCTGCTCCCAGATTTCTTTGACTTTCTGCTGATAATAGCTGTTGTCTGCCGTTCTGTTCTCTTGGCGGCTGTCACGATCAACCTCTGCTGCGTCACGCCCGCTGGAAGGGCCAATCCAGAATACACCTCGTTCAAAAGGATAGGTGGGGAGCTCCACCTTACGTCTGCGTTCTCCTTCGTAATACAGCGCCCAATCCAGTTCAGTCCCTGCCAGCCATAACCGGGCGATTTCGCTGTGCAGCCAATATAGTCCGGGCGCTTGGCCTGCCGCTGCAATCTGGCCGCCGGAGGCGCCGGGCTTGCCCAGGTTCAGGACATAGACCTGCTCCACCTGTTCAGAGGCATGAGGGGAAGTATGATCCTCTTCTTCGCTGTGATTCTTGTCTTCGCTATACAGGTGATGTACAGCATCCTCCAAGGCGCATTCACCCATCAACACCTGTCTGACCCACTCACCTACTCCGCTGCCAACGATGGAAGAGGCTTGAATACCCCAGCCAAGAAATAGGCGGCCAAGCGCCAATTGCAGAGTAAACGACAGCATTCTCCCGGTAGCGGAAGAAGGTTCAGGTGCAGGGGCGGACCGAACATAATGTCTCAGGTCGAGTGGATAGAAGCGGCGGATTTGGTCGGATAGCTCACGGATCAACTGCCGGAACGACGGATTCGAATCGTATAAATCGCGGGCCTCTTCTGCAGTGAGTACACAGCTTGGGGAGAAGCTTATGCAAACGGCCTGTTTGCCCTCCGATGCGGCTCCCTGTGTAATACCTTTTACACCCGCAGCCCTAAGCTGCTCCAGCAGATCGGTGCGTCCGCGAAAGACAATAGCTTTTGAAGCAGCAAATACCGCCCGTCCTGTCTTAAGGGTGTAGGCCACGTCACTTAGATTAAGCTGCGGATGTATTTCTATATGGGCTGCCATATTGGCGCACATCCGCTCCAGCGCACTTGCTGTCTTGGCCGACAGGACCAGGAGCTCGCAGCGGTTCTCTTCCTCCTCTTCCGCCTGAAGCGGTGCTTCTGTCATGACCACATGGGCATTGATTCCACCAAGTCCAAAGGAGCTGACTCCGGCGTACCGCCCATGTTCCCCCGCATCCCAGTCCGCAAGCATATCATTCACGTAGAAGGGGCTGTTATGCTCCTCAAGCTTGGGATTCGGTGTCTCAAAATGTAGACTAGCCGGAATTTTCCGGTGCTTGAGCGCCAAGGCGGTTTTAATCAGACCGGCTGCCCCGGAAGCCATCTCGACATGGCCGATATTGGTTTTGGCTGAACCAATCGCACAAAAATGATTGGAGCGCGCTGCTGCAAACGCTCTGCTTAGTGCTTCAAGCTCAATATCATCTCCGAGTGGCGTGCCGCTGCCGTGAGCTTCCACATACCTGATTGCATCCGGCTGGACTTGGGCTATGCTCATGGCTTCGGCAATGACCGCCGCCTGGCCGTCTACACCGGGAGCGGCATAGCCGATCCGGTTAGCACCGTCGCTGTTAATGGCTGAACCTTTGATTACGGCCTGGATCATATCTCCGTCCCGCAGGGCATCTTCAAGCCTTCTTAAGACCACGATACCCAGGCCATTGCTGTAGACAGTCCCAGTAGCCTCAGCGTCAAAAGCGTGAATCATCCCATCTGCTGCGCTCAGCCCCCCTTGGTGATACAGATAGCCCGGAACTTGCGGGAATTTGAACGTCACGCCCCCTGCCAGTGCAAGATCGCATTGTCCGCTGAGAAGACTTTCACAGGCCAGATGCGTGGCTACGAGCGAAGTCGAACAAGCCGTTTGTACAGCAACGACAGGCCCGCAAATATTTAGGCGATAAGCAATTTGGGCGGTCATATGATCCTTGTCATTGGCGATCATTAGCTGCAAATCACTGACGGATTCGTTCCGCTCCCTGTCCGCTAGCAAGTGGTTAATCAGGTAAGTACTGGTGCTGACTCCTGCGAACAAACCAATCAGTCCCGGATAATTCAGCGGGTTATACCCTGCCTTCTCCAATACCTCCCAGGCGCTCTCCATAAATAGCCGATGCTGAGGGTCTGTGATTTCGGCTTCCCTGCCGGTCAGCTTGAAAAAGGCTGCATCAAATTTCTCGATATCCTTGAGTGCGGTATTCACCGGGATCAGGCCTTCCCTTCCCAACCTGTTCAAGGGTTCTACGCCTGGTCCTGCAGGTGCGGGGCTTAGCTGAAGCGCATCCGTGCCACTGGCGAGAAGCTCCCAATACTGCTCCACGGAATCTACCCCGGGGAACCGGCACACCATGCTGACGATGGCGATATCATTGCTTATATCCTGCTCCGACTGTTGCATGCTCACTGTGTTTCCTCCCTTATGTTCATAATCATCTGCGGCGTGTCTGCCGGGCCTGAAACCGTCTGTCTGCGCGGTCCAACGCTTTTTGCTCCATCCCTGCCGGAGACTTGTCCCCCGAAGCACTTCCAAAAAATTCAACCATCGCTGCGACGGAGCTATGCCTGAACAGCTCGATGATAGGAATCTCGCGGTTAAGCATATCCTGCAGCTTCAATTGCATCTGAACCAGCTTGAGCGAATTGCCGCCAAGGTCGAAAAAATGCTCCTCCCTGCTGATATGCGGACGGTTCAGGAGCTCCTTCCATATAGAGATGATTCCTTCTTCCAATGAGGATTGGGCCGGTACCGCTGCAAGTTCAATCGTCTCAGGCAGAATGGCCAGCAATGCTTTGCGGTCCGTTTTACCGTTGGGAGTCAAAGGGAATTGCTCGAGAATACTGATGCTGTAAGGAACCATGTAGCCCGGAAGCCGGGAGCGCAGATGAGAACGCAGTGTTGCCAAGTCCGGCAAGGACTGCCTGTCCGAATCAAGTATTACATAAGCGCGCAGACGTCTTGCGTCCTCCCCGCCTTCAGCAAGCACAGCAGCCTCTTGAACGCCGGGACAGGTCTTCAGGGTACTTTCGATTTCGCTTAGTTCAATACGGTAGCCGCTTATTTTGACCTGAAGGTCGTCTCGTCCAAGGAATTCAATAACCCCGTCTGAGCCATAGCGGCCCCAATCCCCCGTCCGGTAGAGGCGTTCTCCGGTAATAGGCGACAGGATAAAGCGTTCTGCAGAGCGGAGCTCATCGCGCCAATAGCCGCTGGCAACGCCCAGACCTCCAATATATAACTCTCCCGGCACTGATATTGGACATTCTTCCATCCGTGCATTCAGCACATATACACGCTGGCCGGACATGGATAGACCATAGGGAATGTTGGTCCAAGCCGGGTCGACAGTGTGAACCGGGAACTGAATTGACCAAATCGCAGCTTCGGTTGCCCCGCCAAGCGCAATGACCTCAGCCTGAGCACTCAGGCGGTGAATAGCTCCAGGAAGCGAAGCAGGAATCCAGTCTCCGCTCAGCAGGCATAGTCTGAGAGAATCCAGCCGTATTTCAGATGCGGCATACATCAATAGCATATTCATGAAGGCGGGAACGCTGTTCCAGACCGTAACCCGGTGCTTCTGCACCTGCTCCAGCCAGTGTGCCGGATCGCGCAGCCGTTGCGGGTCCGGTAGCACCAGTGTCCCTCCTGCAGCCAGGCAGCCGAAGATGTCGAATACGGACAAGTCGAAGCTTAGCGAAGAAAGGCCCAGCACGACATCCTGCGGGTTCAGCCCATAGCTGCGGTTAATGTCAGACAATGTATTAACTGCGGCTCTATGGCTGATCATCACCCCTTTAGGCGTTCCTGTACTGCCGGAAGTGAATATAACGTAGGCTAGTTGCTCGCCTATTCCGTCTGCATCGCCTTCATATTCCGGTATATCTTCGTTACCAGTAATTCCGTTGACCTCTATTGTGTGAATTGAGGCAGTTGCCCAATCACATGCAGGGACAGAGGACTGGACCAGTACCACTTGAACCTGTCCTAGCTCCAGCAGCTCTCCAATACGGTAGGCAGGCAGACCTGCATCTACCGGCAGGTAGGCAGCTCCTGCCTTTAAGATCCCTAGTACCGCGACCACCTGCTCCCAGCCTTTTTCCATCACTACGGCAACCAATGTCTCCGGCTGTATGCCATACGCCGCCAACTGATGCGCTACAGCATTGGCTTGGCGGTTCAACTCTCCGTAAGAGAAAGTAGATCCGCCCGCTATCAGGGCAGGAGCATTGGGCTGAGTGCGGGCCATTCGCTGAAAACCATGATGCAGGGCAATGTCCTGCGTCTCCTGTATGTGTTGGTGTCGTGTATCAATATCTGCTAGGCTAAGGCGGTGTGCGAATCCGGCTGAACCCGAATCGGCCAGCGGCAGGGGCAGCTCCCAGGCCTCTTCTTCTTCTGCCAAACGGCGCAGCAAGCTGCCATAGATGTCAAACATCTCATCCAGCACTCCCGGCGGGAACTTGCTCAGGGCCGCGTCCCAATTGTAGTGAAGCTCGCCGTCCCGCTCAGCTACCTGGTGATCCAGCCATACCTGAGGTGTCTCCGACAGACTGCGTGCTTCTGTATCCGATTCATTTCTCCGCTGGAAGATCTGATCGAATCCGGCAGTCGTCTGCTCCTTGTCAGACAAGTCCAGCAGGCTTGTGAACACCACCGGCACCGGCTCGCTCAGAATGCTGTGGGCCATAAGCTGTTCTGTCACACGGATGCCACTGTAAAGGCGGTGATCGAGATCGGTCCACAGACGCTCCTGGAGCTGTTCAGCCCTGGTGCCAAAAGGAAGAGAGTCACGATAATCGACCTCCAGCAGACTGATGGTGGTGAAATCGCCAACCAGATGCTCCAGTTGCGGATGCAGCGGAAGACGGTTAAACAGCGTTAGATTTAACAAGAAATGCGGCTGCTTGGCATACAGCGCAAGTACTTCCGCATAACAGGCGAGCAGCAAGGCAGAGGAAGTTAACCCCCGTCTGCGTGCCGCCGCTGACAGCCTCGACCAGAGACTGGCCGGCAGAACTGCCTTCCAGCGCTTGAATGCCTGCCGCTTGAGGCCTTGAGAAGCCGCAACAGGCAACTGCGGACCGGCCGGGAGGCGGGGGAGCCGCTCTTGCCAATAGCTCTGCGCCATTCTATAACGGTCTGCGGAGGTTACCGACAGCAAGGCCAGCACATAATCACGGAAAGTTGCTTCCAGGGGCGGCAATGGGGCTGTTCCGGCATACAGTGCAGCCAGTTCATCCAGGATAATCCGAAAACTCAGTGCATCCGCGATCATAAGGTCAAAGCTGATATGCAGCCGGGTCAGTCCTTCGGGCAGCCGGGTGGCTTCAATGGTGAACATGGGCCAACTGCCGGTATGAATCGTCTGCGACATCACTTGACGAATGTCGTCCAGCCGTGAGACGCGCTCCGATTCGGAGCAGCCGCTTACGTCTGCCATTCTCACCGGATAAGGCGGAACCTCTTCCAGAATCTGCTGCATGCCATCCGGCATAACCCTTGCCCGCAGCATAGGATGCCGCTTAATAAGTGTCTGGAAGCATTGTTCGAAATGTTCAATATCAAGCCCAGCAAACTCCATCTCCTGATAGACATGAGTAGCGGCGCTGTCTGTCCGTCTTCCGCTCCAGTAAGCCATCTGTACCTCGGTCAAAGGAAAAGGCTCAAAAGCTTCTTCCGGCGATACTATAAATTCGGGTAAGCCCACTCTGGATGAGCTTCCCGTCTCTGACAAAGGTGCCGCCGCAACGTCATCCAGTTCTGATGCCATGTTGGCAATGGTGGAGGCGATAAGCAGCTCCCGGAGCGTCAGCTCCACCTGCATCCTGGAGCGGATTTCAGCCAGCAGCTTGACAGCCAACAGTGAATTACCACCCAAATCAAAAAAATGATCGTGTATTCCGACGCTGGTCCGGTTCAGCACCTCACCCCATATCTCGGCGAGCCGGATCTCAGTTGTGCTTCGCGGCGCTGTGTAGCTGCGGGTTAACACCGCCTTATCCAGTGCCAGCCGTGAAAGGAATTGCCGGTCTACCTTGCGGTTCGGTGTTAAAGGCAGCTCAGCGAGCTTAACAAAACGTGCCGGGATCATATAACTGGGAAGCACCTTACGCAGAATCTCCTTCCAGTCTGCTTCGTCAGCAATGGCTTCGTTGCCAGCGGCTGAAGCGGACGGCACCCAATACGCTGCCAGCAGGGGTTCTCCCTGTCCGTCGTCGCAAGCGACTACGGCGCTTGCCGCAATCTCTGGCTGAAGGTTCAACTGCTGTTCAATCTCAGAAGGCTCGATGCGGAAGCCGCGCAGCTTGAGCTGCTGGTCATTACGGCCGAGATAGACCATTGCTCCTCCAGGCAGCAGCCGGACCCGGTCCCCTGTGTTAAATAGCCGCCCTCCCGCCTTATCCAGCGGGTTCGTGATGAACTTCTGCGCGGTCAGCTCAGGCTGACGGTGATAACCGGCCGTTACGCCGTCACCTCCGATGTACAGGGTACCTTCGGCTCCGTACGGCACAAGAGCCAGTGCTTCATCCATGATCCAGCAGGTTGTACGTCCGATCGGTCTGCCAATCGGGACTTTGTGCAAAAGCTCGTCCGGCATAAGCTTGTGGGCCAGAGACCATACCGCCGTTTCGGTGGGACCATACAGATTCCATACCGCCTTACCCCGTTGCAACAATTGTGCAGCCATCTCCGTCTTTAGTTCCTCACCGCCGCAGAGTACGGTCATATGCGGTGAACCCTGCCAGCCCTCCGCCAGCAGCAGCCTCCACAATACCGGTGTTGCCTGCATAATGGTCGGCTTATAACGATTCATATTCTCCATAAGCTGTGCCGGATTGCTGCTGCTTCCCTGCTGTGGAAAGATCACCGTTGAGCCTGCGGATAATGGCAAGAACAGCTCAAGCAAGAAAATATCAAATGAGCATGTCGTGACAGACAACAGCGAATCCCCGGCATTCAGCTGCAGCAGGTCCTGCATGGCATATAGGAAATGGACCGCATTGCGGTGAGTCACGGCTACCCCTTTGGGCAGGCCTGTACTCCCGGAGGTATAAATCATATAAGCGTGCTGTGGTTGTTCAGATGCCCAGGAGTCAGCTGGAGCATGATTAGTCTGCCAACATAGGCTGCCTGGGCTGATGTCGCAGCAACGATGGTTGCCGAACCGCCCGGCTTCCGCAGGATGATCTACCAGAATGCAGTCCAGCCCGGCGTGGCCCGCAATGTACTGCAGCCGCTGCTCCGGGAAGTCCGGGTCAAGCGGAACATAAGCGCTGCCGCTGATCAGAATGCCCAGGATGCCAGCCGCCAGCTCGAATGAAGAACGGGCACAGATCCCAATACGGCGGCCCGGCCCTGCGCCGACAGAGCACTGTAAATAGGCTGCTAACCGCTCTGCCGCCCCATACAATTCGGCATAAGTATAGGAACGCGGGCCACATACAATAGCAATGGCTGATGGACTAGCAGCGGCTTGCTGCTCTACCAGTGAATACAGTGTCGCTTGCTCCGGGTAAACAACCCCCGGGCCAGTGCCTGCCTTATGCAGTTCCGCAGCTTCAAACGGGGAAATCAAGGGAAGCTGCGGGAGCGTCTGCTGCGCTGTCGCCGGCAAATGACCAAGCATCCAGACATAGTTGGCGAGCAGTCCTTCGGCTATTCTTTTGTCATAGAGATCAGTGTTGTATTCCAGCATGACATCCAAATGGTGGAGATGCTCGATAACTTCCAGTGTGATATCAAATTTGGCAGACGGCTGAGTCCACTTCTGCGGCGTGCAGACAGCACCGTCCAGTTGATCTAATGACTTGCCGCCTTGCTGGAAGATAAAAAAGAGCTGGAATAAAGGCGAATAAGCCATGTCCCGGGGCGGATTCAATGCATCCAGTACATGCTCGAACGGGATGTCCTGAGCTTTCAGGGCTCCAAGCACGGTCTGCATGGTCAGTTGCAGAACCTCTGTGAAGCTGCCTGCTTCGCGGATATCCGTTCGTAACACCACATTGTTCACGAAGCAGCCCAGCATCTCTTCGGTTTCTTCACGGCATCTTCCCGCTGTCGGAGTGCCGACCACAACGTCACCCCTGCCGGTATATCGGTACAGCAGCACGTTAAAGGCAGCCAGCACAGTCATGAAGAGCGAGGCGCCTGCCGACCTTGCGAGAACTCTGAGCGCTTCAAGCTCCTCCGCTTCGATCCGCAGCATGCAGCTGTCTCCGCCCGAGGTCAGCAAGCGCGGGCGCGGGCAGGATGAAGGAATTGTATAGAAAGGATCTGCGCCCTCCAGCTGCTCTTTCCAGTAATGCAGACCTTCTGTCAGCATCTCTGCCTGCATCCATTCTCTCTGCCAGCAGGCATAATCGGCATAGTCGTATGCACGGTGATTATCCGGTGGGCTCATGCCCTTGCATAATACGTTATAGAGCTGCACCCATTCTTCTGTAAGCAATCTAAGCGACCAGCCATCGGCAACAATATGATGAATGACGAACACCAGCATGTGGTCGTCTTCTGCCAGCTCGTATAATCCGGCGCGCAGCAAGGGCGGCCTGCCGAGATCAAACGGCTGCGTAAGCAGCGGCTGGGCCGCTTGTTCGACCTGGCGCAGCCGCTCCGCTTCCGTTGCCCCTGTAACCTTGACCTGCAGCAGCGGAATGGCGCTGTCGGCGGCGATGTGCTGCTGCGGTTTCCCTTCTGCAGCGGTGAATGAGGTCCGGAAGCTCTCGTGCGCAGCCGCCAGCAAGCGCAGGCTGGCTTCCAAATGATCCTTCTTCACCGCACCGGTAATTCGGATGGCCTGATGCAGATGATAACTGGAGGCGGTGCCGCCGAGCTGTTCCATCAGCCATAAACGCTCCTGGCTGTAGGACAACGGTAATCCATTGCCTTCGCGTGTTTGTTTGTCCAAAGGAATCTGCAGTACGGGAATACCCCGTTCCCGCATTTGCCGCCGGAACCATTCTTTGTGCTCAGGTGACAATGAGGAGAAGGTTACTTGTTCAGCCATTACCCCTTCCCTCCGCTCGGTTTGAGTTTGTCCTCTGCAAGGCTGCTGGCGATTTCGCCGTTGCTCATGGCAGCTAATTCCTGGAACAAACCTGCAATGGATTGCTCCTTGCGTGTCTCCACGGACGTATTCGCCAGTAATCCGGCCATTCCGCTAACGGTTGGATGAAGGAATATGCTCTCGATGGACAGTTGTGTGCCCAATGCTTGCCGAATCCGGTCCAGTACCTGGGTGGCCAGCAGCGAATGACCTCCCAGCTCGAAAAAGTTATCATCTGCACCCACCGGATGAATATGTAGCTCGCGCTCCAAAATCTCCACGAGCTGCTGTTCGATGCTCCCCTCCGCTGCACGGTATGCTGCGGATACCTTGGGGCGGGCATGGTGTAAGCCGGTTTGATGTTGCGCGGGAATGGGAGTGAACGGCAAGGCTGTCCCGGATGCTTGTGACGCATCCATAACTGTGGCATTTGAAGCGGACGGTGCAGCTTCGGGATACACCCAGTAGCTCTGCCGGGAGAATGCATACGTTGGCAGCGGAACCCGCCGGCGCGTCTCATTTCCGAAATAAAGCCCCCAATCCACATCTGCACCGCATACCCATAGCTTGGCTATAGCCTGGGCCAGCACGTGCGTATCCTCTTCCTGTCTCTGGACAGAACGCAAGGCGGGCACCCATAGACTGTCATCTTCCGCTGCCGGATTCTGCCGCCCAAGACTACATAATGTGGAGCCGGGTCCTAATTCGACAAACAACCGGTTTCCTTCGCTCAGCAGGACCCCAAGTCCATCCATAAAGACAACCGGCTCGAGGATATGCCGGGTCCAGTACCCGGGGTCAATCGCCTCCTCAGCCTTCAGCCAGTTACCGGTAAGACAGGACATGATTGGAACAGAAGGTTCCTTTAGCTCCACCTGCAGCAACAGCTCATGGTAAGCTGCGGTCATCGGCTGCATCAGCGGCGAATGGAAGGCATGAGAGGTAGCTAGTTTTTTATTAAAAACGCCTTCATCTGTCAGCCGCTGTTCCAGCTTGGCAATGGCGGCCTCTTCTCCCGACAACACGCATAGACCGGGGCTGTTGACCGCTGCCAGCGTGATTCTCTCTTGCAAATATCCGTGTACTGCTTCACGGCTGAGCCCAACCGCCAGCATTGCTCCGCTTTCGGTCCGGGACATCCATTCTGCCCTGCGGCAGACCAGCATAACGGCATCTTCGAGCTGGAACACACCTGCGATTGCTGCTGCGGCGTACTCTCCCAGACTATGACCGATCATGGCCTGTGGACGAAGTCCCCTGCTGATCAGAAGCTGGGCCATAGCGTACTCAACAGCAAATAACAGCGGCTGGGTAAGCGCGGTCTCGTTCACATCCAGGGCTTGCGGATAATTCTTCAGGGATTGCATCAATGGCTTAATATCCATTCCCGTCAGGCTATGAATCTGCACTGCGCAGCGGTCGTAATACTCGCGAAATACCGGCTCAGCAGCGTATAGGTCTGCAGCCATCCCGCTATATTGCGAGCCTTGCCCCGTGAACATAAACACCAGAGGACGGCTCCTGGAAGGACTTTCTCCCTGGTATAGCCCTTGCGGGTCCGATGCTTCCAATGCCAGGACAGCTTCTTCCTGCGTGGAGCAGACCACAGCCGCCCTGATCCCGAACGGCTGCCGTCCAACCGATAGTGTATATGCCACATCCGCTAGTTTCGTCTGTGTCTCTTCGCGCAAATAGTGCTGCAGCCGGGACAGATTACCGGCACGGGAGGTCTCGGATTTCGCTGACACTGGGAGAATATGCCACCTCGGCGCGGCCGGTGCACTCTCCATACACGGACCCTCTTCAAGAACCACGTGGGCATTGGTGCCGCCCATACCGAGCGAGTTCACTCCGGCGCGGCGCGGGTAGGCTTGCTCCTTCCAATCTATAAGCCCTGTGTTTACGTAAAAAGGACTGCCGTCAAAGTCAATCGCCGGGTTAGGGCGCTCATAATTGAGCGTTGGCGGAATTTGCTTGTGGTGCAGCATCAGCGTCGCTTTGATGAATCCGGCAATGCCGGCGGCAGAATCGAGATGCCCTATGTTCGTCTTGACCGAACCGATCGGGCAATACCTACGCTGATTCGTGCCAAGGCGGAACGCTTGGGTCAACGCCTCTATTTCAATGGGATCGCCCATCCGAGTGCCGGTTCCATGCGCTTCAATGTAACCGATCGTCTCCGGGTGAACCTCTGCCAGCGCCTGAGCCGAAGCGATGACTTCGGATTGGGCGCCTACGCTTGGTGCGGTATAGCTGATTTTATCCGCTCCGTCATTGTTGACAGCAAATCCCTTGATGACAGACCAGATATGATCCTTGTCGCGAATCGCTTCATCCAGCCGTTTCAGTACGACAAGACCGTAACCGTTGCCAGGAACAAATCCGCTGCTATTCTCGTCAAAAGCGCGGCAGTGCCCGTCCGCTGACATAATTCCTCCAGGCTCAAACAGGTAGCCTGCACGTTCTGGCGGGCCAACCGTGATGCCTCCAGCCAGTGCCGTGTCACATTGATAGGTCAACAGACTCTGTGCTGCCATGCAGACGGAGACCAGAGAGGTGGACGATGAGGACTGCACTGCTATCGACGGGCCTTTGAGGTTCAGGCGATAGGAGATCGTTGTAGCCATACTGTCTTTGTCATTGCCGATGGCAGCCTGCAAATTACCGGTGGCCAGCATTTTTTGAATATGAGGATAGAGGTTCAGGAACAGATATGAGCTCATGCTTTTTCCTACAAAAACGCCCATGGAGCTTCCACACTCCGCAGATTGGTAGCCAGCATGCTCCAGCGCTTCCCAAGCACATTCGAGCATCATCCGATGCTGGGGGTCCATAAGCTCCGCATCCTTGGGATTGATCCCGAAAAAAGCGGCATCAAACGCATCAAGCTGGCCGATCTCCCCTTTGGCCCGGACATAATTCGGTTGACTGAGAATTTCGGGATCAACGCCTGCCTCCTCCAACTCCCGGCTGGAGTAATGGGAAATACATTCTTTTCCCCCCGTCAGATTCTGCCAGAAGGCTTCCAGGTTCTCGGACTGCGGGAATCTTCCTGCCATGCCGATAACCGCAATTTCATTTCCGTTATAAGGATACTCAGGATGACTCATAGCATCTATTCCTCCTTCTCTATGGTGCTGCGAACCGCTACGGAAGAAGCTGTTTTCCGGTAACGGAGAAATGCGTTTTTTTGCTTCGCGGCCGTCTCGTAAATGTCAGTCCCCAGAGTATTGCGCGAGCCTTCACTGAGATATCCGGCAAGTGAACGGACCGTAGGGTATTTGAACAAATCCACCAGCGTTAGCGGAACGGGAAATTCCCGGCTGAGCCGGTCATGCACTTTGGCGAGCAGCAGCGAATGTCCGCCGAGATCAAAAAAGTTGTCTTCCACGCCAAAGTGCGGGAGCTGTAGAATCTCCCCCCAGAGCTTTGCAATGGTTATCTCTGTGGCGGTCTGGGGCTGTTCATAGGCGGCCCCGTTACGGGGAAGGCTCTCGCCAGGCTGCGGAAGGGCAGAAATTTCCAGCTTGCCGTTGGCATTGTATGGAATACGCTCAAGTTGAATATAAGCTGCTGGCTTCATGTACGAAGGTATCCGCGACTCCAGCCAATGCGCCAATTGCTGGCCGATAATGCTCGCTTGGCTACGGACTGTATAGTATGCGATCAGCCGCAGGTTCCCTTCAAAATCGGACTGGGGATACACGGCTGCCTCTTCGACTTCCGGGTATGTGCACAAATGCCGCTCTACTTCACTTAGTTCAATCCGGTACCCGCGGATCTGGACCTGCCGGTCGCTGCGTCCGATAAAGGCAAGCTCACCGCCGGGAAGCCAATATCCGGTATCTCCTGTCAGAAGCAGACGCTCGCCTTGGCGGAACGGATGGGGTACAAATGCCGCCTCGCTCAAGTCACTTCGATTCAAATATCCACGGGCCAAGCCATGTCCAGAAATGCAGATTTGTCCCTTGACCCCAATCGGAACCGGCCGTAGATGAGCGTCCAGCACATAGACTTGCTGATTGGCTACCGGCCGGCCCAGTGAGGCGGACAAGGCTTGCTCCCCAGCTTGGACAGGCTTCATTAACTTATACGTACTGCACACGCCGGATTCTGATAGTCCATATCCGTTGGCAATAGCTATTTCGCGCAACTTGTCCACATGAGTGGGTTGTAAGGTCTCTCCACCGCTAAGAATGAGGCGAAGCTGGGAAGAGATTCCGCCGTTGCTGTTCAAGCGCCGAATCATAGAGGGTACTGTGCTGAGGATCGTGATGTGATGTTGCTCCATGTAGGCTCTTAGCTTGTCCGGGTGTAGCACTGTTTCGGTATCCGGCAGGACGAGAGTCCCTCCGGCAGCCAGAATCGGCAGCGTCTCTCCGATGAAGCTGGCTGAAGCAACCGATGTAATAGGCAGCAGATGATCCGCGTCTGTCACCTGGTACGATAATAGAAAGGAGTAGACCAGGTTATCGATGCTTCGCCGCTCCAGAAGGACTCCTTTAGGAACTCCTGTCGAACCGGAAGTGAAGATGATAAATGCAAGCGCTTGCGGCGCTAATCCATTGTCCGTTCCCCGCTCGTCCTGTTCATCGAACACTGGGAGCTGTTCCTCCAGTAAGATTACCCGCTCTGGCGGGAGCGGCAGCAGCACGGAATGAACGGCATCACTCAGTGCATACACGTCGCCAAGCTCCTCTACCATCTGCCGTATACGTTCCTTGGGCATAGCAGGATCAACGGGTACCACGGCTCCTCCTGCTTTGGATATGGCAAGTGCAGCGGCCACACATCGTCCCGAGGAAGGCAGGCAGACAATCACCGGCATCTCCGCATAGAAATGTTTGTCCCTAAGTTGTGCCGCAAGATGGTTCGCCCACTGATTCAGGGTACGGTAACTAAGTGCATGTTCTCCCTCAAGCACCGCGCATTTCTCTGGAGTTAGGCCAGCTCTGCGCTCAATCCAGCTTACAAATCCATGTTCCGGTAGGGGCTGCTCCGTTTCGTTCCATGTCCGTATAATCATTTTCTCTTCTGAGGCCTCCAACAGATTGAGACGTCCAAGCGTCTCCTGCGGATCGTTCAGAGCGGCCATCGTCAGCCGGATAAAATGCCCGATCATTCGTCTCACTGTTGCTCTTGTGAAGAGATCGGAGCTGAATTCAAATGTCCCCCGTAGTCCTCCGTCCTCCTCCCAGCAGGATACGGACAGATCATTCTGGGCAATTCCGATGTCCAGCGGGACAGCAGACAAGCGGAGGCCTTGCGCCTCCATGACAGGCAGCTCCAGATTATCGAGCTGGAACATGGTCTGAAAGACAGGTTGCACGCTTCGCTCGCGGTCCGGATTCAGTCTCTCGACAAGCAGATCGAACGGCAGGTCCTGATGGTCAAAAGCCAGCAAAGCCTCTTGCTGAACACTCCTTGCATAGTCTATAAAAGACAGGCCGTCCCCCGGCTGCGTACGGATTACCACAGTATTCACGAACATCCCGATAAGCGGCTCCAGCTCGGTTCTTGTCCTTCCGGCTACAGGCGTACCGACAAGCAAATCTTCTTCTGCACAGTACCGGAAGAGCAGCGTCTTGAAGACGGTCAGCAGGAAGTGAAACACTGATAAGCGTTCCTTCCGGCAAAAGCTGCTAATGCGCTCGAATACTTCAGTCTCTATCCGAAACGGCTCCATCCCTCCCAAACCCGACATGGTGCTTGGCCGTTTGAAATCGGCAGGTATGTCCAGCATAGGAGGCGCGCCTTCCAGCTTATCCAACCAAAAGGTAAGATCCCGTGCATACGCCGTCTCTTCGCTCCCGCACTCAAGCCACCTAACATAGTCCCGGTACTGGATCGCAAGCGGCTGCAGGTCAGAAGCTCTCCGGTGTAGCTCTGCTTCATACAGCTGTGTGAAATCACGAAGGAGGATTCCCTTGGACCAGCCATCCGCAATAATATGATGCATGCGGATGATCCAGATATGCTCCTGTTCTCCCCTCTGCAGCAGTGTAAAGGAAATTAACGGATCATGCTCCAGGTCTATTGGACTGCCTGCAATGTGTGTGATTTCGGCATGCAGCTCTTCGGAAGAAAAGGCTGTGCCACCGTCCTCCACACCCACGACTTCAAATGCTAAAGTTCCTGCACGTGGGCAGGCGTACGGTTCGCCCTGATGTTGTCTGTAATTTACGTTCAGCAGTTCGTGGCGCACCAGCAGGGAGCGCAGTGCTGCCCGCATGCAGTCTAAATCGAGGCTCCCTTCGATTTTCAGCACTGCACTGTTATTGAAGGCTGCGCTGCCCGGGTGTAACTGCTGGAGGAACCAGATCCCGCGCTGCGCGGGGGACAAACCGAAGGAATCAGATTCTCCTGAACGGGGAATCGCGGTGTGCCTGTCGCCCGGAACTGAAATGCCTTTGTTGCGCAATAATCGGTCATACAGCTCATTGTTCATCATCATTATTCCGCCCCCTTAGCTTCGTGCGGCCTTACCTCCGTGACTGGCAAGTAGAAGGCTCCGGTCTGCCTTACCGTTTGGTTTCAGTGGAATCTCATCCACCCAGAGGATCTCTGTCGGAATCGCATACGCAGGCAAATATCTGGCAAGCTCGGCGCGCAGCGCCCGCAGCTTGTCCTGCTCCGGCAGGGGGTCCGTGCCCGCAGGCGCAACCACAAAGGCGGTTAGGAATTGGGCCCCGTCATCACCTATTCGTACTCCGGCAACGGCGGCTTGTACATGGTCTGCACGAAGCAGACAGCTCTCCACTTCACTCAGCTCAATACGGAGTCCACGCAGCTTGATCTGATCATCCTCCCGTCCGGCGTACATGACCTCCCCTTCCTTAGTCCAGGAGGCGAGATCGCCTGTACGGTACATGCGCTGTCCGGGTTCAAAGGGATTGGGCACGAATCTCTCCAGCGTTAGCTGAGGCTGGTTCAGATATCCGCGTGCCAGCCCTGCTCCTGAGATATACAGCTGTCCCGTCTCTCCAATGGATGCAAGCGTCGAATCCTCCCTCAGAACATACAAGCGGATATTGTCAATCGGGCGTCCGATGGGAACGGGCTGGTCCTGAGTCTCCCGCTCGCAGACATGATAGGTGACATCAATCGCCGCTTCTGTAGGACCATAGAGATTGATCAGCTTCACGCCTTGTCCGGGCGGGAAGCTATGATAGAACTGCCTTACCAGCGGGACGGTCAACGCTTCCCCGCTGCAAAAGACATACCGCAGGCTGCGCAAGCGTTCCAGAGCAAAACCGCTGCCGATATATTCAAGGAATAAACGCAAGACGGAGGGAACAAAATGGATGACGCTAATCCCTGTTTTCTCGATTAGTCTCACGAACACACGCGGATCATTTTCCTTGCGCGGCTGCAGAAGACAGACCGCAGCGCCTGTGGTTGACCACCAGACCAGTTCCCAGACCGAGACATCAAAGGTATATACTGTTTTTTGGAACAGGATATCCTCGCGGCTAATGGGGAAGGTTTTTTGCATCCATTCGATCCGATTGGTCAAGGCATCATGTTCTATAAGCACACCCTTGGGGTTACCGGTGGAACCGGAAGTATAGATTACATAAGCAAGGTCACCTGGCTCAGGTCCGTCCGGCAGATTCGTCTCCGGCAGATCACGGTTCGCCAGACTATCCAGCGGGACCCATTCTGCTGTTATAGGCAGCACAGACGGACGGGAAACGCCGCCCTCCGTAATAACCCAGCCCGGGGCGCTGTCAGACAGCATGGTCTCAAGCCTTATAGGCGGACTCTCCAGATCCAGCGGCAGATAAGCAGCTCCAGCTTTGAGTACTCCGAATATGGCAACCAGCATGTCAAAGGAACGCTCAAGCATTAAGGCGACCATCGACCCTTTTCCGGCACCGCCGGACCGCAGCGCATGAGCCAGCCGGTTCGCCGCACGGTTCAATTCCTCATAAGTATGGATGGCCTCCTTCACGTATACAGCAGGTGCGAGCGGCTGCTCTGCCACACGTGCTTCAAACTGCTGGATAACGGTGGTGTCCCGTGAATAAGGCGCAGCGGTATCGTTGAAGCCACGAAGTGTATGCAGCAGCAATTCGTTCTCAACAGTAGGCAGACTCACTCTGGTCCCCTCCTTGTATTGGCAGTACTCTCTGCTTGCCGCTCTACACCGGTCTTCTCCTTGATCTGCAGCCATCGAAGCTCCCGTTCATTGTCCGGGGTACGCTTATCTTCAAACACAGCCTGCAGCATGGATAATGCCAAGGCAACATGCTCTTCTTCAAGTGTTAGATTCCCTTGATCAAGCTCATGCTTCATCTGCTTGACTTGCGTATACAACTCCAAGAACGGCATAACCGGAACATCAGCCTGATTGTTATTGCGGGTGGTCATGGCATGTGTCAGACACATGCTTATTGCTTTAAGCCGCAGATCTGCGGCGGTCGGGCTTGCCTGAGCCTTGGGGCTTGTCACAGGAGTGGTGGAAGCAGCGGCGAAGTGATCTCGGATGTTCATCCGGTCGATCTTCTCATCATGGGCATATACACGGGTCTGAGCAGAAATTTCGGGCATCAGTGTTTTGAGGATGTTCTGCGGACCCATTTCAATGAAAGTCTGGACCCCGTTCTCCAGCAGATACAGGATGGAGTTCTGCCATAGTACCGGTTTATATAGCTGCTGTGCCAGCAGCCCCTGCATCTCCTGAATTGATGTATAGGGCCGGCCGGTTACATTGGACAGAAGCTGACCTGCCGGAAGGCTCCAGTTATACTTGAGCAGCTCCTCCGTCATTTCCGCCGCGCTCGGCTGCATTAGAGCACAATGATAAGGGGCGCTTCCGATCAAATGGCTGATCTGTGCCTCAGCTGACGATTCTGTTACCCGCTGCTCCAGCTCGACCAGAGCAGCATCTTGACCGGAAACGGCTACCTGGCTGCGGGAGTTCTGACAGGCAATGCTGACCTGCCGTCCCTCGGCTTGCAGGCTCAGGCAGAGCAATGCGACTTGTGCAGGATTAACCGATTTCATAATGCTCATGGCGCCGCCCGTGGCCTCCATAACGGCTTCTGCCAGCCGGGCACGGAAGCGGACCAGCGTCAGCCCGTCCCTGAAGGACAAGACACCGCTGCAGATAAGTGCGGAATATTCGCCCAGGCTGTGTCCCGCCATATAGGCTGGAAGCGGCCCGCCTTGCTCCCGGTATAGGCGGTAATGGGCAACACTCGCCGCACAGATGGCCGGGAGCATATGCCCGATCCGGTTCAGCTTGACCGTGCTGCCCTCGAACATCAGCCGGGATAATTCAAAACCGAGAATGTCATCTGCCTCATGCAAGGTGTCCTGCACCATGCGCGAGGATTCATAGAGACTCCTCATCATTCCTTTATATTGAGACCCTGATCCAGGGAATAATAAAGCCAGGTCTGCTTGATGATTCATCCGATCCTCACCCTTCTGCCAAAGATGCGGCACAGTGTCACAAACGGAAGTTGCGTGCAATTTGCAGCTCATGCATCTGTGAAGTTCCCTCAATAATCTCCATAATCTTGGCATCCCGGTAGAACCGTTCTACCGGACAGCCGCTCATGCAGCCTGAAGCACCGTGTATTTGCAGGGCATGATCTGCTGCATGGACAGCCGCTTTGGAGGCATGATATTTGGCAACCAGGGTCTCTGTGATGGCTGCAGGATCACCTTGCTCCCGCAGTCTCCCAGCGGCGGCACACAACTCGCGGGCGGCTTTGGACCCGGTAATCATTTCGCTAAGCATCTTCTGCACAAGCTGATGCTTGCGCAGGGGTTCACCGAACTGGACCCGCTCACTGGCATAATGGATGCTTTGCTCCAGGCAGGCTTGTGCCAACCCGACGCTGCCGCAGGCGGTGGTATAACGGCCTTCGTCCAGCGCATAGTTCGCCACATGGGTGAAGCCGAAGCCGATTTTGCCAACTAAATTCTCCACAGGCACACTGCAATGCTCAAAGGTCAGCTCGGCGATCATGTTGGCCCTCAGTCCCATCAGTCCCCGCATGGGATTAATCTGCAAACCGGCAGTCCCCCGTTCCACCAGTACAGCGACTCCGCGACCGTTCAATCGGGCGAACACCAGGAACACATCAGCGATTTGTCCAAGCGTGATGTACTTCTTGCGGCCATTCAGGATGATTTGTCCATCTTCCTGCACCGCCTCCGTCTCCAGCTTGGCAATATCGCTGCCTACCATCGGTTCGGTGATTGCAATCGCCGGGATGACCTCACCACCCGCGATGGCGGGCAGCCATTTGTGCTTCTGGGCTTCCGACCCAAACCGCGCCAGCGGTTTGCAGACCATGCCGAACACAGTACAGGCATTCTGTACCGATGCATACCCGCGGCCCAGCTCCTCATGAATGGCTCCAAGTGTGGCATAGTCGACGGCAGTTCCCCCATATTTTTCTGGAATCGCAAGGCCTGTAAGTCCTTCGGCTGCCATCTCAGTGAACAATGCGCGCGGAATCTCCTGCTCCTGATCCATCTGGGCGGCCTGCGGCAGGATGTGCGTGTCCACAAACTGGCGGATGGCCAGGGCGGTAGGGACGGCAGTTGCTTTTAGTGGCGTATTCATTAGATTTCAGCTCCCGTAGTTTGATGGCGTTCAATCAGAACTACCAGATCGCGGACCGTCTTGATATTGTCCATATCCAAATCCTCTTCTTCCAGCTCCAGATGAAAGGTCTTCTCGATGAACATAATCAACTGGATCATGAACAGGGAATGCACAAGGCCCAGCTCCAGGATGTTATCGTCCTCCTTAAGCTCCTTGGTTCGCAGTGAGCGGGTAAGAAATGTGGTCACCTGTGCTTTGATTTCTTCATGATTCATTGAGATCAGCCTCCTGAAATTAATTGTAAGAATAGAAACCCTGACCGGATTTCATACCGTGAAGCCCGGCGTCTACCATTTTTTTGAGCAAGGGACAAGGGCGGTATTTACTGTCGTTATAGCCTTCGTACAGCACATCAAGTGACTTGAGAATGGTATCCAGACCAATGAGGTCGGCTGTCTGTAAGGGACCCATCTTGTGCCCGAAACACTGTTTGAACAAAATATCAATGTCCTCTGGTGAAGCCACCTGCTCCTGTACCATAAAGACAGCTTCATTGACAAAAATCATCATCGCCCGGTTCGTCACGAACCCGACTGAATCCTCAACAACTACACTTTGCTTGCCGAGGGTGCCCAGCATTTCCTGCGTGATTTGTAGTGTCTCCGGGGTGGTATGATATCCTTTGATGACCTCAACCATAGGTTTGAGCGGCACCGGATTCATGAAATGAATTCCGACAACCCGCTCGGGGCGTTCCACTAGTGCAGCAACCCGGGTGATTGAAATCGCCGATGTGTTAACCCCCAGAATGCAATCCTTTGCGCAAACTCTGTTAAGCTGTTCGTATACCGCCTGCTTGATCTCCCAGCTCTCGGTTACATTCTCCACCACGAACGAACACGCACCTAGCGCCTCGATCTCCCGGGTGAAGTGGATGCGGTCCAGCACGGCTTCGGCACGTTCTAGCGGGGCTATACCCGTCATCATTTTCTGAAAACGAAGGCTCTCCCGGATCTTCTCCCGGGTTCTGTGCATCTGCCCTTCGGATACATCGACAACTACCGTGTCGTACCCCCCTTGAGCGAAGACCTGGGCTACACCGCTTCCCATCACACCTGAGCCCACAACGCCAATCCTCTGTTCCATCGTTCTTCCTCCATCCTGAATTCTGCTCACTGCACACCTCCATAGGTCAGTCGTTGATACTCCCGGTAGGCATCTGCAATATCAGCTACGGTTCCGGCATCCCCCCACTCGCTCACCAAGCTGCGGATCATCCCCTCTACCGTTGGGTCCTCCATTACGGTACGAAGCGGCAGCTCGGCGCGAAACACATCCTTGATTCTTGAGAGGAGTCGTGTCAGCAGCAGTGAATGTCCACCCAAATCGTAAAAATGATCATCCACACCCACTGGATGTACGCCAAGCAGTTCGGCGATAATCTCACAGATGATAGACTCCTGCTCTGTCACTGGAGGTTTATAGGGCCCCAGATCAGCCGGACGCTCACGACTGCCCGCAGCATCATAAGGATGGGTGGAGGAATGGGTATCCGCCGGAAGCGGCTGTTCCTCTGCGGCGATCCCCAACCGGGATAGGGGAGGCTGTGCAGAAATGACCGCCCGGCTGATCTGTCCCCGGATCGGCCATAGCTGCTCATATAAGACATATTCCTCTTCCCGGGTAATGCCCGGACCCTGGACTGTCTCGCTGCGGGTGAAATCCCGGCTTAGCGACAGCCAGGGGATAACCCCGGTGCCCGCATCTTCCGCAGCTGCATCAAGTACACCTGCTGCCGCTGCCAGTTCGGTGAGGCCGATTCCGCCAACTACGGAGGATAAGGAAGATAATATCCAACCAAAACCGATCTCAGCACTGCAGCTCTCCAGCAGCTTGTTCAGTTCCTGGAAGATGCGGGGTGCTGGAACCTCGGGATTCTTCACCGCAGATAATGCCGCAAGTGTCCGCCATTCCAAGGCTTGCAGCTCCGGTTCGTATACCACCCCGTCAATGCGGCCGCAGATTCCCTCCGCTGCCGCAATGGCCTGACGAAGCTGATCTGATCCGAGACCTTCGGTTGCTATGACCTCTGCACCAGGCCGAGCTGCCAGGAAGCTGCGGATCAACTCCGCACCTCCAGCGGAAGAGACCACGAGATAGACCTCTCCGGGTGCTGCTGCCTCCACTTCGGAGAAGTTAGCAGGCTCACCCTTAGGAATTGAAGCCGTATAGGGTTCAAAAGCCTGCACCAGCCGCGCCCCGCCCCGGTAAGCCGCTACTATTGAAGTACCGGGAGGCGATAAAAGCTCCAGCCAAAGCTTGTCTGTCAGACGTCTCTCGGACTCCCCAGGCTGGAAGTCAATCAGCCGGCCCTGCCAGCCGTTCTGCTCCTGGTGCAAGGTCAGTAGCGGTCCAAGGATGGCCCGCCGTTCAGCCTCACCTTCTCCTGTTCCAAAGATCGTGAAGATCCGGCTAGCTGCAACCGTTAACTGAACTTGCGACCCGCAGAGTTCTTTATCCAGGGCAGGGACTAGATGAATGAGCGAGAGGTATCCTCGCTCGGCAGCTGCTGACATCTCTACAGCGGACGGAATTCCTCGCGGCGTCTGCTCTTCCAGCATCCAGGTATGGAGAATGCGGTCAATGATAATGCCGTCCCTTCGCAGATCATCGGCGAGCCGCTGGTAATCCCCGGCGTGGACCGGATTCAGCTCGTACCGGTCTGGTGCAAGTCGTTGATACTGCGCTGCAGCCAGCACTCCGATACAACGGTTTCCTTGTTCAACAAGCCGTTCTTGGCATCGCTCGACTGCCCGGCCTCCTCCACGCAGAATGAGCCAGGTTAGCGGATGCGGGCTTGTATTGCTTGGTGCGTCCGAGAGCGGCTCCTGCTTCCATGCAGGCAGATAGAGCAAGGAGATGTCCGGCCCCGCCGTTACAGTCTGGATCGGCTCTGCAAGCGCTGGCCGAGGCAGATAGGTCTGCCGGTCGAAGCTGTACATAGGCAGTGGCAGCCGCCGGCGGGACTGCGGCGGATAAAGCTGGTCCCACTGGACAGGTACCCCGGCCAGCCAGAGCTGGGACAAGGTCTGCACGAAAACGGCTGCTTCACTGGCTGCTGGCGCAGCCCCCAGGCTGGACAGCACCAGCCGGTCACCTCCGCTCTGGGCTTTCACCAGCCGGCATAACGTCTGGCCTGGGCCTATTTCAAGGAAAATATTGTCATACTTAGCCAGACAGCCGCTGACCATCGCCGAGAAGTTCACTGTCCCGCGAAGCTGCGCAGTCCAATACTCGGGATTCACTGCCATCGCGCTGGTGACAGGTTCGCCGGTCAGACAGGAATAGAACGGCAGCTCAGGTGTATTCAGGTGTTTGGAGCGGAGTACTTCGCGGAACGGCTCCAGAATGGTATCCATCCGTGAAGAGTGGAATGCGTGAGAGGTGTTTAGCCTAGCCGTGAAGATCCCCGCTTGGCTCCACTCCTCCTGCCGCAGCTGCAGCTCTTCTTCGTTGCCTGAGAATACGCATAACCCCGGCTGGTTAATAGCTGCGAGCGATACGTCTGCACTGACATACCGCCCTGCTTCAGATGCAGGAATAGCCGCGGCTAACATCATTCCACCTGGAGCAGACTGCATCAGTCTCCCGCGAGCCACAACAATATCGAGCGCATCCTCAAGGGTGAAGACCCCGGCGAGTGTTGCCGCAACATATTCTCCGATGCTGTGTCCCACCATCTGGGAAGGGCGGACGCCAAGCTTCATCCAGGCACTGGCAAGCGCATACTCCAAGACGAACAATGCGGGCTGAGCGAGCCAGGTCTGGTCTAGCTCCGATTCGGAAGAAGCGGCAGCAAGACTCAGAGCTTCGGCCTCCGTCACACCGATATAGCGGCGGATATCCAGGCCAAGCTTCGGACGCAGCAGCTCCGACAGCCGGTCTACTTCCTGACGGTAGGACAGATGGCGCTGGTACAGCTCCGCGCCCATCCCAATGACCTGCGATCCTTGGCCCGTGAACATGAATACCACCGGACGGTTGATATGCTCCTGAGAAGCTCGAATTCGTCCAACATCTTCCGAATCTCTTAGCAGGCGGACAGCCTCTTCTGTCTGCGCTGCAGTACAGGCGAGCCGGTATTTGAATTGCCCCCGTCCCATTTGCAGCGTGAACGCAACATCGGCCAGCGGTACACTGCTTGAGAGATTCTCCAAATGTTCTGCCAATTCGCCTTGCATCCGCTCCAGGGCAGCAGGGCTTCTGGCCGAGAGCAGCAGAACTGCCGGAAGCTCCGCCGGCTCACTGATTGCCCGGAGGGGCGGCTCCTCAAGAACCATATGGACGTTGGTGCCGCCAACACCGAATGAACTGATGCCTGCACGGCGCGGTTGCTTCCCTCTAGGCCACGCCAAGGGTTCCCGGCTGAGGTAGAATGCCGATTTCTCCATCTCCAGCAGCGGGTTGGGTTCGTCATAATTGGCTGTCGGCGGAATCATCCCCCGTTCCAGCGACAGAGCAGTCTTGATCAAGCCGGCAATCCCGGCAGCGGCGTGCAGATGTCCTATGTTGCCCTTGACCGAGCCGATGGGACGGTGCGGGCGGTGCGGGCTCTCCTGACCGAACACTTGCTGTAAGGCGGTAAATTCAATCGGATCACCGACGTTGGTGCCGGTACCGTGGGTTTCAATGTAACCGATGGTATCCGGTTCAATATCCGCGAGGCTCCAGGCCGAGCGGATAACCTCCTTCTGGCCCTCCAGGCTGGGGGCAGCAAAGCCTACCTTTCGCCGTCCGTCATTATTGCTCGACGAGCCTTTAATCACAGCATAGATATGGTCGCCGTCCTCTATAGCTTCCGAGAGGCGCTTGAGCACCACTGCCCCCGCGCCTTCCCCGAAGATGGTCCCATCGGCACGGCTGTCGAAGGGGCGGCAAACGCCACTTTTGGAATAAATAGTACCCTCCTGGTAGAGATAACCCGACTTGCCCGGCTGCTCCAGCGTTACCCCTCCGGCAACGGCCAGGTTGCAGTCTCCCAGCAGGAGACCCTGGCAAGCCAGATGAACTGCTGCAAGCGAGGTTGAACACGCAGTATACAGAGTGTAGCTGGGTCCCGTCAGATTGAGCTTGTAGGAGATTAGTTGGCTTAAGAAATCCTTGCTCGACACGATACCCGACTCCAGCACATCTTCACCGTCTCCATGGCGGGACAGATGGTCACTCGTCCATTTCAGGTCGAGCGGAGCCCCGGCATACATGCCGATTTGTCCTTCATACCGGTCGGGGTGATAGCCCGAATTCTCTAGTGCATGATAGACAATTTCGTGGAACAGACGAATCTGGGGGTCCATGTTCTCGGCTTCCCAGGAGGCATATCCGAATAAAGAAGCATCAAAATCGTATACGTTATCCAGGCAAGGCTTCGCTCTGACATAATCGGGATGGTTTAAACGTTCTGGAGAAATCCCTTGTTCCCGGAGCTCTTCGTAGCTGAATTGGGTTACTGAGGATACGCCGTGGATCAGCAGCTTCCAATACGCCTCGATAGTCTCCGCCCCCGGAAATTTACCGCTCATGCCAATGATGGCAATCTCAAGTCCGGTCTCTGTCGTCTCTTCACTCATTACATCACCTTCTTCCTTTGATGGACTCCAGTGTTTTCAAGCGGCTTGCTTTTCTTTTGCGGTCTTCGGAATCTTTGAGAACCTCGCTCTTGTCTGTCGCGTCTTCCTTGTCCGCGAATAAATAGGCATCCAGCAGATGAATCGTCGGGTAGGAGTACATTTTGATAATCGACGTATCTTTGACAGATAAAGCATTGAGTTGGGCATTAATCTGAATCAGATCAAGGGAGCTTGCTCCCGCTTCGAAAAAATTGTCATGCAGACCAATCGCCTCCAGCTCCAGATAGTCCATGAACAGTTCTGCCAGCTTCTTCTGTGTCTGTGTAAGCGGAGGTGCATATTCAGTGCTGTTAGCCATCCGTTTGCGCTTGCGACCCGCAGAGAGATGCTTAGTAGCAGGTCTTATCCCATCCGGCTTGTTGGCTTCAAGTAAGGAATACCGGGTGTTCAGATCGGTCGTTGACAACAGCCACTGAACAGGAGACCACTCTGCACTCATGACTTTGGATAAAATATGCTCAAGCACTTCCATTCCTTCAGCATTGGTCATTCCACCCTGAAGCTGCACCATTTCCGGCTTTGGAGCTGAGGCATCTTCCTGGGTAATGACGATTTTGCCGATATGCTTGGCCGATGCCATATAGCGGAAAGCCTCTTCCGTATCTGCGAACCGGTAAGGGATCACAGGCAGCGGTGTGAACGTGCCTTCCTCCACATGCCGGGCAAGCTCGCGCAAGAGCCTCGTATATCCGGGAAGGCCGCTGTCCATGCTGATGGCTGACACAGAAATTCCTTTCTCAAAAACTCGCATTCCCAGCGTGCTGTTCTCCATAATGTCCTTTACGCCCATTTCCAGAAATCTGCCGTGCGGGGCCAATAAGGAGAGCCCTTGCTCGACAGCCTCACCCGTAAGGGCATTCAGAATGACGTCTACCGTTCCGGCAGACTCACGGATCTGGTCGGCAAAAGCAAGATCCCGCGAGGAGTACACATGCGAGATACCTAGTGAACGCAGGTAGTCCCGTTTCTCTTCGGTACCGGCCGTTGCATAAATCTCCGCTCCAACCCACTTGGCGATTTGCACGGCTGCCAGACCCACGCCGCCAGTTGCCGTATGAATTAGCACTTTCTCGCCCAAGGAGAGCTGTCCACGGATGATTAGCGCGTAGTAAGCGGTCATAAAGGCAATCGGCAGGGTTGCCGCTTCAGTAAACGATATCCGGGAAGGCTTGCGTGCCACCGAGCTTGCCGGCACCCGTGCGTATTTTCCCAAGCTTGCTCCGGCTATCGCCATCACTTCATCTCCGGGCAGCCAATCAGTTACGCCTGCCCCCACCCTGGTTATCGTTCCCGCACATTCCAGGCCGAAGCTGAAACCATAGGGTTCCGGCAGCTTGAGCACACCGAGTGCATACAACACTTCCTTAAAGTTCAGGCCGTTAGCTGCCACTCTAATCTCTACCTCATCCGGTTCTGGAGGCAGCCGATATTCAGACAGGATATGGAGGCTGTTCAGTTCACCCGGCACAGTTAATCCCAGCCGGTAATTACCGACCGCAGGCAACGTTCCATTGCGTTCCAGCGGCAATTGGTCTGACAGTGACTGGTTGCGGACTTTGCGCATGACATATTCTTCAATCTCCATGAGTACACTGCCTTCCAGATCGGTAATGCGGCAGGTATACGTCCGGGCTTCCTCCCTTTGTTCCCCTTCTTGCACAATGGTGTAGAGATTAGCAGAGAACGGCCGGAGAATCTGGAGGTTCTTATAGGCAAAAGGCAGATACGCATGGCTGTCCTCCGATTGTCCGCCCAGCAGGCTCGTTGCCCGGTCCATCAGAGCTGGATGAACTCCGTAATCAGCCGAGTCTCTTGCCAGATCCTCTGGCAGTGACAATTCGGCAAACGCTTCGTTCTCGTTGCGGACGAACCGGCGTATGTTGTTCCAGTGCGGGCCATATTGCATGCGTACCCCCGTGCCCTCGCTGGATCGTTCTGCTTCTACAGGAACCGCTGCGGCCAGTAGACCATTCTGGAGCTTATTGAGCTCTGCGCCGCTGAGGGTCCGATCATTCTGCTCATCCAGGCGTTCCGCACAGCCTTTGGCATGTTGTATCCATTCCCCTGCTGCTCCTATGGAGGACATGGAGAATTCCCAGCCGCTACTGTTATTGGACCAAACGGTTCTTAGCTCACACTTCTCTTCGACCACAAGCGGTTGTACAAAAAACAGTTCAACAATGTTCAGACCGATATCTCCGGTTAACTCTTCAAACGATGCCCTCAGAATCTCTACATAACCTGTTCCCGGTAAAATGGAGGAACCGAGCATCCGGTGGCCGTCCAGTACCCATTGATGCTCTGCCGACAATCTGGATATATAGACCGTCTGCGTCTCGCTTGCCGACACCCTTTTGGAGGTTAGCAGCGGGTGGAAGATGCGCAGCGGGAGCTCCGCTTGCCCTTTTTTGCTAGCCGGGTGCTCCGCCTTATCTGTGCCGGAGCCGTTATACCGGTTCACAGCTTCAACTGCCATCCCCGTCTCCTTCCAAGCATCCCAATCCACGCTGACTACCCGCATTCCAGACGAATCCCCGGCATGTGCACGGGCGAATCCGTCCATGAAGGCATTGGCCGCTGCGTACCCGCTCTGCCCGAAAGCACCGAATGTTCCGCTAATCGAGGAGAAGAGCAGGAGAAATGCCGGTGGCTGGTGCATTGCTGCAAGCGCATCATATAAGACTGTCGTCCCTGCGATTTTGGGCCGCAGCACCTCTTCGGTCTGTTCTCTTGTTGCGATGTGGATCATGCTTCCATCCGGCACTCCTGCTGCATGGAATACCCCGTCCAACGGGCCGAAGCGCTCCACCGCTGTGCTAATGGCATGTTCCATCGAAGACCGGTCAGCGACATCGGCATATTCGACATGCACCTGCGCTCCGCTCACACATAGCTGTTCCAGCCGATCCTGCACCGGATGCGGCTTGCGGCTAACCAGCACAAGCTTGGCCTGATATTGACCAGCCAGATACTCGGCGAGCGCAAGGCCGATTCCGCCAATGCCGCCAGTGATCAGGTACACCGCTCCCTTGCGCAAAGCGCCGGACCGAAGGCTTATCCGGGGAAGGGGTACCTGAATGAAAGCATGTTCATACCGGTGTGAGGACCGCAGTGCTTGCCGGATGGGCAACGGGCTAACCTTACTATCCGAACCCTCGAAAGGCAGGGTCAGCAGAATTCCTGGATTCGCGGCGATGGACTCCTGATCGAGATCCAGTGTATGCACCCGGATATGCGGATACTCCAGCGGGATAACGCTGGCTATCCCAAGCAGGGCAGCTTTCAACGGATCTACGATGTCGTTCGGATGGACCCGTTCCATTTGATCTGTGACCAGTATTAGCTCCAGCGGCTTCCCTTGCACGGCTACAGCTGCAGCACGCACCAGCTCCAGTACACTGTACAGGCAGCGGTTAAGCACCTCAGTGCAGGCAAGATTCTCCCCACTTCGTCCAGACGCTACTTGGGCACGAGCTAAAGTCTCAGCTTGTTCCAACCCGAGACTCCACAAGTGAATGATCTGTTCAGGCAGCTGTGTGCCGGCTTCGGCAAGCACTTCAAATAATTGAGCATAATGGTCCGGGTTGCCGGGATCAAGGGTGTACTCCGCAGCAGATTCCCTCTGAAAGGTCCCTTCGGGGTAGACCTTGATCCACTGAGCCCCTTGTTCCTCCAGCAACACTGCATACTGGTCAGCGAGAAGGCTCCGCTCAGTGAACAACAGCACCGTCTGTCCCTTGCAGCCAGGACGCTTTCCTTCCATACTGCCCTCTTGCTCACTCCAGTCTGGGGCATAAGCCCATTCATAAACGGGACGGTTGCGGGCATTCGAGCTGTCCGGCTGGATATCCTCTGCCTTACCCTGCTGATATTTCCAGTAATATTGCTTCCCGAACGGGTATACCGGCAGGGAAACCCGCCGTCCTTTGCGGTTCTCAAATACCCTCTCCCATTGGATGGACACTCCGCTCATCCATAGGTCGCTCAAGGCCTGAAGCAGATGGATACCTGATGTCTGTGCCTCGGAGGCTTTGGGTAATATGCTAAGAATCTTACTATTGCTGCCGGTACCCGGATTACGGCGGATCAGTTGACCCAGCGTCCGCCCGGGGCCGACTTCCAGAAATACGGGTTCAAGCTGTTTCGCCAGCGTTGCCACGCCTTCCGAGAACCTGACGGTTTGCCGGACATGATTCACATAATATTCAGGGTCCACCGCTTGTTCGGCTGTGATAAACTCACCCGTAACATTGGAGATATACGGAATTGCCGGAGCCGCCCATTTAATTTCTTGGAGCGCTTTGCTGTAGGGTCCGAGCATCGGCTCCATCATCGCGGAATGAAAGGCATGCGATACCTGCAGACGGAAGGGCTCATGACCGCTTTGCCGCAGCTCGGCTGACAGGGCACGTATCGATGCGGGCGGTCCCGAGACCACTGTGAGTTCCGGGCTGTTGGTCGCAGCCACGGACAGAGCTTGTCGTTCGCCCAGCAGTGGGAGCACATGCTCGTACCCAAGGCCAATGCTAATCATCTCGCCGAGCTCCATCTGCTGCATTAACGAGGAACGGCGGATCACCAGCCGGATGGTCTCCTCCAGTGTCAACACGCCTGCGAGGCAGGCAGCTGTGTATTCACCCAAGCTATGCCCGAGCATAGCCGTCTGCGAGATGCCCCAATGCTGCAAAAGCCGGGCCAGCGCATACTCCACCATGAACAGCAGCGGCTGGGCAACTTCGGTCTGATCGATAGCGTGTAAAGCCGTTGCCAGCAGTGATGACCCTTCCGGGTCAGGCTCCTGCTGCCAGATGGACCGCAAATCGGCCGTCAGGATGGGTGAGGCCAGCTCCAGACAGCGATCCATTTCACGCTGGAATAGCGGCTGCGTATTATACAGGTGACGTGCCATTCCTGTGTATTGGGCTCCTTGGCCCGGGAATGCGAATACCACATTCACGGCCTCCCGGATACGGGCAATGTTGCGTGTTCCATTCAGGAAAGCTCGCAAGCCGGCAGCAAGCTCAGCAGCATCTGCGGCAATCCATGCCATCCGGAAGTTCAATTCTTGCCGGCCTGTATTCAGCGTAAAGGCGATATCCGCAATCTGTTGCGCTTGACCTTCTGCTGAACTGAGATAATGGAGCAAGTCTTCTGTTTTTTGCAGCAAGGCTTCTTCTGTCGCAGCGGATAATAAGAACAATTCGGGTGAGCCCTCACTCCGGTTCTGTCTGTTCCCAGGATCTGCCGCGATGGAAAGCGGGGCCTCTTCCAGGACGACATGCGCATTGGTTCCGCCGATTCCAAATGAGCTTACGCCGGCACGGCGAGGCGAACCTTCCGGCGGCAGCCAATCCTGAAGTGTGGCATTGACATACAGTGAACTTTTGTCGAAGCCGATAGCTGGATTGGCCTGCTTATAATGCAAGCTGGGAGGCAACTGCTTGTGATGCAGTGCCAGCACGGTTTTGATGAATCCGGCAATGCCCGCAGCAGCATCGAGATGTCCGATATTGGTTTTGACAGACCCGATGGCTGTTTCGGTTCCATTGGAGGCGGGGAACAACCCGGACAAGGCTTCGATCTCAATGGGATCACCCAGTGGAGTTCCTGTACCATGTGTCTCAATGTAACTAATGGTTTCCGCTGAGACAGCTGCGGCTTCCAGGGCAGCCGTCACAACATCTAGTTGTCCCTGAACGCTAGGTGCTGTGAATCCAGCCTTGCGCGTTCCATCGTTGTTAATCGCAGATCCTTTAATAACAGCGTAGATGTGATCGCCATCCTGAACGGCCTGATCCAGCTTTTTTAACACCACAAGACCCGCACCATCGCCGCTCACTGTGCCTTTGGCATCTGTATCGAAGGCTCTGCAGTGCCCATCGGGTGATTTAATCATGCCATCCTGGTAGGTGTAGCCCGATTTCTTGGGTACTGAGATCGACACCCCACCTGCAAGCGCCAGATCCGATTCTCCTCTTAGCAGGGAATTACAGGCTAGATGTACCGCAACCAGTGACGAAGAACATGCAGTTTCAACGGTTAACGACGGCCCTTTCAGATTGAGCTTATAAGAGACGGGCATGCTCAGGGAATGTACATTTAGATTGGCCGCCCGCCAGCGCTCTGTATCATCCTCCAGGGAATCGAACAGCCGGTTCACCCAGTTCAAATGGACCGTTGCGCCTACGAATAAGCCTATGGCATTCCGGTACCGCATGGGATCGTATCCGGCATCCTCCAGGCCCGCCCAAGCGAGCTCATGCAAAATGCGAAGCTGCGGGTCCATCAGTTCAGCCTCTTGCGGACTATAATGGAATAACTCCGCATCGAAGTATTCAATATCCTCAAGCATCCCCTTCGCTTTCACATACCTGGGATCACGCAGCAGCGTCTCGGCAACTCCGGCAGCGCTTAATTCTTCATCAGAAAAGAATGAGATGCTCTCCTTCCCCTCCCGAAGATTGCTCCAAAAACTCATCGGATCGGCAGCGCCTGGGAACCTTCCGGCAAGTCCAATGACAGCAATATCACTGGTTATTAAAGAGGAATCTTCCATCTTCTCTTGCTCTACTTGGGAAATAGCCGCCGTATGATCGGTTTCGTTCTTCGGACTCTCTTCTGATTGCTTCGCTGCCATGTACGCGGCGAGCTCTCTAACCGTAGGATATCGGAATAAATCGGTTACCGACAGTTCAATACCGGTGGAAGCACGCAGGGTATCGCTGATACGGATCGTCAAGAGCGAATTGCCGCCGATATCAAAAAAGGGGGCATCCAGTTCAATCTGTTCCACCCCTAATGCTTCCTTCCAAGCTTCCAGCACCGTGATTTCCATTGAGGCCAGTGATTTAACAGGTGTACCTCCGGTGACTGGGGAGGGGAACGGCAGGTTGCGCAGCGCCTTCTTGTCAATTTTTCCGTTGATTGTCAGCGGCAGTGCAGCAAGCTGCATGTAACGCGTAGGCACTGCATAGGAGGGCAGCCGTTCCAGCATAGCTTTTCTTAGCTGACCTGGTTGCAGTGTGTTCCCCGCTACGAAATAGGCAGCTAGCTCCTTCTCCCGGTCCACGGACTGAATCACAATAATCGTACAGTCTTCGATTCCGGGCAACTGGCTTAATTCATGTTCGATTTCCTGCAGCTCAAGCCGGTATCCCCGAACCTTCACCTGATTGTCAGCTCTCCCGAGAAAATCAATATTACCATCGGGCAGCCAGCGGGCTAAATCCCCTGTCCTGTACATCCTGTACTCTGGATATAACGGATCGGGAATGAACTTGGCTTTGGTTAGCTCAGGGTTGTTCAGATATCCTCTTGCTACGCCTTCCAGCCCGACGCATAGTTCACCAATCGCTCCCACAGGCAAAAACTGTTGATTAAGGTCCAGAATATATGCAGTAGAGTTCGAGACAGGTCTGCCGATTGGAATTCTGGTCTCATATTCCCGTTCAATCGCAAATGTAGTGGACAGCACCGAATTCTCGGAAGGACCATAGCCATTGACAAGTGTCAAAGCCGGGCAGGCCTGTCTCACCTTGTTAATCTGTGTTGGCGACAACGTATCCCCGCCAATAATCAGATAACGCAGGGAACGGAACAGCGAAGGCTCCACACTGGCTAATTGATTGAACAGCGGTGTAGTCATCCACATCAGGCTTATTTTCTGCTGGAGCAGTGTTTCTTTTAATACCTGAGGCATCAGCAGCTTGTCCTGATCCATCAGGTACAGTGACGCTCCGTTCAGCAGTGCCCCCCAGATCTCGAAGTTGGAGACATCGAATTCAAACGGACATGTCGGCAAAATCACATCACTGGTGCTGAAATTAACAAACTCTGTATGCTTCACCAGCCGCACGATCCCTCTATGCTCGATCATCACACCTTTGGGCCTTCCGGTAGATCCGGAAGTATACACAATACAGGCTACACGGTGTCCGCCATCATGCGAAGAAGGGAAGCTGTCCAGCAGATCCGTATCTTCTGTATCAATGATATCTTGGTAACGCAGGGTGCCTACATTCATCGATGTCATAAAAGAAAGCCGGCTGTCCCTGTCAGACAGCATAAGCCGCATCCCTGAATCTTCGATCATGAATCTAAGCCGATCTTCGGGATAATCCGGGTGCAGAGGCACATAAGCCGCGCCGGATTTCAGAATTGCAAGCAGTCCCATGATCGTCTCCGGGCTCCGCCGAGACTCGATTCCAATGTATTGCTCCGGCCCGGCTCCAAGACGAATCAGTGCAGCGGCTACCTGGTCTGACCTCCGATCAAGCTCAGCATAGGTCCACTTGACTTGCTCATGAATGATGGCAATGTTCTGGGGATGGCTCCGTGCCATCGTGGTGAACCACTGCGGAATCGATTGTTCACGGAACTGCTTCAGGGGTCCGGCGGCGGACAGCAGCCCGTTCATTTTTAGAGCATCAGGTTCAGCGATTCTAATGTCAGATATCTGCGCCTCCGGCTGCGTGACCAGATTGTGCAGCAGTTGAACAAAGCACTGTGACATCTGATTTACCACAAAATAGTCATAGCTTTCCTGATCATAAATGAAGTCCATTTCGAAACCACTGCTCTCCCGAATGAGCAGGGTAAGCGGATAATGAGTGTGCTCCACCATTTCAAAGGAGCTGATCGACAAGGGAGCTTGTCCGGTTAGGCCTTCCGCTGCGGAACCTGCCATTGGCTGCTCCAGGAGCACCTTATCCAGCGGATAGTTCTCCATGACCAGCAAGGTATCAAATAACTCTTCGGTACCATGAATACCGGCGTATCCCCTGATCTCGGACAGACCGGCCATTTCATAGGGACGCCTGGCTGTAATTGCGGATTGAACACCCGCGAAATACTCCAGAACACTTTCTCTCTTGCGGCTGGAAAGACGCAACGGCACCGTATTGATCAACAGCCCGACTATACGCTCGATGCCGGTAAGACTAACGCCCCTGCCGGATAACGTCGAGCCAAAAACAATATCGTCGACATGTTTGAACCGCTGAAGCAAAAGGCCCCACGCACCATTCATCAAGGTGGCTACCGGCATGCCATTGTTTTGGCAGAATAACCGCATTCCCGCCGCTGCCGTTTCCGGTATGCTCAGGGATACCCGTTTGAATCCCGGGCGCCGGGGTTTGTAGAACGGTTGTACCGTTTGTTTGATTTCATAATTCCGCAGGCAATCAGCCCAATATACCGCTTCACGTTCCGGTTGGCGTGAGCCTTTGACAGCCGCCAGATAAGCCTTCATTCCCGGCTTTGCCGAAGGGGACACTTCCTGATCTTCAGCTAGTGCCCGGTAGGCATGAAGCCATTCTTCCAGCACAATGCCCAGACTCCAGCCATCCAGCAGAATATGATGGAACGTCAGGAACAATCCGCACTCCCCGTCGAACTTACATAATACGATTCGTAGGGTTTCCCGGGTCAAATCAAAGCGCATGGCCCGGTTCCGTTTACCTATGATTTCTGCAGTTAGCTGCATCCATTCTTTCCTGCTCCTCGTCTGCTTCAGAGCCTTATGGTCCTCAGTGGAAAGGAATGCTCTGATTTCATCAGGTATCATTCCGCCCGTGAAATCATAGATTTCCGGCATCGGTTCACGGTTCCGAAGCACAATCTGCACAGGTGACCGGAGCCCCTCCCATTTGAACACGGACCGCAATGCGTCATTCGCACGGTAGACAGCGAGCCAGGCTTCATTGAACAGCTGGTTATCTACTTGCCCCTGTAGACTCAGGACAAGGTGCTCCATGTATTCACTTTTGGATTCCTCCTGCAAATAATGAAAGAGCATCCCTTGCTGCAGCGGACGCAGCGGCCAAATATCCTGGACGTTGTTTTTCTCAACCTTCATGTTGGGCCTCCTCACTTATGAACGGCAAGTGCATCCTGAATGGCGGCGATCACATCATTCTGACAGTCATGAATGAAAAAGTGCCCGCCGGGCAGATTTTGAATCTCCATGCTCCCGCTGATATACTGCTCCCACTCTATCCCGTTCTCTGCAGGCATCAAGGGATCATCGGTGCCGACCATGACCGTACAATCGACCGGAAGCCTCACGTGCCGGCCGTTGCCGGCATACAACTCGTAGATTCTATAGTCTGCTTTGATGATCGGCAGGAAAACTCTCATTAGCTCAGAATGATTAACCAGTTCCTGAGCAGTACCGCCCAGCTTGAGAATTTCTTGAAGGAATAGCTCATCCGGCAGCTTATGCAGTTGCTCCTCTCCATAACGCAGATGCGGTGGATTACAGCCGGATAAGAACACATGTACCGGAAGCGCCTGTCCGCTTTCCATGAGCCGCACACTCAGTTCATAAGCCGCAAGCCCTCCCAGGCTGTGTCCGTACAGCGCATATGGACTCCCCTGAAGCTGGCTGCCCAGATGCTGTACAAGATCGTCAATCAATGACTCCATACTGTCGCATAGCTTGGACCCGAACCGCTTGCCTCTGCCTGGAAATTCAAGGGGGACCACTTCGATATTTGCCGGCAACAGGGTCCTCCATTTCAGGTAGATGGCTGCGGAGCTGCCGGAATAAGGAATTGTAAAAAGCTTGATAGTCATAAGGAAGCCTCCTCTTGAATCACTTGCGGCTGTGCTCGGTTGTACGTTAAAACGGCTGGGTATAGCGGGAACCACATTTTTAACAGTCTTAAGAAGGAGAACATCGTTCCTGTGATTGCGGTCATAATCATAGCTGGAGCTATCGTAAACGGTGCCCATACGACAATAAATCTCCAAGGATAACCCCAAAAAAGCATTTTGGGTATATACCAGGTCATGCCCAGAATAAGAGCGGCCAGGATCACCAAACCGGATGACTTGACATATAGGGCGAAAGAAGGTCCCTTGCGCAGCCGTCTGCCATTGCGGATTAAGCGCAGATCCTTGACCCATGCGTAGAGCAGCCAGAGACATAGAGCCGTAGAAATAAGGATCACGATCCGGCCTGCAAGATTCGCTGTGTCCATAGTATCCATTGGTGCGGCGGCAGGTTTCAGATCTTGCTGCAAAGCATACAGTCCCTCACAAATCGCGTAAGTCGCCGTCGTATTCCGGTTACCCAGAACAGCAACTCCGATTTGTTGGACTGGATCAAACAAGACGTACGAAGAGAAATTAGGATTATTCCCCCCGTGTGAAAAGAGGGTATGATCTCCTTTGTTAAACACCAGCCAGCCACCCCCATAGCGAAAAGATGTCGTATACGGAGGAGTTAGTGTTGCCTTGACCGTTTCATCGGGAATCTGTGCACGGGCAATGGCTCCTCTAAGCTCTAAAGGTGCTGCTGCAGGGTTCATCTGCAGATTCAACCAGCGGGCCATATCCGTAGCGCTTGATAAGATGTAGCCTGCGGGTGTATTCCCTCGGTAGACGGGGGCTTGATACTCTCTGTTGCCGATAAATCCTGGCTTGTAGCCTTGGGAGATTTCTTTGCCACCTTGCAATATCGCTCTGCCTGCGGTTGTCAGCTCTAATCCCAAAGGCTGAAAGATCTCAGCGGACATATAAGATTCATAGGACATCCCGCTCACAGCTTCAATAATTGCACCAAGCACATCATAATTACCGGTGGAGTACAGAAATTGGGTCCCCGGTTTAGACCAGAGCGGATTCTCGCTTAGTCCGCGCACCGTATCCTGAAGTGCGCTGTCTTCGGTGGACGGATCTATCCGCGCAACGGAATCACTGCCCAGCCCGCTGGTCTGGTTAAGGAAATGCCCTACCGTTGGTTCGGCAGACTCCCCTCTTGCTTGCAGAGTTAACCATGGCAGATAGCGGGTTACTGGCGCTTCCAGGTCTACAAGCCCTCGTTCGACAAGCAGGAGCAGACCGACACTGGTGAATGCTTTACTGTTAGAGCCAAGTTCGAACAAGGTGTCAGGGGTTACCGGTATATTCCGGCTGGCGTCAGCTTTGCCATACCCCTTAACATAAGTCTTGTCACCGCGAAGCACCGCTACAGAGACACCGGGAAGATCCATCTGATCCATCAGCTTACGTACATATTGGTCAACGGACTCAGCTGAAATCCCGCTGCCGGCAGTATTTGCCGAAGCTGGCGGCAGCGCAGCTATGCCAAGCAGCATACAGGCACAGAGCATTTTGATTAGCAAGCGGTTCATGTTATCCCCCCTGTTACTTGAATAACGAATCCAGTTCCTCCTGCGTCATATCCACCGCATCAAAATCAGCAGGTGTCCAGCTTGGCTCCCTCTGAACCGGCGGTTGATTGAGGAGTTCTGCAAAGAGGGCTTTATACCGATCCAGCCACTGCTCCATGACCTTGTCCGGCATACTGGAGGGAGAACGTAACTCCAGATACAGTATGCGCTTCAGAATATAAGCGTTGATCTCCAGTAGGAATGGCATTGCATTGTCTTCGGCGATATCCGGTCCTGTGTGTTCATTCAGAACATGCAACAGGCCATTCCCGTATTCCTCCTGAAATTCCCCAAGATAATTGAATAGAATTCTGGGAATAGCCGGTGTAATCAGTCCCAATTCATAAGCTAAAATGCCATATCCCAGACCTTTGCGGGGCACCGCCCTGAGCTGCTGGAGGATGTTATCCCTCCTCTCGATTACAGTTCTACCGGCCTGAACGGTAATTCTGACCGGATATAGACTGGTGAACCAGCCGGTGGTACGCGAGAGATCCATTTCAGGGAACAAGGGCTCCCTGCCATGTCCTTCCAGCCAAATGACCTGTGTTTGCCAGTTCCAGGTATCATGAAATGCCAGGGCAAGTGCAGTCTGAAGGAGCTCATGGGGCTGCAGACCGTTAATCTGTTGGCAATGTTCAAGCAATAGCCCCGTTTCAGCAGGGCTGAACGTCAGCGTACGAAGCATTCTGCGTCCGTCAACCGTTTGCCCAAAACAAAGCCAATGATCATCTGGAAGGTTGTAATTTCCGTTCCAATATTCCCGCTCCCGCTGAACCAGCGGTTCAGCGCGTTCGCTCAGTGCCAGTGCCCAGTGCTTGAACGACGATGTTTTGGGCAGACATTGGCGTTCTCCCCGAAGCAACCGTCCCAAATCCTCCATAATAATCCGCCATGATACACCGTCTATACAAACATGGTGAGCCGCGAGCAGCAGACGATTAGTACGTCCCGGCTCGACAATCAAGCAGGCGCGAAAGGGGAACTGATCCTGCTTAGTAAGGCGTATGCCTGCCTTCAGTGCGGAGGTATACGTCAAGAACTCTTGCTCCCGTTGTTTAGGAGCAAATTCGCTCAAATCAAGTACATTAGGCTGGAACTCAATCACAGAAAGCTCGTTGTTATAGGAGAGCTGTTGCTTTACAGAGTCATAATGCAAGCGCAAGGAGTCATGGTGCTGAAGCAACTGCCTTAAACTGTCTTCAAGGGTATGCAGGGTAATATCTTCCCGGATCTCCAGCAGCATCGATTGCAGATAGTAGTCTTCATTCGCAAGCTCCCGGGAGAAAAACCACGACAGGATCGGTGTCAACGGGACGATGCCCTCCGGCGGCTCCTGTGACTGAACCTCTTTATCTTCAGTGAGATACAGAAGCATTTCGCTAATGAGAGGATGATCCAGAATGTCAGCCGCGCTTAGTTGAAGTCCTTGATTTTTGAGCAGGCTTGAAATCTGAATCGCTTTGATGGAATCCCCTCCAAGATTAAAAAAACGGTCCTCCAGGCTGATTTCCTTACAGTCGAGAACAGTCCGCAGTGCGGATAAAAGCCATTCAGCCTGGTTCCCCCCCTGGTACTCCTGGACCTGTACTGCGGCGTCATCTAGTTCTTGTGCAAGCTGTCTCCAATGGGTCTTCCCATTAGCAGTGAGCGGAATCTCTGTTCTAAAAATGATACGTCCCGGGACCATGTATCCAGGCAGGATGCCGGCTAGACGGCTGCGGATATCCAGCGCTGTAAGCGAGTCTCCGACAATACAGGCGACCAGTTCCATCCCCGGACCTTCACCCTTCGTCATGACAACTGCATTACGGATGCCCTTCATCTCCAGCAGGTGATGTTCGATCTCTTCCGTCTCGATTCGATAGCCTCTAACCTTAAGCTGGGTGTCGCAGCGGCCGATATATTCCATCACACCGCCTTCACCCCACCGGACCAGATCCCCCGTACGATACATCCGGTTGCCCTTGTTCACTGCATCCGGCAAGAAGCGTTCTGCTGTCAACCCGGGTTGATGGACGTAGCCGTCTGCAACACCGGGGCCGGAAATGTAGAGCTCTCCCTTCGCGCCTGGAGGCAGAGGCCGCAAATCCCTATCTAATATATATAGCTTTGCATTTGCAGCAGGTACTCCGATAGGCACGGTTGCTCCCTTGTCTGTTAAGGGATCATAACGGTAAATCATACAGCCTACGGTTGCTTCCGTTGGCCCGTATTCGTTATAAATAGCCAGAGTAGGACCGTAGGCTTGTTGTACAGCCGCCGCAAGGCCGGTCTTGAGACTCTCCCCGCCCACAATCAGTGTCCGCAAGGCAGCATTCGGCCTCCGTTCTTGCCCCATAAGCGCTAGATGGGAAGGGGTAAGCTTGATTATTGAAGCCCTGTTCTCGCCCAGAATTCGGCTCAAGGTATAGTCCTCGCCGCTGGAGGGGTATATCCTCAATTGGGTGCCGCTGACCAGGGGCACGAATAAGGATGTCAGCGTCAGATCAAAGGCAATTGAGGAATAAAAGGCGAACACCTCATGTTCCGAGGTCAAGTATTCTGCCGCTGCCCAAGTGATATAATTGGCTAGGTTAGAGTGAAGAACTTTTACCCCTTTAGGTGCTCCTGTAGATCCTGAGGTATATAAGATGTAAGCTGTTTCTTCAGGTCTCGCCCTCTGCTGTTCTTCCTGAGACATCGGCCTGTGCCGGAGCAGATGCCGGGGATTGCGCGTTGGGACAAGCCAGCCGGAAGCCGGTTCATCTGACAGATCGGTCAACAGGCAGATTGCTGCCGAGTCCCGCAGCATATACTCCGCTCTTGCTGGCGGAGCTCCGGGGTCAAGCGGCAGAAAAGCCGCACCACACTGAAGAATCGCCAGTATTGCAATAACCAGTTCAGGAGAATGATGCATCCTTACACCTATTACACCTGACACATGCGGGAATTCTGCGGTCAGGGCTGACGCAAGGCAATTAACCCGCTGCGCCAATTCTGCAAAGGTCTGCTGCTCATCTGCACAGCTCAGGGCAATCCGGTTGGGATGGAGCCGAACCTGCTCTGTGTATAGATCCATAACCGTCTTTTCCAATGGATAGTTGTGGATAGAAGGCTGGTTATAATCAATCAAGGTTTGTTTCCGTTGACTTTCGGTAGACAGGGTTAGTTCCTTCAATGGGAGGTCTGGAGTATGCACCATCTGATTCAACACATGCAGGAGACAGTCCACCAGCGTTTCAGCCTCATCCTTGCCAAGGATCTGAGTCTGGTAGTCCAGAGTGAACAATAACGTGCCATCCTCAGACCAGTCCTTGATCATCAATTGTACGGGATAAGCCTGCTCGCCGGAGTAGAACTCCTCATTGCTAATCCTCATATTGTTCACGGTGGTTAACAGGTGGGTATTATAATAATTCACAGAGGCCTGGTATAGGCTGCCATACCCATTTTTCCGCAGCTGAAGCTGCTGTGCAAGGAGATCGAACGGATACTTGTGATTGGCGAGATTACGTGAATATTCACGGCGTACCCGCTGTAAAAATGCCCGGATGGACAAGCCTTCCTTAAAATGCAGGGACAGCGGCAGATTGCCAGTGAACATGCCAACGATTCCCTTGGTGTGAGAAGAGCGGTTGGATACGGGTATGGACAGGATTACATCCTCTCTCTGGTAATACCTGCCTAACACCAACCCGAATGCGGCAGATAAAAATAGGGGCAATGACACATTAAGCTCTGGCAGAATACGGGTGATCTGCTCTGTGGCCTGCTTGTCGATCAGGCGGGTATAGCGTCTGCCGGCGGGAGCAGTGGCAGTTTTGTCAAATAGCGGTTCGGGAAGAGCATCAAATTTGTTCTCCCAGAATTGTTTGTTGCTCTGACAGCGCTGAGAGCCCAGGTATTGATTTTCGAGATCGAGATAAGTCAAATAGGAGGGTTCGGACACGGCACAGTCAGAGATATCTTCCCTGCCGAGCGATTCATAATGTCCGAGAATTTGTCTGGTCAGCAGGTCCATTGACCAGCCGTCGCAGATGATATGATGGGCTTTCAGGAGAAAACCATTATCCTGCTCCCCCACCTTGAAGGTAGCGATGTGGTATAAAGGAGCATCAAAAAGCTCAAAGCGTTGTGCCGCTTCGGTATTCACCCACCTCTCAAAAACCGTCTGGGGATCGGTATATGAGCTGAAGTCGTAGTGAGGCAACGGCTGTAGCGAATGAGCATCTGCTACATATTGTTGCGGTTCACCTTCTTGTGCCTGCAAACGCAGGCGCAGGCCGTCATGGGCCTGAATCACATTAAGGATCGAAATTTCCAAACGGGAGAAATCTAGCGTTCCGTGAATACGGACACAGCCACCAATATGATGTACGGCTGTCTGGGGATGAAGGCATTCGGTATACCAAATTCTCTTTTGGGGATGGCTTAAACGATGCAAGGCCTTATTCACAAGATCCATGTCAGTGTCCGCCTTTCGCAGATTTAGAATTCAATCTCCAGGATTCAATGGATTCGGCTAAGCGGGCTATCGTCTGCTGCTCCAAAAAAACTTCAAGTCTAAGGGTCACGCAAAGCTGCTCGCATAGATATGCATGCAAGGAAGCTGCCAGCAGCGAGTTGCCTCCCAATTCATAATAATTGTCGTTGATTCCGATCGGGGCCACCCCCAGGTACAGCTCCCATGCTGCCACCAGCTCCCGTTCAACCTCCGTTCTTGGTGCGATATATCCATCCAGCTGTTCTGGACGTAAGTTGATGGGGTCCACCATGGGCTGAAGCGGTCCGGTAGAATCCAGTGCAGAATCATCACGCTCTACCCAGCAGCGTGTTCTTACAAACGGATAGGCAGGCAATTCAATGCGTTGGCGGCGCTCCCCTTGATAATAAGCCTTCCAATTGACGGGGTAACCTTCCATCCAGACTTTGCCGAGAAGAAGGTAAAGGCCCTTCCATTCCGTGGGTCCATGACTTTCCGAAGATTCAGCGAGATTCATATCCAGCACCAGCCGATCGTTTTCATTCCTACAGCTGGTCTGTAATGAAGGGCCTTCTTCCAGGGCATCTGTGAGATACGAAGTCCAAAAATCACTACTGCTCCACTCTGCATGAGTCATCTGGCTCTTTCCCGGTAGTGCGGCAATCGGAACTCTCATCGGTCCCGTTCTCAGACTGGAGACACGTTGCCGGTAGCTTCGGACAATAGTACCCTGCTCCTCCCCCGAAGTGGCGAGTGCGGCCGTATAGGAGCTGCCCAGATACAAAGCATCCGCATGAGTCATGAGGCCACAGGCATAAGCGGCGGCAAATAAGCCGCTGCCCGTGCCTTGGCAGCCTGAGGGATGGATTCCCCAGCTCTCCCAGAGTTTGAATAAGGAGAGCTGCACGGTTAAGGCGTATGCGGCTTGTGCCTGCAATGCTGCAACTTCCTTGCCGAACCATTCCTCTGCCAGGTTGTTACCCAGCACGAAGTTGTTGTAGAATACCGTTTCCTCTGCCATCCAATCTCCAAGCTCAGGAGTCTCGAAACCGGATAGATCCGGGAAGTGGAACAAGGGCATGCCCGCAAGATTCTTCCCGGTCTCCTGTTCTATCCACTCTGTCTCACCTCCACTGCCGTATAGCATAATTGCCCGGTGCTCAAACAGCTTCCGGCCGGTTTGCAGTGTATAGGCTGCATCCGCTAACTGCTCTTCTGAAGCCGAGCTTAGAAATTGCTGTAAGGATTGCTGTTTCCTCTTGAGCGCCTCTGCATTTTTGGCGGAGAGTACGAACAACTTGCTGCGGCGCAAGGAAGCTTCCTTTGGCAACACCGGTGCTTCTTGCAGGATTACATGTGCATTGGTACCACCAAGCCCGAAGGAGCTGACCCCAGCCAGACGCCGTTGATTGGGGCTGCTCCACTCCAGCGGAAAAGGATTTAGATAAAACGGGCTCCGGCCGGTCATTAACCTGTCATGTGGTGTATCTGCGTGAATAACGGGTGGCAGTATCCTCTCTCGCAGAGCCATGACTGTCTTGATTAACCCAACGATGCCTGCGGCTGGCCCCGTATGACCGACGTTAGATTTAACCGAACCCAAAGCACAAAAAGCGTTTTTTTCAGTATGTCTGGCAAATACCTCATGCAGCGCTTCAAGCTCAATCGCATCTCCTAGAGGAGTGCCGGTACCATGAGCTTCTATGTAACTGATGTCCCCGGCACTTACGTCAGCGTTCATTTGCGCTCGTTCAACAACCTGAATCTGACCTGTGACGGCGGGAGCTGTATATCCGGCTTTGAGGGCTCCGTCATTATTGACGGCAGAACCTTTAATTACAGCATAAATGGTGTCGCCATCCTCAAGGGCATCGCTGTATCGTTTCAGTACGACACAACCTGCCCCGTCGCTGTATAGGGTTCCAGTAGCGTGTTTATCGAACGCCCGAAGATGCCCATCAGCAGACATCAACCCATTGTCTTGATAGTAATAGCCGTTGGCTTGGGGAATGCCAAGTGTCGCCCCTCCGCATACCATTATGTCACTGGAGTATGTGAGCAGACTCTCACACGCCAAATGTACAGCAACCAGCGAGCTGGAACAGGCAGACTGGACATTCAGCACTGGCCCGGTAAGGCCTAGCTTGTAAGCGGCCATCATCGCCGCATGGTCTTTCTCATTTGCGATCTGCATTTGGAGTTCGGAGGCTGCTCTGTTGCCATTAAGAAGCGGCATAAGGTTGAACATCTGATAATAGTTCGCGTACACACCAGCATACATCCCGATAAGACCATCATAGGTTCCCGGATCACATCCCGCTGCCTCCAGTGCTTCCCAAGCCATCTCCAGCAGCAGACGATGCTGCGGGTCCATTAAGGACGCCTCTCTGATATTGAAATTAAAGAATGCAGCATCGAAATTCTCAATGTTCCGGATGTTGGTGTTTGTGCGAATAAAATTTTGCTTTCCCTCAGCAGAAGCAACTTCTGCTGTATCCTGTAAGGATGTGTCAGCAACGACCTCTTCTCCAGTCAGGATCGCCTTCCAGAATTGGGAAACGGTATCAATGCCAGGCAGACGGATGGAGAGGCCAATAATGGCAATATCCGCCTTATTATCATCATATTCGTGCTCCAATGACATGAGATCACTCCCGTAATATTGCTTATATTCAATATCATTGTAGTATTAAAACTGATTTTGACGAGGGCTTGATAATACCTACTATACTATGAAAATATTTAAATAAGTACCATACTTTAGGACTATATAACAATAAAAATAATTAATTTCAATTTATTATAAATAATAATTTTGTCTATGTATCTGCAGCATTCGACGTCCGATTATGTCGTAATATGCCAGTTGCTAAATAATGCGCAAATTCGGGAAAGTGCTATTAGTATCAATTTAGGTATAGAGTGATTTCAAATTAATATGCTAGAATCGTATAGCTGCCCTGTTTAGAGAACGGACTGCAGATTTCGCAAACTTCACAATAACGAAAAAAATTCAAAATCTCCTACGACAGGTGTTTGATATGTCCAAAATTCTTGCTTTTAAGCTCCTGGAGCAGCTAAGTCTGGAGAGCTATGCTTATTTTACAGGACAGGTAATGGAAGAACATCGCGCACAGCTCGCAGCCCCCCCTTCTTGTTTCTATTCTCAGAATAGTAATAAGAAGGGGGGGCTGCTCCCGGAATCGTTTGTAATTTTATCAATATCGTATATTATTTCATCTTAAAGGTCTTCCGGCTTTATAAATTTCACCTCTGGATAGCTGTCGTTTGGACCCTCAAGCAGTTGTCCCCCTTCTCCTTTCAATTCCTTATTAAAGAAATCGAGGACATATTGATTTACGAGGTCTGATCCTCTTTTACCATTTATATCTCCTGTGATTCCAGTCAGTTTAATCAGCTCAGAATAAAATTGAAGGTCCGTGAAATTGAAGTGTTGGGTACCCTCTATATAGATCGCAGGCCCTCCCTGATTGATCACATTTTTAATAATGTGCAGTTCTTCTTCAAGTTGTTTGGTGACTTCGTTATCCGGATGGGTATCCTTCTTGAAATCGGTCAACCAGTCTTTAAAAACTCCCGATCTTATGAACATAAACGGCTTGTTTAGATCATCTCTATTGTCCACTTCGATCAGTGACCCGTCCATATTGACCCCGGCCTTGATTCTAGGATCAACATAAGTTGTGTTAAACGCTGTTGCCCCACCGAAGGAATGCCCCATTACGCCCAGATGATCTAGATCGATTTTTCCTTTAAATTGACTTTCGATTGCACCTGAATTCAGCTTTTCAATTTCGTCGATTACAAACTCCACATCTTTCGTCCATATCTTACCGATTCTTCTGCGATCTTCTACGGTAGTCGTCTTGGTGGTATAGTCCGTTACACGGCCATCCGGAAAAATGGTAGCAAAGGTGCTATACGTATGATCAATGGTGACCACGATATATCCGTGACTGGCGAGATTCTCGGCCTGAGACGCATGTAGAACCCGACTGGTTCCCATACCGTGAGATAGCAGTACCACAGGATAAGGACTTGTAGAAGGCAATATTTCTACATTTTCATAAGAGTTGGTTTTACTGTACTTCCAGTAATCGAATACAAAGTCTGGAAGGTTTAAGGAATTAGAATAGGTCTGGATATACTTTTTGAACATTTCTTTATCCTTTGGAAAAAGAGCTTCACTCTTCTTATTACTGCTATTTGCAGTAGGGTACCACACTTGAACCATTAGTTCCCTCTTATCGCTTGGATCTGCAGTTAAGACTTCATCTCTGTTCTGATCCGTAAAATGAAAGCTTTGAGTACCCACCTTCTCCGGACCTTCAAGCTTCGGCAAATGAAAGACTGGCAAGTATACAGACAAGGCGGTAGATATAATAAGCAGAATGAGAATGATGGAAGATGAACTGTATTTCAACAGCTTCCCTGCTTTTATATTCCCTATATTCCCCATCTTACCTAAATGCCTGAGTATAACGATGAGTATGAGCAGCGCCGTCATCATGTATACCAAAAGCAACTGCCATCTGTATCCCTCTACCCATAATTGAACTGCCAATATAATGCTGCTTCCTATCCCCAAAACCAGTCCCGTTGTCTTTGCACCTCTTCTGATAAACAATAGATCTGCGAGCAGCGCGAAACAGGATAGAACTAAAAACACCTCAAATAATCTCATCTTACTCCCTCTCTTTCTACTACTACTTATTCTTCTGCTAAAATGTAAGCTTAACCAATGAACGTGTGCTCCCCGTGACGTCAATATGAACTGAATATGAACGGACAAAAGAAATGAACCCAAAGCTAAAAACCCTCAGGACGCTAGAATCGCGTTCCTGAGGGTTCATCCATTGTATATTAATTATTTCAGGCTGAATCTGCTGCATGAGTACCGTGAGACAAGCGGAAATGCACTGATAAAATAAATGACGGTGAGCGAGGCGACGGTGCCAGCTAGTATCCAGGGGGCCGGGTTCAGCAAGAATGCTGCAAGGAAACCAATCGAACCCAGACTGTTCAGCAATGTAAACCAGGGGTTACCTGTAGTCATATCCGGGGCATAAGGCTGGAGGAGATAATACAACAGTAAATGATGTACCGTGAACACCACAGCTAACGCCAGCGTTAACAGCCATACCGGAGGAAGGATTGAATGTAACTTCCCTTCAGCGACGATCAGGGTAAACACACTCAGCACAGCCGCCAGGGCCGCGCCGATTAGCAAATTCCGCCCCAGCAGCCAGCGGAGGCGCAAGCAGAAATGCTGCAGCACATCTCTCCGGTAGAAGGAATACCGCATCAGCGGCATGTCACAATGGCGAAACAGTGCTCTGCACCATTGATTGCCCATTGTCAGTTGAAACATCGCCAGAATGATAAAGGATACATACCGTTCAAGCTGTGTTACATTCAGAGGCTCCGTATAAAACAGCGCGGAAAGCGCTAGGAGAACGCCGATTACGCTAATGATTACTAACCTTTTATGAAAAGGTGCAGCTGCAAGTCCCCTATGCCGTTTAACAAACACAGAGTGCAAATAAGCGTACCCCCTCTTGTCTTGAGCAGGAAGAACGCCGCTATTGTCTGTGCGGTCTGTCTGTACACTTTTTTGTTGAAGATCCAGCAGCATCCGTTCCATGTTAAGCAGCGGATCATCGAAGCTGGTCACCGCTCTTACCGCATCTGTGTAATTTGTTCTGTGCAGCAGGATATATCCGGCGGTAATGCCGCTGAGCAGCAGCAATACCAGGAGCAGCGGTTGACCGAGCACTGCAGCACCGAACAGCGGAAAATCCATCAACCCTGTGAATGGCAGATAAGCCGCAGCAAGTGTGATCAGCATGACCAGTGAGACGAGCCCTGTCTTCTTCACCAGTATGATTTTGGAATACCGGAAAAGTCTCAAATGGAGCAGTTCACATAAGATCCTCCACATTGTCACAGCCCCAACCAGCAAGAGTGCCTGCTGTGCCGAGAGGCCTAAGCTGCCGGCAGTCATCATCATGGCGATCCATTGATAGAGCAAAAACGTCACATACCGGTTAACCAGTACTGCCCGCATGTACCTTGTAGGCGCAATCCGCATCAGCCGGACCGCAGTATATTTCATTTTATTCGATTCCAGTACCTTCGCACTTGATACCCCTGCCAGTAAGACGCTGATGCAAAAATACATATGCGTAAACAAAGCACGCCGTTCATCTGCCGCCCAGCCGTCTGTCCACAGAGCAATAGGCAGCGCAATCAGCGCTCCGAAGTAGAGCAGGCTCTCGGCTAAACCGCCCAAAAGGATCTGAACAACAGCGACAACCCCCGCCCTCCGCTTGGCCTGTACAGCCGCATACGCCCGGTCTGTAATCAACCTCCCGATCAGAGGCAGACGCTGGGCATAAAAAATCAGCTTGTTAACAAAGATGGTAACCTGCAACTGCCACATACGGACAAACGTATTAAGCATCTCCGGCATAGGCATTCTCCTTCCCTATCCCGGGTTCGCTGGCGTCATCTTCAGTCAACAACTCAATCACCTGTTGCTCAAAATCCGGCTGTTTCAGCACCTCTGCCGATACGCGCGTTAGCTTGCCTCTATGAAGTACCACCAGCTCATCGCATAAATCGGCGGCCAGCTGCAAAATATGCGTGGAGAAAATCAGCACATGCTCATTCTTCATTTCCCGCAGCAGATTCTTCATCTCTAAGGCCAAGATAACATCTAATGAGGTCAGCGGCTCATCCAACAGAATCACAGGGGGTCTCATTAGCAGAACAAGCAGCATTTGAAGCTTGTTCTTCATGCCGTGCGAATAGTGCTTAATCAGCTTGTGGCGGTCACTCTCTTCAATAGACATCAGGTCGAATAGAGCGTCTACATCGTCTCCCCGGTCTGCAATCGCGGCTTGATTCACATCCATATAGAAACGGATAAACTCACATCCGGTTAGAAATTCCGGCAAAATGGGCAGTGAATAGACATAACCGACATCCTCAGGCTGCAAGTCACGGCTTGAAGTCCCTTGTACCAGCTTCATCCTTCCGTGATCCGCCTGGATTTCCCCGCCTAAGCAATTGAACAAAGTCGTCTTCCCCGCCCCGTTGCGGCCAAGCAGACCGTAAATTGTCCCCTGCTCAAACACAAAATCCGCACCCGTCAATACAGGCTTATCGCCGAAATCTTTTAATAAGTTCTCTACTACTAGCTCCATCCCTGTATGTTCCTTTATCAGGTTATTCGTTGTAATCTTTAACACACACCCTTTTAAATATTTAAATTTATGTGTATTAAGGATAACACTGTTCATGGAGCAGGGCCTGTAGAGAATTTATTAAATTAAGTGTTACTACTGTAGTAACTCCTTTATATCACTTGCCTCTTGCTCCTCCAGCAGCCGCTTCAGCTTTTGACGTTGGCGCTTTTCCCGTTGACGGCGCTCTTTGTCCTCCTCCTTGAGGGCCTTAAGCAGGGAGAAGCACATGCCGATCAGGACAATGGCAAAAGGCAATGCAGCTACAATGGAAGCGGTCTGAAGCCCGCTCAATCCGCCGCTAATCAACAGCACTACAGCGATGGAGGATTGCAGAATCCCCCAGGTTAATTTGACTCTTGCGCTGGGATTCAGCTTGCCGTCTGAGGTCAGCATGCCCAGTACAAAGGTAGCGGAATCGGCTGATGTAATGAAGAAGATCATAATCAGGATCGTTGCTATAAACGATACTATAGTGCCTAAGGGGAGTTGCTCCAGCATGACAAACAGAGCTGTCGTCGTATCTGCTTTTACGGCCTCTGCCAACTGGACAGCATCGAACAATTCCATTTGCATGCCCGTTCCGCCAAATACCGAGAACCAGATGAAGCCGAACAGACTCGGTATAATCAGCACACAAATGACAAATTCCTTGATTGTTCTTCCTTTGGATACCCTCGCAATGAATGTTCCGACAAAGGGTGCCCAGGCAATCCACCAGGCCCAATAGAATAAGGTCCACGCCCCGACCCAGGTTCCCTTGGAGAATGGCGTTAGCCTCAAGCTCATATTGACGATGTTTTGCAGATAACTGCCTAATGTGGTTGTAAAGGTATCAAAGATAAACGAGGTCGGACCCGTTATCCATACGAACAGCATCAGAAGAACGGCAATCACCAGGTTGGTGTTGCTGAGAATTTTGATCCCCTTGTCCAGACCGCTGGTAGCGGAGATGAGGAACAGTACGGTCACTACAGCAATAATTGCAATCTGAGCAGGTACGGTATTCGGAAGCCCGAATAAATAGTGCAGCCCTCCGTTAATCTGTAGAGCCCCGAGGCCCAGCGAAGTCGCTACTCCAAAAATAGTGGCAATCACCGCCAAAATATCGATGGCCTTGCCCAGCCAGCCGGATACCAGCCGCTCCCCGAGTAGAGGGATAAAAGCGGAGCTGATCAAGCCTTTGTACCCTTTGCGGAACTGGAAGTAAGCCAGTGTCAATCCAATAACGGCATAGATCGCCCAAGGGTGCAGCCCCCAGTGAAAAAAAGAGTACCGCATCGAGATCCGCGCGGCTTCTGTTGTCCCTCCCGCTACGCCCTCTGGCGGAGATAAATAATGGGACAGCGGTTCAGCCACTCCCCAGTAGACAAGCCCGATTCCCATCCCTGCGCTGAATAACATCGACAGCCAGGATATCGTGGAATATTCCGGTTCGTCGTCATCGTCTCCCAGCCGGATACTGCCGAATCTGCTGAAGGCTAAATAGAAGGTGAAGATCAAGAAGAACAGAGTGGCCAGCAGATAGAACCAGCCGAAATTATGGATGGAGAAATTGTACGCAGCATTAGCTGTAGCTGCCATCTGATCAGGCGCTACGGCTCCCCATAATGCAAAAATCGCTACGATGGTAATTGAAATGATAAAAACCATATATGAACCTCCATGAGTAGGGTATGTATACAAATTAAATAAACAAAAAAAGCCTCAGGAACGCATCAAAGGCTTCCTGAGGGTCCATCCCTTGTACTTTTCCGTCAGGGTCCTGCTCAGTTCTGTCTGTTCTCCACCGATTTCATCCGGTTCTGGTCGTCAGGCAGCCGGTCATGACTGAATTCCTGGCCTGCTTCTACTTCCCCGTCTTCGGATACAGCCCTGGCAAAGTTAGTGAACTGTCTTTTCTCCTCGTCCTGCTCATGTTTACGCTTCAAAAGCTCCTTCGGGTCCTGAGTTGTCATTATGCTAACCTCCTGAGAAATCTAATCATGCTGTTTATCTGCACTGTATAAGTTTTTCCATACCATCGGGGTGCTTATGCACCAAATCGGAGAATGAGCTCTAATCCTTAACTTTTATCAGCACTCCGTCCCTATTCTCATAGACCCTGTTTTCATTTTTACCAATCTTGTTCATGATCTCTTCTTCCAGGTTAATCCCCAGAATCTCGGCCAGCCCAATCAGGTAGATGGCAACGTCCGCTAACTCTTCGCCGAGGTCATCTTTCTTCTTCCGGTAAGCATCACAGGCTTCTGACAGTTCGCCGTGGGTCAGGCAGAATTCCTGATAGATATCTGTGACATTGAACCCCTTCTCCAGCTTATTCTGATACACTCTCTTCTGGAGTTGTACTAAATCAATCATTGGGATCACTCCTATCTTCTATCTTATTGAACTTATCCTATATGCTTGCGTAAATGCACTAGCGACATGGGCTTAATCCGCTGGGCTTCGGCGATATTCTCATACAATAGGTGGCTCTTGCCTGCCTGGGCAAACGACTCACGTAAGGCTGCGATCCTTCCTTTTTTGAGATCAAGGAACTGGAAGTCGATCTGCTTCAGATGCTTCATTGCGGTCAAAGGCTCTAACTCCTTCGCGGTCACGGCTGCTGAAATCTCTCTTAGCTGTAACATTTCAAGCTGCGTTGCGGTCCATAAAGGGTCAATATCCTCCAGGGATTTCATCTGATCGAGTTCAAGCTGTATAAGCCCCGGCATATTCGAAAAGTCACACAAAGCCTCAAGCTTCGGCAAGGATAAGTTCAGGTATGTAAGATTGCTCATGGACTCCAGGGCATCCGCCTTCGTTAAGTTGCGGATAGCCGCCAGACTCAGCATGGGGACGGTAGAATCTGCAAGCGCATCCAGTGATCCTTTCAAGATGGAGTCGTGAATGAAGAGGCACAGCAGGTTCGGTAACCGGCGGACAAATTCCAGCTCATGAATCGTAGTCCGCAAGATTAAAGTATCCAGGCTGGCGGCATCGCCTATCGGCGTTAAGTCCTGAAATTGCCCATGGACCGAGAGATATTGTAGCTGCTTGAAGCTTGTGAGGAAGCTTAGGTCCACTGGCTTTTTGGCCGAAATGGATAAAAACTGCAGTCGCTGCAACTTGCCAAGCACACTCAGATCCACACTATGAAACAGATTCAACTCTAAGGCTGTGATGTGTTGTAATTCAGATAGGATCTGTAGCAATTCCTCGGAATAGCGCACTTTCCTGTCGGCTTGACTAATTGACAAGACCAGATCCGGGCGTTCGGCAAATACATGCTGATCTAATTCCTGCAGATCCTGGAGCTTGTCCACATCGATGACATACGAAATAAGCGCCCGCTGTCTGAGCTCCTTCACCGCTTGATCCATTTTACCTTTTGTCCAAGGTGCACCATTCATTGAGCTAGCCCATACTCCCATTCCCGTGATCCCCCATTCCTTCGGATATAAAAAGTCCCGCCTGTTTGTGGCAGACGGGATTTTGACTAAGTCATACTTATTGAGCGGCTACCTCATAACTTGCGCACCACATAGATGAGATTCATTCCACAATCTAGTGTGCCGGGTAATTTGGTGAAAGCAATTTCATGTTCGACAATCAGCTTCCAGAATTCCTGGTCACCCCGGGCATTCTCCAAGGCAGCGTCTCCAGCTTGCGTATATAGTCCGGCAGAGCTTCTCTCCAGAATATTAACCGGAAACTGGGCAAATAAAGCATCTAATTCAGAACTTCTCATCATATGGACGTAATGCTTGCTGGGAACGGGATAATGCTCTTCATCTTGAATCCCTGTGTTCATGATCCACTTGGTAGCCTCAATGCCGAACAGGTCTTTCTCATAGCGGATGCCATCCAGATAATACATGGAAGCGCCGATGAAGCTCATCGATCCCAGGATCAATATCCCGCCCGGCTTCAGTACTCTCAGGAGCTCCCGGATGCCATCCGTCTCTCTGTCCAAGAGATAGTTTATGACACCGCCGATACATACCACAGTGTCGAACGTACCCTCTTCAAACACGCTCATATCCAGCACATCTAGTACATGGTATGCCTTGATTCTGTCCGCCAGGGACAGCTCTTGCATTTTGGACTTGTTGAATTCAATCTGATGGCCCGACAGGTCAGCAACGGTCAACTCAGAACACATGGTCACGAGGTCCTTGGTGTACCTGCCTGAACCTGCGCCAATCTCCAGCACGGTATCTGTAGCCTTAGTGTAACGCTGAAGAATATCCAGATGCACCTGATACAAAAGCTCGCCTGGCCCATCCTTCTCCAGCCGTGTCCATTCACGGTCGCCATAGTTGTCGTACCGGGTTCTCGGGATTTCGGGGTTGTAACTCATGAAAGCCTCTCCTTTTCAAATTCAATTGGGTAATCGGAGTAATGCCACTAATGTCGCTAATATCGCCTGCACTCATACAACCACCACCTCCTTGGAATCCGTCTGCCCCTATTATACTAAGCCTCGGACCATTTAGCATCCTAAATTTCCCAAACCCATCAGAGGGTAAAGTTACCGGGTGGATTTAAACCACCTAAAGGTAATGCCTTTTGTACGGTGAAAATAGTTCCTTTGACGTTGACATCAAAAGTCTTGTAGTAGTGGGCTTCCGTAATTTGGCCTAACGGCAGGAATGACCCTAGTCCGGCATTTGCAAATAGAATGTCCAGGTGTCCCTTTTCCCGCTTGACGGTATCGAATAAGGTGTCCAGATCTTCCAGCTTGGAGATGTCACCTTGAACGCCTGTAACATTCTGACCGATTTGCTGTACCGCTTCATCCAGCTCACGTTGTCTGCGCCCTGTGATAAACACGTAAGCCCCTTCTTGTACGAACTGTTGTGCCGCAGCCAGCCCGATGCCGCTTGTCCCTCCGGTTACAACTGCCACTTTCCCGTCAAATCTACCCATACTATTATACACTCCTTTTATGGTTTGTAGTTCTTATGAACGCTAGTATGGGGGAAAAGTCACAAGAAAAATAGTACCCACTTTTTTGTGATATAGTCACCAAAAGGTGATAATTGAGGCGGATTAAGCTGTGTTATTCTGCTGAAGCTCTAAATTTTCTGCTTCTCCACCATCTTGTAATACATTCCCTGTCGGGCCAGTAATTCTGCTGGACTTCCCTGCTCTACAATGTGGCCCTTATCCACGACCAGGATGACATCTGCATTCTTCACAGTGGACAGCCGGTGTGCGATCACCAGGATCGTCTGCTTCCCCTTCAGGCTCAGCAAGGTATCGTTCAGGTCACTCTCCGTCAAGGCGTCCAGAGCCGAGGTGTATTCATCCAGCATCAGAATCCGGGGTTCACTCATGAATGCCCGTGCTAATAGAATCCGCTGGATCTCGCCGCCGGAGAGGTTGTCGCCATGGTTCTCCACTTGCTTGTCATACCCTTCTGGCATGACTTGTACGAATGAATTCACGTGGGCAAGGTCAACAGCAGCATTGAATTTGATCCAGGCTGCTTCATTCATTTCTTCTTTTCGCAGAGGATAAATGATGTTGTCCAAAATGGACTTGTTCCATAACACTCCCTTTTGCGGGGAATAGCCGACATATCGTCTTAGTTCATGAATGTCCAGTTCTTGGATCGAAACGCCGTCCAGGCAGATCTCCCCTTCATCCGGCTCTATGAATCTGTGGATCAGCTCGAATATCGTAGACTTCCCTGAGCCGCTTAATCCAACAATCCCCACGAAGGCTCCGGGCTGAATATCCAGAGTAAAACCGGTGATCCCAAAAGAATCTGACGGGGCGTAACGGTACGAGACATTCCTCATCTGCAGGAGGGGGACACGGTGATAGTCAGGAGCTGTAGCTCCCGACGAAATTTTCTCCAGTTCAAGGATGTCATTCAGGTTATTAATAATGACCGTCATGCGGCTCCTATCGATGTTCAGCGTAAACAGTGACTTGAAAATGCTATACAACCTTGGAAGAATCACAATGAAGGCCAGTAATGTGCCTGGTGAGATGCGCCCTTTTAGAATCAGGAACAGACTATAGCCGTAAATGATGCCCGTAATGATGGAAATGACTGTATCCGCGACCATGTTCAACACCACATGATGAAATAGCCTAGACTGCCGGGATATCCTCCACGCCTCGTCATTCCACTCCCTCCAGCGCTCCTGCTCAGCCTGATGTCCGTTACACCTGTGAACCGCCTTCAGATTCGTGAAGAAATCATTCAAATAATTGATGCCCTTATCCAAAATCCCATGATACTGTTTATCCAGGCGCTCTGTCTTGCTCCTGAAGCGCTTGAAGCCATACATACATAGAGGGAATGAGAGGATGGCTGCGAGTGTAAGCTCGGTACTCATCGAGAACATGATCCACAGGGTAGCGATCAGTAGAATAGCATTCGAGACCATGGCCATCAGGGTGTCTACCACGAAAATTTCACATAGCATCCCCACCTGCAAGGTGATCCGGTTAATGATTTCCCCCTTGCCGATGCTGTCCACGTTTCTTGGCCGGGTCTGAAGTACGTCAGAGATCAGCCGCAGGCGCAGATTCTTGGATAAATGGTTGCCCAGCTCATTATTATAATAAGAGGTGACGCTGTTCAAGGCGGCGTAAATTACGGGAATTAGAATTAGCAGGAGCATATAGAATGCAGCCGTCCCGATCTGCTTGTCAGGCAGGATGTCATCGAATAGGTCTTTGAACAGGAGGGGCTGAACAGTCGAGACGAATGCGGCTAAAATATTGAAGAATAGGATCATAACAAGGATTCTCTTACTATTAGACAATATCTCCTTAATCAACGTCCGGGTCGGATTCATAAGCCCGCAGAACCTCCTTCAAAGAGCGCAGCTTATGTAATCATACCGGATCGGGAAGATGGAATTAACCTGTCTAATGATAGTAAACCACCTTACATATTATAGTATTACTGTCGGTTTACGGTCGCTAAAAAGCCAGCGTTCATAAGGGTTCGCTGGCTTCTCAGTTCTTGTATGAATTACTTTCCTTCCTCCGCCCGCCAAATTCCGGCCGCTGTAGACGAGAAGCCGCACTTCTCATAGAACTCCTTATGCTCACGGCTATAAGTGAGGGTTACTATGGTCAATCCGCGTCGAATAGACTCGTTCAATAGCTCCTTAACAAGCTGCTGCCCCACTCCGCGCCTCTGATAATCTGGATGGACGATAATATCCTCCATATACCCGTGCTCCAGACCCGTTCCGGCAACATAGCCAAAAGCGATGAGTCTCCCTTCGGGATCTCTGGCTCCTGCCCAGAAATTGCATCGCTGAAACAGGGCTGGATAGTCAGAGTCTCTTCTTGACCAGCCCACGGTTTCTCTTAAACCGGGAACCTCCTCCGCGCGAATGTCCAAGTTAATCTGAATCATTTTCCAGATACAACACCTTTGCTTTTTTGTCGTAGGCAATCAGTTCAGCATATCTGCCCCAGTCGATCACAATGTCCAGTTGAAGAGCGGCTTCTTCTGCCCCAAAATGCTTTTCAAAAATCTCCGCGAAAAAGGCCCGTTCCATTTTGTTATTGGATTTTGATTGCAGAATCCAGATGATTTTCTCCATGATGGGAACATGCTTCAGAACCTGGTCTTTAAAAATTTCCTTCCGGAACAGAACACTTGCATTGGCAAACTGGCGTCCAATCTCTGTCAACTCGATATCTCCATGCAGAACCGCAGCAAAATGCAGCATTTCCACCGCTTCGACGATGGGCAGGAAATCTTCCAGCTTCAGACTTAATTGATCGGCTAGTTTGTACAGGTCCACTTGTTGGCCTAGATCGTCAATCAATTCAATGAAGCCTGTGAGGGCACCTGCCGGAACCGGTTGAATTTTCTCGATGGTATTTTTCTGTTCTTCGTTCGGATCGGTAGATTTCACTTCCCTTTGGGTCAGTATAGAATAGATGCGGTCTACCAGCGAGGTGAACTGCGGATCTTGCTTATCCCGCCAGTGCGGCAGCACAATGGGAATATCGGAGATCACACGGGCGGGATCTCTGGATAAGACGATCGCCCGGTCTGACATATAGACAGCTTCCTCTATACTGTGGGTGACCATAATAATGCATTTGGTAGGAATTTGCCGCTCCGTCCACAATTCGAGCAGGTCGCGCTTCAAGTTTTCTGCGGTCAATACGTCAAGAGCCGAGAACGGTTCATCCATCAGAAGAATATCCGGCTCCATGACGAGTGCCCGGCCGATGCCCACGCGCTGCCGCATCCCTCCTGACAATTCTTTGGGGTAGGCTCCTTCAAAGCCGTCAAGGCCAATCATATCGATGACCGAGAGCGCTTTACGCATTTTATCGGCTTCGCGTAACGGTTTGTTCGCAAGTCCCAGCTTCACATTCTCCAGGACGGTCAGCCAAGGAAACAACGCAAACGATTGGAACACCATTCCTACGCCCGGATGGGTGCCGGCAATCTCTTGTCCATTATAGAGCACCGTGCCTTGTGAAGGAGGGACAAGACCTGCAATGATGCGCAGAAGAGTCGATTTCCCTGAACCTGAAGGCCCCAGGATCGAGACTAGCTCGCCTTCTTTAATATGAAGGTTGATATCCTCCATAATGCTCACATTTGCCTGTTTCGGCTGATCATAACGTTTGGTGATTTGCTTTAATTCAATCAATGCTGTGGTCATGTTCTACACCTCTAATCCAAGTGATATTTGCTTTCAGCTAAGGCATACAGCCTGCGCCATACCAGACGGTTCATGATCACAACGAGCAGGCACATGACGAGAATGCCCCAGATGATCTCCGGCCAGTTCCCGTTCGTGGTGGCTTGCGCAATGAATGTACCTAACCCGGCTGCCTGCAGATCTTGATCCTTCCAGGAGACGATTTCGGAGACGATGCTGGCGTTCCAGGCGCCTCCGCTTGCCGTAATGCAGCCAGTGACGAGGAAGGGGAAAACAGCGGGAAGAATGAGCGTCTTCCAGGTCTGCCAGCGTGTTAATTTTAAAGTCACAGCAGCTTCCTTGAGATCGGAAGGAATGGCCATTGCTCCGGCAATCACATTAAATAATACATACCATTGTGTACCCAGCATCATCAGCGGAATGGCCCCAATCTCCATCGATATTCCAAACTTCAAGTACAGAATCGTGAATATTGGAAACGCCATGTTGGCCGGAAAAGAAGACAGAACCTGCACAACAGGCTGAACAATTCGTGATAGCCGCGGATTTGTTCCGATGAACACGCCTACAGGCAGCGTCCAGATTACAGCCAGCAGTGTTGAGACGACTACCCTCAGTGCGGTCAGCAGGCCGAGGTACACCACATGAATCAGCTCGCTCCAGCTTAATTGGGCAATTTCAAGAATACCCGAATACAAATATCGGAGTATAAGAATAACTACCGCAGACAGGATTAGCCATTGAATGGCCTTTTTGACCTTTAACGGGACATGTGGCAGCTTCAACTGTGCGCTTCGGGCAGCAAGCCGCAGGAATCCGTCATGAACCCCACGGCGCAGCTTACGGTTAAGATAATGAACAAAGCTGGCCCGCTTCAGAAGATTCAATACCCATGAGGTAGACACCTCGCCTGCTTCCGTCTGTTCATTCTTGAATTTCTGACTCCAGGCAATCACCGGACGCCAGAATAATTGGTCTACCATCACAATCAGCACGATCATCGTCAGGATCGCATAGATAAGCGCCCTAATATTGCCGTCATCTGCGGCCAAGGCCATGTACGTCCCGATTCCGGGCAGATGCAAGTCCTGGTTCAACACGCTGATCGACTCGCTGGCCGCGAGGAAGAACCAGCCCCCGCCAAATGACATCATGCTGTTCCATACCAGACCGATCATCGAAAAGGGGGCTTCCAGCTTTGTGAACCGATGCCATCCGCCCAATTGGTTCATCGCGGCAGCCTCATTCAGCTCGCGCGGAATCGTCTTAAGGGAATGATAATAGCTAAGGGTCATATTCCAGACCTGGCTGGTAAAAATAGCGAAGATCGAAGCCAGTTCCACGCCGAGCAGGCTGCCCGGGAACAAGGCCATGAAGGCCAGTACTGTGGCCGACAGGAATCCAAGTACAGGAACGGATTGCAGGATATCAATGGCGGGAATCATAAACTTCTCTGCAGTCCGGTTATCCGCCGCGATGCGGCCGTACACGAAGGTGAAGATCAGGGATGCTCCAAAAGCGATAAACATCCGCAGCAGCGAGCGGCCTGCATAGTAAGGAAGCCATTTGGGGTCCAGACTTAAGGAGGCTAATTGATCCGGGTCCAGTGGCACCTGCATACCCGAGCCTAGCTTCGCTGCGGCATACAGGATGGATAACAACAAGGAAATGACGAGAATATCCGCCCAGCCGAATGGTCTTCGCTGGTTCCCTTGCTGGTAAAAGTTCATTTGCATAGTGTACAACTCCAATCTGCTCCAAATAAAAAACTCTCCTCTGCATCAGCAGGGAGAGCTACACATTCCTTCATTCACGAGAGCTGCAAGGCTATTCCGATTCAGTCATCCAGGGGGGCCTGAAGACAGACTGAATACAATAGACCTATACCGCAATGGGGGAATGGGATGCTTCCTGCTTAACCGCAACCATAGGTTCGTAAGATTGTATATTCGGCTTCTGCTGTCCATCTCCAGTTCCCTCCCTTCATTAAATGAATTTACCAATCCTTGACTGTGCTTACGTGGCATAATTAACAATAGTGGCTTCCCCGGTGCGCTCATCGTAGGCAATCCATAAATCATCCCCGGCTTCTACGCCATACACCGGTTCTATAGATTGCCTGATCCGGTAGCTCTGTCCGCCGCGTTCGACGGTGATCGTGGCAAGCGGCCGGTCGCCGGTCGTTCCCCGGTAGTCGACCGATCGCACGCTGGCACTGCCTTGCTTGCCTTGCAGAAGCCGCGATTGAAGCGCAACCTCCTCCGGCTTAGCAGTTACGGGAACTACCGCGCCTACAGTGACTTCCAGATTTTCCGGGACGAACTGGCTGTTCACCTTGCGCAGACGTTCCTTTCTGTTCACTATCACTATCTCAAGCAGCAGCAGATCCTGGCCGGCAATCTTCACCGGCAACCGCTGAACTCTTGTAATTTCAGCCTCTAAGGTGAGCTGGGTTGCCTGATCACTCCGCTCCGCAGGACCATATTTCAACAAACGGGCGTTGCCGCTTGTGATTATCAGATCTGCCCGTTCTCCGGTACGGTAGACGAAGCCGGAGGGCTGCACCACAGGCACACTGTAGCTTTGGCCTGCTGTCTCAAAGTGCAGCAGCAGTGCTTGCCCGCGGTTTACAGGTCCGCAGGCTTTCATCTGTCTTAAGACCGCATCATGAATGATCCGGGGAGGTGCCTGGTTCTTAAGCTCGCTCTCCCGTACCAGGATCGCCTTATGCTTGCTCCGGTTATAGCTGATCATCACCTGATCGCCTGGACGGATCGGATTCAGATAAGAAATGACCTGCTTGATCTGGACTTCCTTACTCTGGCCCTGGTCCGTGAAACGGACGGTAAGCCGGACCTGTGGTTGTTCGTTGACCAGCATCCCCGTCTCGGCCAGATTGATAACCGTGCCTTGAATCAGAACCCCCTCGGCCAGCTTCTGCCACCGTTTGCGGATAAGAAGCTGTGGCAGCCAGAGTAGTCCCGCCACCATCAGTAAAGGAATTGCGAGCCAGATCACCCAGTTCACAACCAGGGCATTCCATGTCAGCACATAGTTCTTGAAGGTCGCTGCAGATAATTGATCCTCCCCGGCAGCCATCTGCCATTGCTGCAGCTCCCCGTTGCTGATCTGTCCGCTAAGCCCCTCCTTGACAAGCAGCCAGCCTCCCAATGAATCCGGACTTGAATAGTACAGTGTATCATTATTCGCTTCTTTATAGAAGCTCAGCTTCGGATCTTGCAGCTGATCGTAGGATAATGTCTTAAGCGCGGCATTGACATTCGTAAATTCCCCGGTCTGCCCATGATACAAATAACCGCGCAGGGTACCCTTGATCTCGTCTTCCGTGGTGGACCCAGCAATCAGCGTCTCCTGGTCGTTCAGCGGGAAGAGCCTGGACTGATAGACCGGCTCCGGCGTCTTGACGGCTTCGCCCCATTTACCCGCAGTCTCATTGTAATAGTGAACCTGTTTTGGATATTCGCTGCTTACCCGCAGTAGCCGGGTATTGTCCAGTCCGAACTGCGCGGCAAACTCCTGCCCTACCCTCTTCTGCGCTTCGGGAGCACTCTCTTGCGCCCCCTTCAGCCCAAGTAGAGGTATGCCATCCTTGCCGAAGAGGGCAGAAGCATAAGCAGTGCGCCCGTCCTTGAGTCCCACCTCATAGACGGGCAGAGAATGCTCCTCCTGGAAGCTGAAGAAGGCTTCACGGATGGAGACCGGCCGTGCGGGAAGCCCGGCTGATCCGTTCAGATTCGCGTAGTGGAGCTGAGCCTGGCTGACTTCCGCCACATGGACCGCTGAGCTTTTATCCGCCCCGGCGAACAGTAATCTGCCCCGCCACTCATGCCCGTCGGAGCTCAGAAAGGTCGGGATATTAAAGCTTCCCTGTACCAGCTCTTTCGCGCCCCCCGCCGGATCAATAACATTCACCTGTAGGCCTGCCTTATCCTTAGTTGCGATCACCAGCTTACCGGCCTGATAAGAGACCAGCTGCTGCCGGTGGATGTCTGAGCGAAGCTCCACCTCTTGTTCAGCCTTATGGGTGCCTGCGTCATACAGCGTCGCCATTAACCCGTTGCTGCTGTCCATGACCGCAATCACCTTCTTGCCCTGGTCCAGATAATACAACGCTTTGACCGGGTGCAGGCGATCCGCTGCACTGCGCACATAACCGGAATAATCGTTCCAGACCAGGAAGCTAAGGATCACCGCAGGAATCCAGAATATTAGAATAAATAAGGAAAAAACTGATTTTCTCATCGATTTCTCTCCTCTGCAGGGTTCGGTGTTCACTATAGCCTTCACCGTAAGGTGCGAGAATGAAACGGCCAGAAGCTTTCATGTTGTATAGGATTGTATAGGTGAACTCAAAAAAGCAGAGCAGTGATTCTCCCGTCACCGGAGTTTCACTGTTCTGCTCGCTTTAAGCATTGTCTATTCTCAGCGGTAGCTTCAAGCATCCCGGATACGGTAGAATACAATCGCTATTGCCACAAGGGATACTGTCCAGATCATTAAAATACCGCCTCCCTGCACAGGTGTAAGGACATTAAGTTCGCCAGAGGAAGGCAGCAGGTACATGTAACGTCCAGCCGTATCCGGGAAGTAAGCCGGCAGCAGCTCCCGCGACCATGGACTGATAATGAAATAATAGCCGAGCAGGATCACCAGGGCCGGAAGGGTTCTTCTCAATAAAGCCCCTATCGCCGCACTAAGCAAGGTGGTCAAGGTCAGATAGCCCGTTGCCCCCAGCAATGCTTGTATGACATCATGAGGCTCTACCCCCGCTGGATGACCGTCCAGTCTCCAGCCTGCATATAGAACACCAGAGGCTGTAAGGATAAACGCCGCGGGAATCGTAATCAGGGTGAGTGCCAGATGCTTCATGAATAATTGGCGCCCGCGCCAGGGGCTTGCCGTTAACGTTGTCCGGATCTGTCCGCCTGTATACTCCGAGCAAGCCGCCAAGATCCCCAGAATAATGAACCCTGCCTGAAGATAGGTCATTGAGGCAAGTCCTGTATTCAGGATTCCGGGGCCTGCGGCTCCTTCCTGCAGAGAGGCGGAAGTGAAGGCTGCGGTCAAAAGCAGATGAACAAGAAATGTAACCATAACAGCAGTCCATGTCCATGGCAATGTCATCAGCTTGTCCAGTTCAGCCCTAAGGATTCGTATAGTCTTCCTGCCGGATGAGGCATTCATGCTGCAACATCCCTCCTATGGAACATAATAGCTGCAATCCCAAGCAGCACGGTCACCCAGGCAAACATGATCAAACCGCCGGTGAACGGGGTGTGATAGCTGTCGAACAGACTGCCTGTAACCTCGGTCAAGGCGCTGTTCTTAGTGAACATAAACATCTCCACGCCGGCCCGGTCCGGCAAATAGAATGCCAGCTTCGTCACCTTGGCCAGCAGGACACTGAAGGATACCAGCGATGAATTGATTATAAGCACAGTAAGCGGGATCGTACCCTGCTTGGTCAGCAGCGTAAGCCCGAAGGCCAACAGTGCAGTGAAGGTCCAGTAACAGACGGCACCGGCAAGCCGGGTCCATTCCAGAGCCGGGGCATAGTCACCTAATATATAGTGTGTGGTTGGCACAATCAGAATCACAGCAAGGATACACAGCAGGATGCTAATGACGGATACAGCGCCTGCTTTTGCCAGAAACAACTGAAGCCGCGATGACACAGCCATCAGACTTGTGGAAATCTGCTGCCCTCCGGCTCCTTCACTGCTCTCTGTCCGGTACTCGCTGCTGCCCGCCAGCACCCCCAGGATAATCACGCCCTGTATACCAAAGCCTAACCCGATATAGCCCACCTCAGGGAGCCGTGTGCTGACGCCTGCCAGAATGTCCTCCTTCTGGGCCAGACTGTCGAAGGCGGCCACCACTGCCGGAGCCAATGCTCCAATAAGTAGGGCAAGCCAGATCCCCGGCAACGAGAGCAATTTCGAGATTTCTGCATGGAAGGCCTTCACCAAGCATCACCTGCCTGTTCAGAGGTCAAGGCAAAGAAGGCATCCTCCAGCGTGGAATGACTGCCGGTTACCTCCTGCAAGGTGCCGTCTGCGACAATTCTCCCCTGCTTAATGATCACCACATCGTCAACCGTCTCGGCCAGCTCGCCCATAAGATGACTGGAGAGCAGCACCGTATTCCCGGCCTCAGCCCGCTTACGCAGAAATGTCCGTATCCAGCGGATGCCTTCGGGGTCGAGACCGTTCACAGGTTCATCCAGAATCAGAATCTCCGGGTCTGCAAGCAGCGCTGCCGCGATCCCGAGCCTTCTCCCCATGCCGAGAGAATAACGCTTCACTCTAGTGCCTGCCGCCTTGGTAAGACCGACGATATCCAGCACTTCCTCGACACGGGAGCGGGGCAGACCGGCGGCGCAAGCCATCCAGCGCAAATGTGCCCGTCCCGTCCGCATCGGATGGGCTCCTGATCCGTCAAGTGCAGCACCTACGGTTCGCAGCGGATGCTGTAATTCTGCGAAGGGCTTGCCGTGAATCAAGGCACTTCCGGAGGTGGTATGATCCAGTCCGAGCAGGATACGGAGGGTAGAGCTTTTGCCGGCCCCGTTGGGTCCCAGGAATCCCGTGACTCTTCCAGGTCTCGCTTCGAAGGTGATCCCGGATAGAATTTCCTCCTTACCGCGGCGTTTGACTAAATTATTGATGGTAAGCAACCATAACACATCCTTTCGTTATGGTGCTAAGTATACAGCTGCAAGGTTACATTCCGGTGGGCAGGCCGTTTACTTCCGGGTTAACTTCAGGTTACATTTTGCCAATGACTACCCTCGTCCCCTGCCCGCTGGAGTTGAATTCAGCCTTCAGATTCATTGTATTCAGCATGTATTGTACGGTCGACAGCCCTATTCCCGCCCCGCCACCGTGAGCGGAGCGATCCATGCCCGGACCGCTGTCAGCGACAAGAATCCGTTCCTGCTGCACATCCACGGCGATACAAGCATATTTCCCGTCCGCTGCATGGCGAATGATATTCTGAAACAGATTATCCAGCACCCGGGTCATCCACCCAGGATCTGCTGTCCAGTGGAAGGTCTCTTCTGCGGGCAGATCAACATCGACCTGAATGCCATGTTCTTCAAAAACCGGATACCACGCAGCAACCGAGGCTCTTACCAGGCGCCCCATGTCTGTGTGGGCAGGCTCGAAGGGATATTTTCCTGAGGTAAGCAAAGTATACGATAGCAAATCATCCATCAGCTCGCCGGTCCGGGTAATGGTCTGGTTGATCTCGGCTAAGGAGCTCTTTCCTTCTGGACTCATAGGTTCTTTGTTCAGCCGGTTGACATGTCCCCGCATGATGGTCAGCGGTGTCCGCAGATCGTGGGACATGTTGGCAATGAGCCGTTGCCGCAGCCCGGCCTCTTCCTGCTCCCGCCTGCGGCTGTCTTCCAGCTGCCGGATCATCCGGTTGAAGGAAACGCCTAACAGGTCTATTTCATCCATGCGGTCCTTTTGAATCAGGATAGGCTCTGTCCACGAATCAGCAGCGGTAGTAGCGGACATAGCTTCTTGTAAGCGGGTTAGACGTTTGCGGAGTCTCCAGAAGAACAGCCAGGATAGAACAACGAACGCCACAATAATACCCGTGAACATAAGGACTGTAATGTAAAACAGATTCAGCGTATTGAACCTTGCTTCTGGCCCGGAAGTTCCGAAGAACGATGAGAAGACGATCATCGAGAGGGGCGGAAGAAGGATGAACAGAAAGTGCAGCTTCAGAAAATGCCGGAACAAGGAGCGGGGCTGCTTCATAGCTTCACCCTGTAGCCGATTCCCTTCAGCGTCTCAATAATCTCCGGGGTCTCCGGGTCACGCTCCAGCTTCTGCCGCAGCCGGTGGAGATGTACCAGCAAGGTCTTGTCGCCAGGGAGATAGGCTTCCTCCCAGACGGCTTCAAAGAGCTGTTCCTTCGGCAGAACCTGATTCGGATGGCGCAGGAAATACATCAGGATCTGATGCTGCTTCCCGGTCAATATAATCTCTTCTCCTGTTCGTATGTCATAGAGGGTCTGGAGCTTCATATCGACTTCAATATGAGTGCCCAGTGTAATACGGTCCGGGTAGACTCCGGCGCTACGGCGGATTAATACCTCCAGCCTGGCCACTAATTCATCGGTATGGAAGGGCTTAGTGACATAGTCATCCGCGAATTGTAAACCCTCCACCTTATCGTCAACAGAGGTCCGGGCGGTCAACAGCAGCACAGGGACGGCGGGTGCCGCCTTTTTCAACCTCTTGCCTATAGTGAATCCATCTAAGCCCGGTAACATGATATCCAGAATAACGACATCATACTCCGCGACCTCAGCCTCGGTTCCCTCACCGGATAACAGCCACTGTACCGAATATCCGCGCTGCTCCAGCTCCTCTTTAACCCAAGTGCCGATTTTCTCATTATCTTCAATATAAAGTATGCTTGTTCTCAAGTGATTCCCTGCTCTCTATTAATCTCTGCGGCTCTCCCTTCTTATTATACTGGTTAATCAATTCATCCAATACCATGGATTGCTTAAGGACCGCAGGATGCTGAAGATCATGATGTTTCTCCGCCAGAAGGTGAAGCCGGTTACGGGCACGTTCAATCCGGACATGTACGAGCATATTTCTGTTCACCATAGAATCCTCCCTTTATGCTATCTTAGGGTTTTATGTCAGATAATAGGATGTTCGTTTAATTGCAAAAAAATAGATGCCCCCGAGATGTCAGGAGCACCCTTGTATATTTTGCGAAAATGATTAAGTTCCCCAGCCATGCCCCATCGTAGTCACCAAGGTTATAGTCGTTGAAATAACAATCGAAACACTACAGAGCGTCAAGAAGAATAAGATCTTTTTTTGCATTGAGCTGATACACCTCACTTGATAGTTTTTTAAATCTTTCCAGCAGTTCTTGATCCGCAAAATCCCTATACTGTTCAAAAAGAATCATACAAGCAACCATATTTTTACTGCTATTCATGGCAATAGATATTTCCAATCCTTTCAATACAGTGTTCAATGCCTGCTCCTTACTCTTGTTGTGATTGAAAAGATAGATTGCCAGCTCGATGAGGAATTGCGCATAGCTCTCTTTTAGAATGGTCTGCTTGTATTCACCGAACTCTGTCTTGCTGGATTCATAAGGTATATATGGCGCGAACCGATCCAAGATGCTGTCGACATTAAGCTTAAATACATTCGCCGCTCGAACGATATAACGCACTGCCACAAATATTTCATTCTCGTGAAGAGCTATATAGTCTGCATACTCATCTAATACATCCAATTCTCCGGTCATCAATCGGTACAGATAGGTATTAGCAACAGCCCATTTTGAAAATTGTGCAATGATCTGCCTGGATTGCTCGTCGTTCTCATGAACCCAGCGTTCACCATTTGCATACATTTTCACAAAGGATAATGCTCGCTTATAGTCGCCGCACTCTTCGCTGGCAGTAGCTCTGGCTAAGTAAGCGTACAGAATATAATAGTAGCAAGGACGCTCAGGACGCTTCAACCCTTCATCTATTGTGTCTGACCGGCGGTTTTCCAGTTCATATTGAATGGATGCAATCCGGTGCATTTTCTTAGCGAGTTCGTCCACTCTCTTCCACTTGTGTACCAGACCATAAATATGCATCAGCTGTTTCATTGCATCGAGCTGATCGGCTGCGTCTAAGCGATATACATACAACTCAAATTGAGCAGCTGCGCGTAATTTCTCCTCCAGATCGTGCTGGTCTTCTATTTCAATCCGAAATATCCGGTACTGGCATAACGCTAACCGTTCGGAATGCTGATACTTTTCGGCTTCGCTCACACCCTGATACAGTATCCTTGCAGCTTGGCGTTTATTGTCCCCATACAAAAGTTCAGCGAATTCAAACAGTAAAGAGGCATAAGACAAATCCTCCAGCAGACGGTTCACAATCTGTTCAAGACAATCCAGACGATCTAACTGGGCTGAGCGGAAAATAAAGGGGCGTATCCGCCGCATGGAGACTACAAAAGCAAAGCATTCCTCGATGTAGTCTTCAAAAAAATAGTCCTCCGGCAGCTTCATTCCAGCAGTAATCGCAGCAAGTTGTGCCATGGAGATTGGATGTTTACCTTTTAAGATCCGGCTGAGCGTACCTGAATTGAGACCCGATAACTCCGCAAAATGGGAATGTATCATTTGATTTCCGTTCATATACGCGAGCAGTTCTTCCCGGATAGAATGTACCGATCCCAAACTAACATACCTCCTTCCATAAAATAGGATTAAAAACATACGTATAGTTGATACTAAGGTTGAATCAAACAGCGGTCAATATAAAGGGATATTTTACTATTTAACCCGTTTACATCTATTATTATATCCATAAAATTATAATGCGCAATATATTTCGTGTATTATAAATCGTTAAATTAACGGCTCTCCTCCCCTATCATAAAAACATACCGAAAAGTTGAGGGAGATATTGCATTTTGAGGATAAAGGATGCACGGAAAGCCGCAGGGTATACCCAAGAATCCATCGTACATCAGATCAATGACACCATGAAATGCACTTTGCGCAACTACCAGAATATTGAGTACGGTGTGGTACTCCCGAATGTTACCTTGGCGCTGCTCATCAGTCACTTGTTTGGTGTTGATCCCCGTGAAGTAGATGAATGGAAATACTCAAATCAACGTGCAGATGCGCAAAAAAATGGCAATTGAATTTCCAAAGTCAATTTTTTCACGGCAAAAAATTCATTCTATACGCAAAAAAACCACCGATGAAGGTTCTAAATCTTCACTGGTGGTTTTTTTATTTTCATATGAATACACGTATTAAACCTTATAAATTCTCCTGTAGCTGTCGCGCAAGCGCATTCCGTCGCCCTCTAACACAGTGACAACATAATCTCCCAGGTCTTCGGAATAATTAAAATGCACATTGGCCCCTGTATCCAGGAAGACGATCATGACATCCAGACTGCGGCATTGCTCCATGATCTGAATACCGTTATGCCGGGCAAACGCCCGGAAATCCCCCCACGTGAGGAATTCGTTATCCTGCTGTTCTTCCTCTTTCGCATCCCCTTCGTGATCCCCGGTGAATTTCATATTCTCGCCTGTAAACTGCAGCTCCTCATCATAAAAAATCTCCAGCAGCCAATGCTTAAATTGAAATCCCAATATCGTTCCCGTGATACTGCTGTGGCTTTCTTTGGTGGTACAAAGTGTGAGCAATTCCGGGAATGGAAGGTTCTGCTGCTCCGGCAGCTTGAAGAATCCGCCTTGCTTCAGGTATTCGCTGACTGTACAACCCATGCTCTCCATCGCCAGGATCATTGGCTCAGCTATGATGCGGTTGATTTTTCTTGAGTTGCTGTAACGGCTACTGATCCGCTCCAGCAGATAATCGCCATGGTCCGCCGAGTATTGGAAAATAACCCGCAATCCGTTGCTTAGCTGCGCTCTAATACTCTTGCGGGTCTGCGTGAAGCTGACGGTGGTCAGGCCCAGCTCTGCCAAGACATTCGGGAAATACTGCCATAGGTTCATGGTACTCCCTGTAACTCTCCGTCCTCTGCGGTTGAAGTCAAGCTGCGAACCGAAATAGCCTTTAGTAGTGTAGATTAAAATAATCCATTTGACAATCCAGTTGCTTCGCACGCTCCATGAGTCCTTGGTTCGGCGTTCTGGATATACATATCAGATGGTGGGACGGGTCGATTAATTGATTAGCCAGGGATTCACCGATTCCTCTGGATGTTCCTGTAATAATAATATGTTTCAAGTGTAGTTGCCCCCCTGTAAGTTACTGGTTATCTTCACGAAGAATTATTCTTCGGACAGCCTCTTCCCAAATCTGCTCATATTCGAGGTCCATCCTCATCATCTTGCATCTGGACAAATTATCAATAAGCAAGGCAAGAATGGCTGCGTTAACCCCGATGGTTGAAGAAGCAATAAGCCCGAATTCAGCGCCCTTCGACAGAAGTTGAACAAAACCGTTAACAAAATCCTGTTGAATTTTTAATAGCGGAGCTCTAAATTGCTCATCACGCTCGGCCAGCATCGCAAACTCACTCAGCACCCTTAATGTGGAGCGATACTCCTCCTCACCGCTTGGCAGCATGCTTAGACCGCCGCTGAGTAATATTTCTGCAAAATTGTCTTTATTGGCGGATTCCGTATCAAAGTACGCTGTAAAATGATGATCCCGGAAAATATGCGCAAAGGTCCGGCTGATCAGCTCTTCTTTGGTCGCAAAATGATAATAAATAGAGGATTTGGTGATCCCCACTTTTTTGGCAATCAAGCCCAGACTCGTCTTCTCTATGCCATACTCAGCAAAAAGCTCAAATGCGGCCTGGATGATATAACTGGATGTAATCTCTTTCTTCTTGATAACCCTCAGGCTCCCTTCGATTGAATTTATGTCATTATAAGGATTAACCTAATGAAATGTCAATAATTTAACGACCGATCGTTCAAAAATAAATTTACGCATAAAATAACCACCTGCAGGATGCAGGTGGCCGTTCTAACATCTATTCGTTTCGCACCGGGAAATACACCTGATAAGTCTCATACCCGATATCCCGGATTCTTCTGAGCTGAATGCCCGGGTCCTGGCGGGTGGTCTTGAAGAAGTAACGCCAGCTCCCCCACTCCCGTTCGTTCTCCATGATGATCTCACCGGCTGCATCCGCCAACGGGGTGTAGAGAATTCGTTCGTTCTCGGTAATGCCAGCCAGTACTTCCGGTCCGTAGCGGAACGCGCCAGTCTGCCCGTCGTCCGGCAGAGGAATGAAGCGGATGCCTACCGGCATAATGATGCTGATCCGGTCGCCGTCTTGCCACTCTCTCAGTATCGTATAGAAGGCGGAGTGATCCGCAGACTTCCCGTGCAGCTCCCCGTTCACATAGATCACAGCTTCTGACATGATCCAGTCTGGAATGCGCAGATGGACGGCAAACTCGCTGGCAGAGCTGGTATGGACGGTGAAATCATATTTTCTGTAATCCGGCATGTTCTCATGAAGTGCAGTAATCTCATTCAGCTCCTGCTGCCCGGCTGTGTTCGAGGAGTTCAGCATGCTTCCGCTCATATGATCCTGGGATTGCTGAATCCGCACATTCTCTCCGTGGATCCCGGTGGTCAGCTCCGAACGGAAATACTGGCAGACATAGATATCGTTCTGCTCCTGATAATAGATGCCTCTGTTGAGCGCCGCATTGGCCTGGACCATTGTTCCGTGACAACAGAAGAAACTATCCGTCTCCGTGCTCCAGTCCTTCCGCAGCCCGGCCTTCATCGGCAGGAAGTAGGTTAGCAGCCCGGTTGCCGGATCGCTATGCTTGTTGCCGGTCAGATGGTATTCCTGGTAATAGGCCTGAGCCATAATGCCGTTGTACATATTATATTCAATATACTGCGCGTAGGCCGGATTCGAGGTGTGCCGGAAAAGGAACTCAGCCAGGCGAATCATGTTATACACTGTACAGTGCTCCTGATTCTTATCTCCAAGGCGGGCCTTGATCTTCATCTTCGGCATCCATACTTCACCCGCCGTATTACCGCCGGTAGCCAGCATTCCCCGCTCAGTGACCGCACATTTCCAGTAAGCCGTGACAATATCCATCCAGCGCTGCCCGCCGGTGACCTCGTAAGCTCTGGCGCAGCCGAGTACCTCGGGAATGGTCGTGTTGGCGTGCATGTTGGTCAACGGGTCTTTATTCTCCAGTAATGGGCGGAACAGTCTGCTGCGGTAATACCGTTCCAGCAAAACAGTGTATTTATCGTTCCCGGTAAGCTCCAGCAGATCAGCCCAAGCCTCCAGCATACCGCCTGTCTCCATATCCAGAATATCGTCGAATTTCTCTCTGGTGAAGGTACTGCTCCAATCGACGAACCAGTCAGCGAATCTGTCCGCGATATCAAGCGCCTTGTCACTCCCGGTGAATTGATGCATATCGACAAGACCCATAAATAACTTATGAATATTATATTGCGGCGCCCAGATTGCCTTGCCTTGGGCCACCCAATGCAGATATTTCTCAGGAATCGGTGCGGCCCATTGTCCTCCGTTGTCCTTCTGGCATTCAGCCAGCTCATCCAGGATAAGGTCGGCCTTCACCTTGATTTCCAGATCCCCGGTCTCATGATACCGGATCGCTGCCGCAGACAGCCAGTGTCCCAGAAAATGGCCGCGGATCTGGCAGACCGGCGTCTCCCAGCCCCCGTGGGCATCTTCCGGGATATCCCTGCCGTCATATCTTCCCGCCTCTACTTTATAGTTAAAAAGGAGATTATCATTCGTCAGTTTCATCAAATACCGGCGGTTGGCCTCTTCCCTGCGTCTCAAATCATGATCTTGAAGAATGACCTCTTTGCCCTTCAGTTCTCTCATTGCTGCAGCCCCTTAATGGAATGACATTGTTTGCACAATGAAATTATAAAGAAGCCTGCGTCTTAATCCAATGATGGATACGAATATAAAGTTGATTCATACTGATGATTAGCCAGTGAATGTTCATCTTGTGATATACATGTTCAACAACGATACCTCATCCAGTTGATCGGCTGGTCTTCCGTTCGCTTTAACGATTGCTGGCGTGCCTTTGTAGAGAATATGGCCGTCAGCAGCATCGGCAACTGCCGCGATAGGCATGTTGTTATTCTTAAAATAGTCACCGGTCTGCAGCAGCAGATAAACCTGGCCATTCGCCACCTGTGCTTGACTGATCCTCCCTTTGCCTATTTGACTTGCCTCAATAGTCACTTGGGAATGAGCGAGGTTGGAGGACAGGTCATAGCGGTCTACGGTTACTGCCTCCTCCGAGATATGCAAGGAGGTGAATATGTCTCCCTCCAAGATACGGGTTGTCGAAGTTACCGGTTCGTTTCTTATGGTCCCCGTTACGGGCGGCAACTCCTTCAGGTCTTCAGAAGCGTAGCGATACTCAAATGTTTTTTCAGTGAATATTGTGACTTCGTTTGTAGAAACTGCTTTGCCAGGCTGGCCCTCGCTCTGCTCTGTCACCACAAACAACACCCGGGAGTTAGCTACAGTCGGCTTTGCTTCGGCGATACTTTTTATTCGCAGCTCCCGTCCGGTACCGGATGTTGCCCCTAATGGCAGCTCGACACTCCGAACTGGCTCTCCCCGCTCGATGTCAAACACCTTATCAATGACCTCATTGTCACTGTTTTCTCTGCTGACCTCGGTGAGTACATGCACTTCAGATCCGATTTTCTGTACGTCAATCACATTAGCGTAGAATGCAAAGCTGGGCTGTTGATCCGTGTAACGGGTTTGCTCCCCGGTTGTCAAATCCAGTGAATCTATACTCCAACGAATAGTCCCTTCTTGGTGCGAATCTTTCGGTGTAGCATAACTGGCTTTAGCATAAATAATTACTTCTTGATCTGAGTAAAAGCCATAAGCATCCGACTTCCCTCGCATGAACCCTGAATGCTCTTCATACAGCGCGTTTAAATCGGAATAAAATTGTTCATGCGGACCTTGGTCTCTCATCCATTGATCCCTGAACGTCCGCTCGATTCTCTTGCTGCCTGATGTTAATACCTCAATGGGATACGAGCCTTTGCCACCGGTATAACTGCCTGACAACGTTAACTTATCTGCCAGGGAAGGGTCTCCTTCTATGGTCTGCAGCTGATATTCCGGCAGGCGCAATTCAGCCCCAAACGCATAATAGGTGCCGAGCGAAACCACTGTCAACAAAATAAGCGCACAAGTAATTGCATAGCGTTTCATAAGTCATTCCCTCCTTACACAGTGATCTTCTTGGAGATTAGTCTGAAGCCCAGCGTAAGCGTTATACCTAACACAGCAAGGTATACCACCATACGGATGGCTGTGAGCTCTCGCGGATAGAAATAACCGTACGCATTAAGATGTACTGTGAACCCGATGACAGTCCCGCAGGCGGCAACATATAAGATTGCATAGATAATGCCTGTCCAGCGGTAGCATCGTTCTAACAAGATTGCCGTAAAGATAACGCAGACAGCCAGAATGCCGATACCATAATAAACAACAAATTGCAGTCCATCCTGTGGAAGTAAGATTTGATTGAATACCCGGTTCGATGCGACGGCTTCGGCAAACAAGGACGAGATGCGATATTCAGCGGGAACCATCCAGTTGAACAATTGGCGCTCTAACAGCAGGAGCAGCAGCTGAAAAGCGACTAAGGCAAAAACAAACAGAAAGATAGCAGTAGCTTTGGCTATATATACGTTCCACCTTGCTGTCGGCAGGGTAAACATCCGGTAGGCAAATTTATCACGGCCGATCCAGTCCAGGTACCAAATCAGAAAGACATACAGACCCAATACCGTAATGCTGATCAAAATAGGAATGGTGAACCAGAACTGTGAATCCCCGATGATATCGGCAAATGAAAAGTTATGCGGTGTTTGATTCTCCAAGCGGGCGGCCTCTTTCCAGTTGTTAACTCTTACCTGTACAGCAAGCACAAGTCTGATGATTTGAAAGACTGCCGTCAAGCTCATTAAGCTGAAAAGCACATACTGGAAGCGCTGGACTTCCAAATGAACAAGCTTAAGATATCTGTTCATGCGAGGTACACCTCTTTCATGACGTCAACGACGGATTTGTTCTCCTCGCTTCGTAGCTGTTCGCACTCAAAACTGCGGGCAACAGTCCCTTCACGCAGCAGCACCGCTTTATCGATGAGATGCTCGATCTCCCCCACCTCGTGAGTGGTCAGTAGAACACCGCGGCTGCCGACCATTTCGCTGGAGAATACTTCGGCAATCCTCTCCCGGCTGATCAAATCAATTCCGGAGAAGGGCTCGTCCATGATTACATAATCAGAGTCTTGGGCCAAGCCGAGCACCAGATTGAACTTGGCTGCTGTTCCCTTCGACAATTGGCGGATACGCTCCTGGAAATCCAGATCAAAGAAGCGCATGAGTTCGTTCGCTCTATCCTTGTTCCAACTGCAATAAAAGTCTTCCATGAACCGGAGAGCGTCAGCTAGCTTCATGGAAGGCGGAATAGCCAGGTGATCAGGGATATAGGAGACCCGCTCATAAGTATTCCAGCTAATCGGCTTACCTTCAATTCGAATGGACCCTCCATGAATCGGCGTTAGTCCCATAATCGCTTTGAGTATTGTTGATTTGCCTACACCGTTAAGCCCGATCAGGCAAGTGATCTGTCCCATTTCAGCAGTGAACGTGACATCTTTTAGCACATTTTTATAAGCATATCTTTGTCTGACATGTTCAAGCTCAATCATTGCTGTTTCCTCCTTGCTCACTGCCGAAGGGTTCTCCCGTTGGCTGTTCTCTTTTTTTCACTTGAGCGTTCTCATATTTTCGTTGAACCACATCCAGGACTTCATCTAACGGAACGTCAATGCTGCTGATGGAAGCCACAAACGCCTCAACGGCTTTACCGAGCAGCTCCGACCGAATCTGTCTCAACACCTCCCGCTCCATAGTGATGCGGCTGGGAGAGTTGCCTTCCGTTACAATCAACCGCTGATCCTCCATTTCTTTGTAAGCTCTCTGCGCAGTATTGGGATTAATCTTTAGCAGGGCAGCCAGCTCTCGCCTAGACGGTATGGTCTGGCCAGACTGGAGAACGCCGGTTACGATCTTCTCCTTAAACAGGCGAACGACTTGAAGATAGACAGGATCACGACTGTTGAAGGGGATTGTGGCCCATTCGTTGACTTTGTTCACAAGCGACACCCTCTTATCTTCACATGTGTGTGTACTAAGTGGTGCATACACTACAAGATGTATTATGTGGTTAATACACTTGTTTGTCAATCGGTTGTGGTTCAAAAAAACCGTTGAATCTTTTCAGATCAACGGTTTCCGCAAAACTCAATTTTTGCCCTATACCTTATATAATGGCGTAATTAATAATTGTGGCTCGTTCCCTGGTACTCAATCGTGCCGTATATAGTCTTATCCGGCTGTTTCAGGCCTCTGAATAAGCACTTCCGCCAGCGCCTGAAGCGAATAATCGGAGGTCGAGCACAGCAGGATGCTTCCGGCGTTCTGTGGCAGGTGCGCATCGTCATACGGGTTACGCAGCACCAGGTTCAGCAGCGGTCCGGCGGCGGCAAGCTGCGCGGCAAGTTCGAGCTGTCCCTGAAACAGATGGGCATTCAGTGTCCCCTGGATCACGGTATGTCCGGCAGCTTTGACACATAAGTCAACGATCTCCGCAGCTTCAGGCTTCATGCTGCAATACTCTACCTGTACGGACAGGCCTTGGGCTTCCAGCAACGCTGCCAAGCCGATTGTCTGTCCACCGGAGTTGTCGGCGATGGTGAGCTGCTCCTGGCGCGGCAAGATCAGCATATATTGATGCGCGGCAGACAGCGGCAGCAATTGTTGCGGATCGCGGCTGATCTTGACCGTGCGGCGTGCATATTGAAGGGCCGACTCATTCCATCCCTCGCGCGAAATAGGCCGGGCTGCCCCCTGGTATTGCCGGAATTTACCATAGAGGCGGTGTATACGGTTGACCGATTCGTCAATTCTCGATTCATCGATGACGCTGTCCAGAACAGCCTTGCGGATGCCGGCGATCACCCGCTCCTGGTATTCTGGCGTATGACACATTAGAATCATGTCATTGCCGGCCAGCACAGCCAGTACGCCCACCTCATCCGGGTTGAAATTCTTCTTGATCGCGCCCATCTCAATGTCGTCGGTGCAGATGACACCCTCGAAGCCCAGCCTGCTGCGCAGTAAGTCTCCTGCAAAGAAGGGGCTCAGTGAAGCAGGCAGTCCTGCCGACTCGGTAATGTTAGGAAATACGAGATGTCCCATCATGATTGAATCGGCCCCGGCTTCGATGGCAGCGATAAATGGCAACAGCGGCCCGTTCATTAACTCCTCTATTGTGAGTTCGCACTCTGGCAGGACAACGTGGGAATCCCCGCTGACTTGTCCATGGCCGGGGAAATGTTTGGCCGTGACCGCCACGCCTGCCTCATGCATACCGCTGATGTATGCCTTGCCGAAAGCGGCTACGACTTCGGGGTCTTCGCCGAAGGAACGCACCCCTACAACTGGATTGTCTATGTTCGTATTCACATCCAGCACCGGTGCCCAGTTCATCGGGATGCCCAGCGCATGGAGCTGGCTGCCAATGATTTTACCCTGGAGATAAGCGGTCTCAGCATCCAGGCTTAATCCGGCTGCACGGTTACCGGGGATATAAGGATAAAAGGTCTTGAACTTGGAGAGCGTACCTCCTTCCTCATCAATCGATACATAGTAAGGCTGGGGAAGGCCGGAGTCTCCGGCAATGGCCTGAACCTCCGCCATCAGCCTCAGCGTCTGCTGCTCATCCTTAACATTATGGGGGAACAAGCCGATCCCCCCGAACCGGTTCTGAGACATCCGTTCACGGAAGTCAGGCTCTGCTGCTGTGGAGGGGGTTCCGACCACGCACATCAGGGATATTTTGTCCTCCAGACTCATGGCTGCCGGAGCTTGTGGTGAATTCACTTCATTCAGCTGCATAACTGTTCCATCCTCCTGTCGGTTTGTTGGCTAACCCTCGCTGTGGACAAGGCCCAGCTCCTGATAGAGCGTCCGCTCTAGATAATCATGCAGATAAAAGCGCGATGTCACGAAATGTTCAGCCATATCCCGGGGCTGGTATTGCAGAAGCGCCTCCAGCATCCGAGGCCGGACGGCTTCGCGTCCGTTATGGTTACGTGTGTAATTGTTCAGCAGAGAGCGCCATTCTGCGCTGTCGCCCGGGTACAGCTCCCAGCGGTAGGCATACTTGTGGATCGCCCTGGAGCGGTCGGTCGCCACCTCGAAATCATGCATAATTGCAATTAGTTCGGCGTAATCCTTATTCCTCTGCGCATGCTCCCGCAACTTCCAGATGATTTCGTAGTAATCCTCTAACTGGTAATTACCAAGCTGAGAATGGCCTGTCTCAGGTGGTATACCATGGAACAGCTCCAGGAAGCGGTCGATGAACGTACCAGCATCTGCCCGCCGGTTCCAGGCGAGATCGGCATGAAGCAGCATCGGATACCAGGTGGTCTCGAATACGCCATAAGGAACGCCAAGGCTGAATGGCCCGGTCCAGTTCGTTGCCACCATACAGCGGATATCCAGCTTCTCGGCAGTCTCTGCCCACTGTAGCAGATTGTCGGTCCGGTTATTAATGACCGGGTAGTTCTGGTGCTCCGCCCAGTCGAAGCTGCGGACTGCCGGAGCACCCATCACCTCAATGCCCAGTGCCCTGAACTTATTGGTCAGGGAAGTAACTTCATGTTTGATGTTGCGGCCGTTATAGATCCAGATCATCGCCGCGCTGCGCGGATCAAGCTTCGCCAGCTCTTCTGGCGGGCATTTGTCCAGCATATCATGCCAGAAGAGCGGCTGCCGTCCCCGGCTGACCGTGAATTCGATCAGGCGGTTCAGGAAAGAGATGAAGGCCCGTTCCCGTACGCCGCCGAATTCCTTCCGGCACGCTTCACATTCACACAGGCTATACACCTCGTCACAACCCAGATGAATATAACGTGATTCAGGATGGGCATCCATCATCTCCGCCAGCAAGCTTGTAATCAGTTCATACGTCTGCGGATGGGACGGGCAGATCTCGCCGGTAGATTCCTCGGTCTCCCGCAGATGCTTCCAGGCGTCATGGCGCAGCACATACTCCAGGTGGCCGAAGCTCTGCTGCAGCGGAATAATCTCGATATAATGCTCATGGGCAGCAGCCTGAAGCGCCTCCAGTTCTTCCCGGCTAAGCGCATGCTGCGGATGGACGAATTCCGGGTGTATGCTGAACGGGAACTTATCCTCGTATTCAATGAGCACCGCGTTCGTCTTGTAGCGGGAGAACTCCGCCAGGTAATCGATTAGCCGCTCCGGCTTCGAGAAGGTCTGGCGCAGATCGAAGTTCATCACCCTCAGCTCCGTATCGGGCCAATCGGTAATGGACACCGCAGGAATATCGCCACCGGCTTGCAGGCACTGCAATTGCAGCAGTGTCTGCAAGCCGTAATAGAGTCCGGCAGCGTCAAGGGTGCGGATTGCTGCACCGCTTGCGCTAACCTCTAGATGGTAGCCTTCAGCCCGGCCCTTCAGCACGGACAGATCAGTCTCAGCAAGCTTAGAAGCCGAAGCCCCGCCGTTATGAAGGCCGGCTTCTCCGGGCTCAGCCCAGGCGGCAACCTGCCCGGAAGCTCCGGGTTCAGTCTGCGTTGAAATGATCTCAGTGCTCTCAGTTCCCTTGCTTTCCGCAAAATCCTCAATCAGCAGCGAGTACCCCTCACCTGCTCCCGAGACAGTGGCGATAACCTCCTGGCCGCGAAAAGCCCGCCGGCAATGAAGCACCAGCCGGGGGTCTTCCACTTCCATAGCCAGTTGCAGACGGACCTCCCCGCCTGACCGCCATGGCTTCTTGTCTGTAATCCTCACCTGCTTCGGCTCGGGTATCAAGTTTAGCATTGCACTCTCCTCCTCTTACAACTTCAGGTTTTCAACTACATTGCTCTACGCGCCGCCCCCGTTCCAAATGTAATCGGTTTTTCGACTACATTTGGTCAACGCGCCGTCCCCGGTCCGAATGTAATCGGGTTTTCGATTACATTTGGCCAGCGCGCCATCCTCGGTCCGAATGTAATCGGTTTTTCGATTACATTTGGCCAGCGCGCCGTCCCCGGTCCGAATGTAATCGGTTTTTCGATTACATTTGGCTCACGCGCCGTCCTCGGTCCGAATGTAATCGGTTTTTCGATTACATTTGGCTCACGCGCCGTCCTCGGTCCGAATGTAATCGGTATTTCGATTACATTTGGCCAGCGCGCCGTCCTCGGTCCGAATGTAATCGGTTTTTCGATTACATTTGGCTCACGCGCCGTCCTCGGTCCGAATGTAATCGGTTTTTCGATTACATTTGGCCAGCGCGCCGTCCCCGGTCCGAATGTAATCGGTTTTTCGATTACATTTGGCTCACGCGCCGCTCCGGTCCGAATGTAATCGGTTTTTCGATTACAATTGGCCAGCGCGCCGTCCCCGGTCCGAATGTAATCGGTATTTCGATTACAATTGGCCAGCGCGCCGTCTCCGGTCCGAATGTAATCGGTTTTTCGATTACATTTGGCTCACGCGCCGTCCCCGGTCCGAATGTAATCGGTTTTTCGATTACATTTGGCCAGCGCGCCGTCCCCGGTCCGAATGTAATCGGTTTTTCGATTACATTTGGCTCACGCGCCGTCCCCGGTCCGAATGTAATCGGTATTTCGATTACATTTGGCTCACGCGCCGCTCCCGTCCCGAATGTGATCGATTTTTCGATCATATTGGGCTACAGCGCCGGCTAATCCTTATCGGCCGCTGTAATCCGGCCGTTTTTCCATACCGCTTGGATCTCCATGGCTCCGCTGTCCTTGCGGAAGCCGATCAGATCTGCTGGCCTACCTGCGGTAAGTCCGGCAGCCTGCCGAAGGCCCAGCAGCCTGGCCGGGTGAAGCGAGGCGCAGTCGATTGCGTCCTCCAGTGGCGCCAGCCCGGCCCGGGCCAGGTAAGCCACCTGGTCCGCCAGCATCATAGCCGATCCGGCCAGCAGCCGTGGATGGCCGGCCAGATGCAGCCGCCCTTCCGGCGTCAGTACTACGTCGCCGCCGATATGCAGCCGGTAAGCACCCGGCGCCATGCCGCTAAGCGAGACGGCATCGCTGACCAGAATCGCCCTCTTCTGCTTCACCCGCAGAATCACCTTCAGCAGCGTATCCGGCAGATGGCAGCCGTCGGCAATCATGCCGCCATACAGCTCATCGGCAGCCAGCTGCTCCCACAGATAATGGGGATGGCGAGGGAGCGTGAGATGTGTGCCGTTGCCCAGATGAGTAGACATCACCGCGCCTGCGGCCACCGCTTCCCGGATCTGCTCCGGCGACGCGGCCGTGTGTCCGATGGAGACCCGGACGCCGGAGGCGCTGCACCGGGAGATGAATGCTGCGGCACCCGTCCATTCGGGGGAGACAGTAATGATCCGGATCAGTCCCTCCGCTGCTTCCTGCCAGCGGCAGAAGGCCTCCCAGTCGGGCGGGCAAATATGCTCCAAGGGGTGCGCACCGCGCGGACCATCCTCCGGCGACAGGAAGGGTCCTTCCAGATGTATGCCTGCAATCAGCCCGCTGATATCCGGCTGTGTACGCACGGCTTCAGCAATCGCGGACGCCGCCTGGGTAAGCTGGTCCGGCCCATTGGTTATCAGGGTCGGGCAATACGAGGTGACTCCCCGGGCCAGCAGTCGGCGCGAGAGTCCAGCCACGGTCTCCGGCTTAAGCGGCAGCGTGTTGAAGTCCAGCCCCCAGCCGCCGTTCACCTGCAAATCGACCAGCCCCGGCGCAAGCCAGGGCCAATCGGCCATATGCGGACTCTCGGCCAGCGTATGAACCGCTTCGATGATGCCATCGCTAACGTGGACCTCAAGCGGCAGGCCGGTTCTGTAATGTCTTCCCGAGATTACACCGTTCATAAGCCGAAGGCATCCCGGTCCGTGAACAGCATAATGGCGGGATGGGTCCGCAGTACGCTCGCCGGACACGCGGTACTGAGCGGGCCATGAAGTGCAGCTTGAAGCGCGGCCTGCTTAGCCTTGCCGGGAACAATAGCAAACAGTTGGTGACCTGCCATCAAGGCAGGCACGGTCAGTGTCAGCGCATGGGTAGGGACATCGTCAAGCGTGGCGAAGCAGCCGTCGTTCACCTGCTGTGTCCGGCAGGCTTCGTCCAATTCGACCGCTTTAACAGCGAGTTGATCGGCGAAATCAGCTACAGGCGGATCATTGAACGCAATATGCCCGTTCTCTCCGATGCCGAGGCAGACGATATCAATGGGCGCTTCATTCAGCAGCGCCGCGTATCTCCGGCGCTCCTCTTCAATATTGCCCGTCCGTCCGAGCAGCTCGATCCGTCCGGGATTGACTCTGCGGAACAGCCGTTCCTGCAAGTAGTTCCCGAAGCGCTGGGGTGCTTCTGCCGGAAGACCGATATATTCATCCATATGAAAAGCGTGCACCCGGGACCAGTCAATCCTCTGCTCCCTTACCAGTCCCTCATACAGCTCATTCTGTGACGGGGCCGCGGCAAATACGATGCGGACCGGAGCCTGGGACTTCCCCTGCAAGTCTCTGATGCTCTGCCCGACCGCTGCCGCTGCCGCCGCTCCCATCTGGCTGCGCTGGTTGTACACCTGCACGCGCATACGCTCCGCCTGATGCTCTGCCGCCGGAATCAACAACTCTTCCATGATGAACCCTCTCCTCCTAAGAGGGGCGGAATAACCGCCCCCTCTCTGTTATATTCCGCTATCGACCAACAAATATGGCTTGTTATCCGAATTCTCAGAACTGGCCAGCGTTACAACGATTCCCGTAGTATTAGGGTCGCTCCACTGGAAGGTGTGCTGCAGTCCAGCGGCTGCGGCGGCACCAACGTAAGCTGTAATATCGATGCTGTACCACCCGGCCCCGGTGACCCGGACCGTTCCGAGATTCGTTCCGCCGCTGACGGGCCGGTTATTCCAGGTGATGCCGCTCTCGGTCCACTGCGCTCCGGCGTAGCCCTTTAGTGCAAGTGTAACCGGAGCAGCCGGGGCAGCGGTTACATACACGTTCAGCGTTACGGACTGCACCGCCGTTCCAGAGAGATTCAGTTCCGCCTTCATGAAGGCGATACGGTCTCCTCCGCCCTGTGCATTTGGAAGATCGGCGATCTCCAGCACAGGCTCCTGCCCAATATTAGTCGAAGGCTGAAGTTCATGGACATAGGCATCCATGGTCACCGGGATCACCGGATCTGCCGGAGCACTTCTCTCGATATTCAGCAGATAGAGATCTGCGGTTCCATCTTCGTGGTACACCAGGACCGACACATCCGCAGGCTCTGAACCAATCGTAACGGACGCGGCTGCTCCCGATGCCACTGGCATTCCATTTACAAGCACCGCATCCGAGGCCTTGGCGGTAACCGGGGTGACCTGCAGCGAATTTACATTTCTGTTGACAGTTACGGTATAGGCCTTGTCACCCGCAGCAAAAGGCTTGTCCCAGCTGCCTGCCGACAGCGTTAGTCCGCTAAGCCCGCCATGTGGCAGCAGCGCCGTGGTGTGCGGCAGGTCATGGGCGCTGGCATAATAGTAACCGGCTGACTGCACTCTTCTCGGCTCGAATCCGGCTTGACGCCCCGACGGAATAGCCTCCGAAGTGAAGGCGGCATACCCATCTGCTCCTGTGACAGCCGCTGCATAGCGGCCTGCCGAATAGGTGAACCGCCCTTCTACCGCTGCCCCTGTGAGGACCGCCCCGGTAGCATAGTCGCGTACTTTCATGGTAGCGGAAGCCGCAGTACCGTTATATGCGAGCTGCATATCCGTCACAATCATCGGTTTAAGCGCCGTGCTGCCGGTGACCGCAGACACAACACTTGAGAACGGCCCGATATTGCCCGCCAGATCGCGGGCGGCAACACGGTAATAATAAGTCGTCTCCGGGAGCAGTCCCTTGTCCTGATAATTCAGGCCCCGGGCAAGTCCGGCGATATCCGCAGAGGTGGGCGTGAAGCCGGGGACTGTGCTGCGGTAGATGATGTAGCGGCCTACCTCTAAGTTGTCAGTAGCCATTCCGTAATTCAGCCGGATGCTCTGATAGTCACTGGCAACAGCGGTTGGCGTACCCGCAGGTGCAGACGGTGCTTCATGATCTTCCGGCGCTGTCCAGAATACACCGCCGGGTCCCCAATACGAAGGCAATGCCCTGTAGGAATCATAGTGATGGACAGCGATCCCCCCGAAGGCGCTGCTCAGCCCGGAAGCGGCATAGACTTTGTCCAGCTCGGCTTCCATATGGCTGCGTCCTTCCTCCTGGAAGGTGATCGTCTCCGGGTCGCCGCTGTTTGCAATATCCAGCGTCTCCACCCCGATGACTACAGAATTCGGCTTACCGATGGCCTCGGCATAGGCCAGCTCACCGGCAGCCCCGGCAATGATACCGGCCGTTCCATCTGCGGAATCCCGGTAATCCATGATCGAGATATAATCGGAGATGTCCTGGATATGCTCGGACAGCCACTTCGTTGTGCCGTTCCACTGGATATTCGCTCCCTGCTCGGAGGAGTCATACCATTTAGGCACAGCCGGGCCGAAGGGCAGCCGGATACCGGCCGTATCGCGCCGGTCAATCATTTTACGCAGGCCATCCAGGTACTCCTTTTGCAGGAATTTGCTTGGATCTTTGAAATCCGGGGATATATACGGCTCGATGTCCACATTGATTCCATCGAACTTCTCATCTTCGGCCGCTGCAAGATTGTAATTGATAATCTGCTCAATCTCCCGGACGGCATGACTATGATAGCGCTCATATGCGCCCATGTAAGCCGGGGAGGTTCCGCCCGCCACAAGGGCATGGACGCTTAAGTTCCGCTCATGTGCCCAGCGCATGAAGGAGCGCAGCTCGTCTTCCTGCTCCTCTAGCGCCCGGTAGCCGGAGTAGTTGCCCACGGCCAGATACAGGGTCGTCACCGGCTCTGATCCGAAGGTTGCGGTGTCCGTAACGAAGGACTCCAGTACCTCCCGCGAGCCTGGATTCAGCAGCAGCTTATAGCTCTCCGGCTCCCAAATCCACATGGCCCGGTCCTGATCCGGCGAGGGAATCGACGGTTCATGCGTGCCTGCACCGACCTGTGCATAGACGGTTGGGCTGTAGCCGTAGCGTCCGGGAGCATTCGTCGCTCTGGCCTCCAGGCTGATCGTGTGGTCACCGATCCCCGCCGTATTCCAGGTATATACATATTCCGTGCCATTATAGGCGGTCTGCTGCCACGGTCCCCGGTTCACCCGGACCTGCACGGCCGAGACCGGCGCAGCCGATTCTGCCTGAACGGTGACCGCTACCTGTCCGGTCACGGCAACCCCTTCATCCGGACCCGTAATGGTCACCACTGGCGCAACACCTGCGGGGTTGTTCACCTCAAGGGTGACGGACGGACTCCACACCCCGTAGCGGGTAGTGGTATCCAGCCCGCGTGCCACCAGCTCCACCGGACCGTTGTAACGGGAGCTGTCTAGCGTATAAGACCAGCTGCCGCTGTCATCCCCGTCCGGGTCATCCAGCAATACCTCGAACTGGGCTGTCCCGTTCACATACAACCGGACATCATATAGTCCGGTATAGGTTCCACTGACCTCAACCTGCCCGCCGGAGGAACCATATCCCCCGGGCGGTTCATCCAGTGTAATGGTGCCTGCGGCCTGGGCGGTGCCCGGAACTGCCATTATCACAATCATTAGACCGATCACAGATAACACCCATCCAAACCGTTTACCAGAGCCCTGCAGCCATTGCTTCATAAGCGGCGCCTCCTTATAATGGTCAAGCGAATACCCTGATTGCCATGCCTGTGCTTCTGCGGTTCTTCCTGCAATTAGTTGCTGCTTAATTGAATGTTCTGAACACGGTCATACGCTTCCTTGTACGTTGCCAGCAGCTTGTCTACGCCCAGATTGTTGATCTCCTCAACATATTTATCCCAGTCCGCCAGTTTGCGGGAGCCTGTAACGAATTTGGCGAAGCTCTCATCGCGGTGCTTCTTGATTGCCTGTCCGGTGATCGAGATGACTTCATTCTCCTTCTCCGTGAAGGCAGGACGCGGCTGCATGTTGGCCGGATCATATTTGACAGCTTCTTCATAGGCGTGCTTCAGGTCGTCCGAGAACAGGGACAGATGGGCGTTGAAGTCAATCCACGTATACGTTCCGCTGGTCTGAAGTCCTGTCTGTTTCCGCATTTCTATCACATCGGTGAATTCCGGCTTGAACTTGATCGCATCGCCTTCCTTCACATAGGTCTCACCTTCCACACCCCAGCTGCTGAGCGTGCGGCCGTCTTCCGAATAGAAAAAGTCCATATAACTCATGATATCTTCAATATTTTTGGAGGTCGAAGCAACCGTCAGGCCTCCTTCCATGTAATGGAAGTAAGGATTGAGCTGCTTGCCGCCCTCAAGCCCTGCGGGAGGAGCCATGAACTGCATATTGAATTCAGGATTCTCCTTGCGCATTGCATTATTGAAGAAGTCCACCCGGCTGATATAATCCACAGTTACAAAAGACTTGCCGGTAGACACCATGTCCTGCCACTGCTTGGTCTGCAGTGAGAGGAAGTCCGGCGGAATCAGCCCTTCATCGTAGAACTGCTTCCACATGCCGACCATTTCCTTGTAGCTGTCCTCTGTCGGACCGTAGCGCCATTCTTTGGCATCGAAATCGTAGTAAGCCCCTTCGCCCGTTCCATAGTTGACCGTCATATTCGTGTTCATCTCATCCGGGATCTGACCGTAGCGGAGCGACAGCGGGTAGCTGTCCGGGTATTTCGTCTTGAGTGTCTTCAGGGCCGTATGCAGCTCATCATAAGTCTTGGGAGCCTGAATGCCCTCCTTCTCAAAAACATCCTGGCGGTACATCCAGATCATGCGGTTCGTCTCCCCGAAGCCCTGGTTCGGGAACATATACATTTTGCCGTCAGCGGAGAGGGCGGCCTTCGCTTCATCCGGGTATTGCTTCATCCAGGCGGTCAGATTCGGCAGCTTGTCCATGTATTCCATCAGGTCTACGAGTGCGCCTTGCTGGCCGAATTTGTTCGATTCCTTGCGGTTGGGCATATACATCAGATCGGGCAGCGCATTGGAGGCCACCGCGAGATTCAGCGCTTCAGCCAGCTTCCCGGAAGGGGTCTGCACCTCCAGCGTGACGCCGGTCTGATCTTTGATCCAGCCCCAGACCGGCCAGTCCTTGGAATAAGGGAAGGTGGCATTGTTGTCCAGCAGTGCGGTGAAGGTATGGGCCTGCTTCGCTTCCGAAGTGGCCGGAGAAGCTTCTCCCCCAGGTGCAGCCGTAGCCGCAGGCGAAGTGGCATTGTTACTGCCCCCGCTGCAGCCGCTCACCAGTATTGCCGCTGCCGCGAGGGGCAGCATTACAGACTTCCATTTGTTCATTCTTCATCTCTCCCTTAAGTAGTAGTTATGGTTCAGGGCCGGTTCAGCCCTTCACTGCACCGATCATGGCGCCTTTGACAAAATACTTCTGAACAAACGGATATACCGTGAGTATCGGCAGCGTAGAGACCATAATCGTTGCATATTTGAGCGACTCTTCAACGACCTGGTTGTCTCCCCCGATCCCGGTCACATCCCCCGAGCTTGCGCTTCCTGCCAGCACCAGATTGCGGAGCAGCACTTGGAGCGGGAACAAATCCGGGGTGCGAAGATACAGGAGCGGATAGATGAAGTTATTCCACATGCCCACCGCATAAAATAAAGCAATGGTGGCGAAGGAAGCCTTCGACAGTGGAATGATGATGCGCATGAATATCCCGATATCATTTAACCCGTCGATGCGTCCCGATTCCTCCAGCTCCTTGGGAATACCCGAGAAGAAGGTGCGCATCAGAATCAGATTCCAGGTGCTGACTGCGCCCGGCAGGACCATGCCCCATACGGTATCCACCATATTCAGGGAGCGGACCACGAGGAAGGTCGGGATCATTCCCCCGCTGAAGAACATCGTAACGACGATCAGCATCGTGAAGGTCTTGCGCAGCGCCATATCCCGGCGGGAGAGCGCGTAAGCCCCGGTTGACGTAACCACCAGCGAGATCAGCGTGCCGAGCACGGTGTAGATCAGCGTGTTTTTATAGGCCGTCCAGATCTTCGGGTCTCCCAGCACCAGCTCGTACATCTTCACATTGAAGCCCTTGGGCCAGAACGAGACCGTGTTCTTGATGACATTGATATCGCTGCTCAGAGAGACCGCCAGCATATGCAGGAACGGATAGAGCGTAATAACCACAACAATCATCAGAAAGAACGTGCTGACCACATTAAACCAGGAAATTCTCGGTGATCTCATCACCACACCTCTTCTCTACCATAGACTTGTCTCGCTGACCCGGCGGCTGATGTAATTGGCGCTATAGATGAAGATCAGACTGATGATGCCCATGAACAGGTCGATCGAAGCGCCATAGCTGAAGTTCCCCTGTTCCATCCCGACCCGGTATACATACGTGCTGATAATGTCGGCCGTATCGTAGATCGCCGGGTTCTGCATCAGGAACACCTTCTCGAAGCCAATCTCCAGCACCTTGCCGATGTTCAGAATCAGCGTGATGACAATCGCCGGCGAGATGCCGGGCAACGTGACATGCCATATTTTGCGCATCCGGCTGGCCCCGTCCATATCGGCCGCTTCATAGAGCTGCGGGTCAATTGCCGTCAATGCCGCCAGATAGATGATGGTCTCCCAGCCGATATGCTGCCAGATCTCCGACAGAACATAGATCCCCCGGAACATTCCCGGCTCATTCATGAAGTTAACCGGTCCGATCCCGAAGGTGCCCAGCAGATTGTTAATCAGCCCGCCTGTCGGCGACAGGAACATAATGACCATGCTCGCCACAATGACGTTGGAGATGAAATGCGGCAGATAGCTGACGGTCTGGACGAATTTTTTGAACGCAGCCTTACGGACTTCATTCAGGAGAATAGCCAGGATCACCGGAGCAGGGAAACCGAACACCAGCTTGTAGAGGCCCAAGAGCAGAGTGTTCTTCATCAGCGGCCAAAAGTCAGGATTCTCAAAAAACATCCGGTAATACTTCAGCCCCACCCAATCGCTGGCCCAGATTCCTTTAAACAGATTATAATCCTTAAACGTAATGACGAGGCCGAACATCGGCGCATACCGGAAAATCAGATAGTACAGCAAGCACGGCAGGAACAGCAGCCATAGCGTTTTGTTATGGTTCCAGGTCCGCAGCAGACGCCCTTGACGCTGGTAAGGATTTTTCATTTCCTTTCGCAAGTTGTCTTGTACTACATTCGTTTGAGCCATAGGCATTCCCCTCTTGTTCTTAATGATGCAGCGCACTGAATGTCAGCTTACTTCCCCTGTGGTTCCGGGGTTTGTCTCCGAATTATAGCGGCATTGCTTTGGGAAGCGCTATCAGCATGTTATATAACTTTTCGTCCTATCTGCATATTTCCCGGTACCGGTATATAAATCGGTAAAAGTGCATATTGTGCGTGTCAGCTTTGGGCCGCTATGATAGGATAAAACGATAACCAAGCGGCTGCACCTGAAGGGGGAATACCTATGAAGAGACCGCTTACCAGCCAATTTGCCCTTAGCGGCCTGTTCGTTAAGCTCATGCTCAGCTTCCTGAGTGTCATCCTGCTGCTGGCTTCATTCAATTTGTTCTCTCATCTATATCTTAGCGGGAAGGTCTATCAGGAGGTAGTCCGGCAGAACGAGCAGAGTCTGAAGCAGACGGTGGAGGGATACGAGAATCACTTCCGGCTGACCCAGAATATGATTCTGGCGCTGACCCAGTCGGATACGTGGACAGCCAACCTGGGCATTCTCAGCCATCTGAAGGAGAACCGGCGGTATGATATTCTCAGTGAGGTCAAGTCGGATCTGATGACGCTGTACGGGAATCCTTTTATGCATATTGAGAATTTCATTCTGTACTTCAAGGCGGAGAACTATGTGCTTGAGAAAGAGGGGTTAAGTACCGCGGCCGACATGTTTGGCAAATATTATTACAGCGGGGAGTATCCGGCGGACTTCTGGAGCGGCCAGACCATGGACAATCAATATCTGAAGGTCCTCCCTGCCGCCTCCTTCACAGAGACTACGATGAATTCCTCGCGTCCGCTCGGGCGGCTCATGCCGGTCATGATCAAGGCGATTCCTTATGAAGAGGTCTACGGCATTGTGATGCTGAATCCGCAGCGGCTGGAGCAGGCGTATGGGGATGCCGGGAAGAATCCCTTCTATATAATGGATGCGCAGGACCGTCTGCTCTTCTCCACCGCAGAGACGGAGCTGCCAGCTCTAGAGTATGCCGTGAATACAAGCGCTCATGAGCGGATCGGGGATAACTATTATTTCTATCAAAAAGGGGCGCAGACCGGATTCACCTACGTCCGAGTCACCGAGGTTGCCGCCATTGCGAGCGGGCTGCGCGGCATGCGGGTGCTGCTCGCTGTTCTGCTCACTGTTGCGGTGCTGGTCAGCCTTCTGTTCTCCCTCCTGTTCAGCTACCGGTTGAACCAGCCGCTCCAGCGCCTGATTGCCGCGTTCGACCGCAAATCCGGCAGCGTCCCCGGCAAGGTGAGCAGCGTCAAGGAGTTTGCCATTATCGGCGACCGCCTAAGCTCAATTATGGAGAACAACCGGTTCATCCAGAACGATCTTGCGCACAAGAATTCGCTGGTCCGCCAGTATGCTTATACCCATAAGGTGAAAAATATACCGCTGGGCGCAAGCCTGAGCGAGCTGGAGGATGCGCTGCATTCCGAACGGCCGTATGCCTCCATCCTCTTCAAACTCAGCTTCACCCGTCCGCCGGAGGAGCCAGAGAAGCATACGCTGGCCTTATGGCAGCTGATTCAGCGCCTGTTCACCGGAGAGGAATCCGAGACCGTCGCCTTGCAGCCCGAACAGGATCTGCTCTTGCTGCTGCTCTTCGATCCCGGTCCGCAGAGCGGCATTCTTCAAGTGCTGGGCACGCTGCAGGAGCTGCTGGCAGAGGAGCGCTCTCTCTACCTCACGATAGCGGTCAGCCCGGTATATTCGGGGGAGACTCCGTTTACGGATGCTTACCATAACTTGTCCGAGTTGCTGAAGCAACGCAGACTGAACGGGGAGACACAGATTATTGTGGAGCCGCGGGCCTCGTCGGCCAAGGCCTTTCATCTGAAGGTCACACACGGGGAGGAACTGCATAACCTGCTGCAGTCTGGAAGTGAAGAAGCGGTGTTCGGGTGGCTGGACCGCCAGCTGGAGCAATTGCAGAATAAGGATGCCGCTGCTGAGGATTTCCGGGCTTTTGCTGCGGGGGTGGCAGAACAGACCAGCAAAACAGTCATGAAGCTGAATCTGCCGGAGCTTGAAATAGGGCTGGTTGCGGCACTGTCCGGTGAGCCGTTCGCCGCCTTCTATTCCACGCAGCAGTATAGTGAATGGCTCCGGGAGCTGGTGACTCCGGTGCTTGCAGCAATCCGCAGCGGCTCGGAGACCCGGGACCCGGTCATCAGCTTCGTGCTGGAGTATCTGGACAAGCATTACGGGGAAGACATTAATCTGAACCTTGTCGCCGACAAGCTGAATCTGACCCCCGGCTATCTCTCGAGCATCTTCAAGGAGAAGACCGGTATCAACTTCAGCGAATATCTTAACACCTTGCGCATCGAGCGGGCCAAGGCGCTGCTGATGAACATCGACCTGCGCATCCAAGATATCGCGCTTCAGGTCGGTTACCAGAATGTGAACTCGTTCATCCGTATGTTCAAGCGTGCCTCCGGCTTAACGCCGGGTGAGTACCGGAAGCGGGCTGCCGGGGAGAATCACACTTAAGCGTTTATCGGACGGGGACCCCGGTTTCAGCCGGAAATCTTCATGGGCGGCGTCCTTGAACTGCGGATCGGCAAACTGCGAGCTGGAATCGTTCCCCGTGCCGCGCTGATACAAGGCGAAGCCGGGGTATTCCTTCTTTTTCCATACCCATACAGCCTGATCCACCCTCTCGTCTCCGGCCGTTCCCTCAAACCCGATCAGGTCAATCCCGACATAGCTTCCCGGCACCGCGAGGTCCGCAGCATGCTGAAGCGTCTTCCAGGGAGAATCTATGGTCCCCTGATTACTGTCAGCCCCATCGATAGCTACATAGTAAGCGTTGGCCTTATTCGGCTGTGGCGATTGAACGGACAACGGCGTGTTTCGGGCGCTGGAACATCCGGGCAATACGATCAAGCTAAGCACAATAGCAGATCTCCAGAGATATTTTCGCATAGATGTTACCTCCCCTAGCTTATTTATTATCCTCACCCATTCAAATGCGGGTGATTGCTTCCATCAGGGTCAAACCTGGGATCACCTATCGTCCCTGATTCTTCAACAAACAAGTAGAAAAACGCACCTTAATCTACCGCTTTCCGTCGGATTTACTTAAGCAAGTGGAAAAACAGCATCTAATCATGCTGTTTTTCCCGCTTTTCCAAATATGAGTGAAATTAAGTGCTGTTTATACAACTGCTGCCTCCCCAAGATTCTTTCATATATCAGCAAGTGTACAAAATCTAACTGTTTGCCGCTCCCCTAGCCATCTGCTATCAAGTCATATCATCCCGCAGCGCATCAATGATATTCTCCCGCTTGATTGTGCTGACCGAATACAGCATGGTGACGAATACGATCAGGAGCACGCTGAACACGCTGATGCCGATGCTGGCCCAGGGGAAGATATAGCCGATCTGGTCCGCGCCGCCGATGAGCATGCCCCGGTAGATTAGCCAGGAGAAGACCAGCCCGATGGGAAGCCCGAACAAGAGCGCACGCATGCCATAAAAGGCACATTCGAAATTCATCATCCGCTGGAAATTGCGGTCAGACATCCCGATAGAGCGGAGCATCGCCAGCTCCCGGCGGCGCAGCTTGATGTTCGTCGAGATCGTGTTGAACACATTGGCAATCGCAATCAGCGAGATCATGATAATGAAGGTATAGGCGAACACGTTGATGATAAAAATCATATTGCGATTCTCATCCATCATCGCATAGGTATTGTACAACTGATACTCATCTGTAATTTGTGCGCCTTGGATGGTCTTCTCCATCTCTGCTACCGACTGTGCCGGATGCTTGGAGCGAAAGGTCAGGCCCTTCACTGCCGGCGGACTGTCCGCCGCTTCAAACTTGCCGATGAGTGAATAAGGAGCGATCACCCGGAAGAAGAACGGTTCACTTGCGCCGGGGCTCCCCGTAACCGGGAGGGTATCCGGCGGTACGGTCTCTACGAAGGTAACCGTTACGTCATGCCCCTGCCTAATCTTCGTCCCTCCCTCCGATTCAAGGGCAATGGTCAGGGGAGAGGATGAACGCTTGAACAAATTACGGAACTCGTCATCCTGCTTCAGCCGCTTATCGTCGGCAGGACTCATCGATTTGGCAACGGCGATGAACTTGGCATTGGAGCCTGTATATTCCGCTGCGGACAAGCCCAGCCCTTCGAGAATCTTCAGATAGGCGCTGTCATCCAGAAACTGCAGATCGACGGGCAGGGATACCTGCTCATCCGACCGGCCCGGCGAAGGAGCACCTGCATTTCCTGCTTTCCCATCATTTCCTGCTGCCCCCGCTGTTCCCGCCCCCCCCTCTTCGTCCCAATAAGCATCGGAGAGCTCGCTTGCCCGGGCTATCCCGGTCATTTTCATGAGCATCTGGTAAGAGCTTTCGTAGACCCCGCCTGAGGTTTTGAGCTTGTCATAGAGCGCCAGCATTTCACTGTCTTTCATAGATTGTGTGGCGAAGCCAATATCATAGGTGGTGAACGCTACTGCCTGCTCCGACATTTGTTTCATATCTGTGACAAAAGCGCTGGCCGATATAAACAGCACGACGCTTAACATGAGCGACAGCACAATGCTGCGGTAGCGTTTCTTGTTTCTTTTGAAATTCTTAAGCGCAAGGGTGCCTTCGAGACCGTAGATACGCTGCGCCCACCCGGACGTCTTCACGGCCTTGGCTTCAACCTTGACCTCGTTCGTCTGGCGGATACTCTCCATCACCGGAGTGCCTGCCGCCTTCCTGGCCGGAATATAGGCTGAGATCAGAATCGTGATCATGCTCAGCGCCGCTGCACAAGCAATGGCCGGAATGGACACCTGCAAGGTTAAAGGGACATGGGGATAGAGGATATTCCCGAAGTTCCTGGATACAACCGTTAGAACGAGTCCCATGCTGCCTATTCCCAAGAGAATACCAACCGGTATGCCGGCCACCCCAATACACAGACCTTCGAACAGCACAGAGTTACGCAACTGCTTCGCTGTGGCTCCCACCGATGAGAGAATGCCGAACTGGCGTGTACGCTCATTCAAGGAGATGGTGAAGGCGTTGTAGATCATGAAGATCGAACCGGTTACGATGATAAACGCTACAATCCCCCCCACCGTGTACAGCAGAGCGGTGAGCAATCCATCGCTTGAGACGCCCATGAAGCGCAGCACATTATCGTTATAGACGTAAGCATGGCCTGCGGCGGTGCTGTTTGCGTAAGCCTTCACTTCACGCGGGTGCTTCAGGCTAACATACAAGCTGAAGCTGTCCGCCTGTTCTGACGGATCGGCTCGGGTAATCAGAGTATAGCCTGGAGCGGCGGATTCCTCAAAAGCAGGTCTTGCGCAGATTCCGACGACCTTGTAGGTCCGCTCTGCCCGGGGCACCAAAGCTTCTGCGTTCTTCCCGGACGGGTCTCCCGCAAAATAGGCATCATGCTGGTTCAGCCGCTGGTTGCCGTTCATCCGGTCTCCGACAGCCAGTGTGAGCGTGTCGCCCTCAGCGAACTTGATCCCGCCGTTCGCTGCCAGATGTGACGGAACTAGAATCTCCCTGCTGTTATCCGGCATCCGGCCGGAGACCAGAGTGACAGGCAAGATGCCAGGTGCAGCTTCGTCTTCACCTACGCCAGCAATGAACAGATAAGGCTTATCCGGGTTCTTCCCGCCGCTAAGTGCCGCGTAGCCGATATTCTCGAAGGATGCTGTACGGGATACAGCCTGATCGTGTGCCCGTTCCTGCACGAAGGCGGAATCTACAGCCGGGAACCCGATGTGCCAGCCGCCGTATTTGGCGATGGAACCCTGGATCATGTAGCTCTGCAAGGACACGGCGAAGGTGGAGACGGCAGTAATCATAGCGGTCGACAGGATGACTCCGATAATCGTTACGATGGTCCGCGTGCGGCTTTTTTTCAGGCTCTGGAGGGTAACCTTGTTGAAAATATTCATGGCCGTACCCGTTCGTCCCGCACAACCCTGCCGTCAGAGATGCCGATAATGCGGTCTGCCTGGAGGGCAATATTCTCGTCATGCGTGACGATGAGCAGGGTCTGCCGGTACTTCTGATTGCTTAATTTCAACAGATTGATAATCTCATGTCCATTCCGGCTGTCCAGACTGCCCGTGGGTTCATCCGCCAGCATGACCGCCGGGGCATTCATCAATGCGCGTCCGATCGATACACGCTGCTGCTGTCCGCCCGAGAGCTGATTCGGCAGATGCGTTCTCCGGTCAGTCAGCCCCAGCAGCTCAAGCAAGTCGTTCAGCCGTTCCTCGTTGACCTTGCGTTTGTCCATCAGGATCGGCAAGGTGATGTTCTCCACCACATCCAGCGTAGGAATCAGGTTGTGGAACTGGTAGATCAGCCCGACCTGCCGCCTGCGAAAAATAGCCAGCTTGTCATTGCTCTGGGCATACACATCCTGTCCGTCCAAATAGACGTGGCCGCTTGTCGGCACATCGACACCGCCGATAATATGAAGCAAGGTGGATTTGCCGGAGCCGGAGGAGCCAATGATCGCCGTGAACTCCCCCTTCTCAATCGTCAGCGACACCTCGTCCAGCGCCGTAACCCGATTGTCTCCTTTCCCGTAGATCTTACTCAGCTTCTCAATTCTCAAAAACTCCATACTGCAATTCTCCCTTCACCTGATTTCTCCCTATCATAGAGCCGCAAGCTTACATCTCTGTGACTTTCAGGTGAGAGATCCGTCACTTAGGGAAACGAAGCCTGAAGAGCGCACCGCCCTGCGGGTGATTATGTGCGGTAATACTCCCTCCCTGCCGGGTGATGATCCCCTTGCAGAGCGCGAGACCGATTCCGTAGCCGGTATAGTTAGGACTGCTGCCGCGATAGTACCGGTCGAACAGCCGCGGGATTTCTTCCTTGCTGAAGCCCGGGCCGTTGTCATGCACCGTAAGCTCGGTGTACAGCAGATTGTCTGTGCAGATCAGCTCTATCTTCCCGTTCTCCCCTGCACTTTCCAGACCATTCTTCAGGATATTCCGGATCGCTTCCGGGAGCCAGGCAGAATCGCCTTGGATCACTACTCCTGAGGGGCAATCGATTCTTAAGTCTACATTGCGCAGCTCCATCTGGATCAGGAACGGACGTACAGCGGTGCAGAGCAGGTCGTTAACGGCGATAGGCCCGCGTTGAAATACAACAATGCCCGCATCCAGGCGGGATAACTTAAGCAGAGAGGTAATCAGCCAATCCATCTGCATCAGCAGTTCCTCGGTCTCCCGTATAAAAGCCTTCCGCTCCTCTTCCGCAGGACTATTCGCAAGCAGCGTCATAATCAGGTTCACTGAGGTGAGCGGGGTGCGGAGCTGGTGGGCGATGTCAGCCAGGGAATCCGCAAGATGGCCCTTTTCCTTGATCAGCTCGCGGTTCTGGTCCCGGATGCGCTGAGTCATTTTGGTAATCTCGCTATGTAAGATGGATAACTCGCCTTCTTCCGCATCCGCGATGAACAGATGGTCTGCATTATGCAGCACCCGGTCAATCTGATTGGAGATGCGCGCTATGCTCTTGTACCGGGCCCTGGTGAACAGCAAAAATGCTGTGCCGAAGGCAACAGCACAACCAGTGGCAAGGAATCCCGCTGCCGTATGTAAGGTGAAGCCGACTATAATCGCTACAGCGGACATTATGGAGTACAACAGTGTGAATTGCCGGATTTCTTTATTCCGCAGCATCGCTGCACCCCAGCCGGTATCCGGTTCCCCGGACGGTCAGAATGAGCTGCGGGCTTGCCGGATCACTCTCGATCTTCTCCCGCAGGCGCTTGATGTACACGGTCAGTGTGTTGTCATTCACAAATTCGCCCGCTGCGTCCCATAATTCGTCGAGCAGCCTGCTTCGCGTAATAATATTCCCGGGGTTGTTCACAAACACCAGCAGCAGGCGGTATTCCAGGGCTGAGAGGTATACCTCCTTGCCCTGCCGGGTTACAACACCGCTTGCCGGATCTACATGAAGCCCGCAGATGTCAAAAGCAGACCCGGTCCGTCCGCTCTTCCGCAACGCCGTTCCAATCCGCGCAATCAGTTCACGCGGGCGAAACGGCTTGGTAATATAGTCATCCGCCCCCATATTCAGCCCAGTAACGACACTTGCCTCATCCCCGGAGGCCGTCAGGAAGATGACAGGCACCTCCCTTGTGGCCTTGATCTCCGTGTACACCGTAAAGCCGTTCCCGTCAGGCAAAGCAATATCGATCAGTGCCAGGTCAAACGGATACCCGCCAAGCATAGCCACAGATTCACTCCGCGTAGTGGCGTGAGTGACTGTGAACCCTTCCGAGCGGAGCAGCAGCACGAGATTTCTTGCAATGGCCTGATCATCCTCAACCAGTAATATTTGCGGCATTCTTCAGGGCCTCCATTTTACAAAAATATAAGAATTTATAAGTTTCACACGATAAATTATCCTTCTATTTCTCGCTGAAACGGTACCGTCCTTTAAAAGGGCGGCAATGCCGTTTCCACTTGTCTGCTTCTTATTTATTGTGCAGGCTGTGCCAGATCCGGCGCCTTTTGCTTCATAATCGGCAACATCATCATTGCGCCCAGGAGGAACAGAATTCCGGCTCCGCTGTAGATGGTACTGAGCGGTAAGGCACTCTTCAGCGCACCGGCGAAAGACATGGACACCACCATCATCCCGACGAACATCGGATTCAGCACCCCGTTGACCCGGCCGACAATCGAGCTATTAGACCATCTCAGAATCATGGTACTGATCCCGATATGAATGCATGGGAACATCAGCCCATTCAGGAACTGGATCGTGAGCGTAAGCGGAACGCTTGTTGAGAACCCGACGATAGTGGTGCATACGGCACCTGCGAGCATCCCCATGGCGAGCAGCAGCTGGGGCGGAACCTTTTTGGCAAAGGCGGCCACCAGCCCTCCCCCGATCAGCATGGCTGCACCGTTAACCATAAGCATGTACTGGAGGAACTCCTTGCTTCGGCCCAGCCGCTCTGTGACGATGAACAGATTCAGCGCCTGGGCTGCGCCCACGGCAAGTCCCGCCAGTACAAACGCAAGTCCGAGCATCCGCAGCACCTGGCTCTGCCAGACATACCGGAAGCCCTCGGTGAAGTCCTTACGGAATTGCCCCTTCGCGGCAACTGTCCCGGCTTCCATATGATCCTCCGGCAGACGAATAAGCACAAGTGCAGACAGCAGAAAAGCCACGCCCATTACAGCGATGGAGATCTCAAGGCCGAAGGTGCTGTATACGAAAGTGCCTAACATAGGTCCGAGGACCATGAAGATGGCCATCAGTGATTGGAAGAGCGCCATCCCCTGCTGCAGCTGTTCCTCCGGTACATGGAATTTAAATAACCGCATACTTGAAGGCTGTGAGAACTGCGACAAAATAGCCGAGATGAACGCGACCAGATACACCGATTCCCACGAGCCAAAGTGAATGCTGAGCAGAACGGCGAATACCGATACCGCAGACAGGGAATCACACCAGATCATCGTCCGCTTCGGCCGCCACCGGTCCGCAAAGGTCCCTCCAATGAAGGAAAAAACAAAGATAGGCGCAAATTCAGCAACGCTGATCAGTGAAATGGCGTAGGGATCATTGTTGGTCCTCTCCGCAACGTACAGCAGAATAGCAAAATTACGCACCCAGATCCCGATCTGCAGCAGCACGCTGGATAACAGAATTGTCTGCAGGAACCTGTTAAGGAACAGGCTCGGTGAATTAGCGCTTTTGTCATGCTGATTCAATCCTTTAACCCCCTACTTAGCTTGAATATACTACTTCTAATGCTTTGGGACGGTTCTCCTTCCCTTCCTTATTATACGGACCCGATGCAGAACTATAAAGATTATATTATTCATGCTTAACTTACAAAAAAACTGCGGCACCAAGTTAGGCACCGCAGCTGTAATTCGAGTATTCTGTTCTACTTCGCTTGCTTCAATTGAACGGTCTTCATGTATTCCTTGAATTCCTCGGCAATTTCTTTGTACTTCGTATGGTGCAGGTAATGGGAGCCTACCATCGGGATCAATTTGCCCTGTGAAGACTGCTTTGCCTGCTCCTCATGCAGCGGAATCCACTGTTTGTTGTGCTCGTTATTGGATTGCGCGAACAGCAGAACTGGCAGGTCCTGCGGGTATGTCAGCTTTGAGCCGTTTTTGAAATTGGAACCAAGGTGGCTAAGCTCATTCATCAACGTTGGATTATTGCCGTGCACGGCAGAGATGAATTTCATCTGTTCTTTGGTATGCTCATCATAGTCAAGCGATTTAAACGAATCTCCGCTGAGCTTCGTTAGCAGCCGCATCACACCTGAATCTTTAGCAAACTTCATGGCCTTCAGCGGCAATTTCACATCCATGCCGGGCTGATTGGGCACACTACTGTCAATCCCTACAAAAGCTTCAACTTCATTCGGGTATGCATTCACATAAGACACGGCATAAAGTCCCGTGATGGAGTGGCCCATCAGGACATAACGCTTCAGACCCAGCTGCTGCACAGCCTCATGAATTTCACTGATGATATTCTCAGTTGTTCTTTCTTTATCCGTCCCATCGCTTAGACCGTAACCGAAAGGCTCAATGGCCACGACTTTGTAGGAAGGCGTCAATTGGTCAATCAGCAGCTTGAAATCAAGCACAGGTGAGGCGGTGCCTTGCCCCGGCAGAAGAACGATGGTCTGTTCCCCGCTGCCTTGAATCATCACATTCATCTTTTTGCCTTCTACATTAACATACTGTCCGTACGATTCGATCTTCTTCTTCTCGATCCCGGTGCTGATGGCGTTAACGATAAAGGTGATACCTATGAACAGCACAAGCACTCCGATAATGCCACCTACTATTTTCAACCATAATTTGCGCTTCTTACGGCTCTTCTTCCCTGGTTGCTGGTTATTCATTGTATCTGCCATATTCATCTTCTCCTGTCCTTCTCTCTGTAGATCCGTCTTAGCGGTATAGATAGAGTCTACTTGATTAAGATGTCCTCTTCATGACGGGAATATGAACGGAGTATGAACAGGCAGACGCACTGCGGCTACAGCCCGGATAGATTTACAGCAACAGATTGCATAACCTCAATAACTCTTTCTGCAGACGGCTGTCTGTAATAGAGCAGATCATAGGACCGCGGAACGAGCTGAATCAGCAGATTCAGGTCCGAACGGGAATAATCAAGCACCAGGACGTTGTGTGATTCCAGCGCGCGGGTGATTCTCGCGAGCCACTCTTCCACAGGAACGGAGTCGTCGTGAATCACTGCCACTTTATACAAGCTGTTCATCTGATTGTATAAGCCTTTTACAGACCGGACCGCCAGTTCGTACCGGATAAAAGCATCCTTCCAGGGCTTTCGGCGGGCCGGGTCGAACCAATCCCCGAGAATGCTCTGAAGCTCAACCTCCAGCGTGGGATGCTTTTGCTTGAATAATTCAAGATTCGTGAACCAGCCCAGGTATTTCTTCTCGTCGTAAGTGGTGGGATGATACTGGTGCAAGACTATACATTGTGTGTTTAAGATGAATTTGGCACCTTGCTGATATAAGCGGTATCCAAGTTCACAATCTTCAAGTCCCCATTCGATAAAATCTTCATCGAATCCTCCGGCTGTGGAATAGTTGTTGCGGGGGACTGAGAAGTTACAGCTATAGAGCAAAGCCCAGATGTTCTCAATATTCCCCGCGTTCTCCGAGAACCGCTGGATGACCGGCAGGCGTGGATCTCTGCGTTCCAGGAGTAAGGACGAGCGGTTACTGTCTTCCACTTGGCTGAACGGTAGCCGGTTGTCCTCAGCCAGAAAGTCTCTCAGGCCCATCACGACTACAGGCTCATCGCAGAGCTGGTGCACCTTCCAATGCTGATAGATGAAGTCCCGCTCTACGACTTGATCACCGTCCAAAAACAATAAAATGTCGCCGCCAGCCTGCGACACGCCCAGATTTCTGGCCGCTGATCTGCACTTTGTAGCATCCGGTGTTTTGTAAACGTATTTCAGGGAATAATCAAGGTCGAGCGCAGTAATCCGCTCTTGCGTTCCGTCATCTGAACCGTCGTCAACGAAAATGACCTCGAAGCATCCTTCCGGCACCTGAACCTGGCGGTTAAGTGATAACAGGCATTCGGCTACCAGATTTTTAATATTGTACGCCAATACAAGTATACTTATCTTCATATTTTCCCGGCCTCCTTATGGATGGTTCTCCTGTTCGATGTGTTAACCAGCCCGAAGATGGACAACGCCGCCAGCGATATTGACATACAGGCCACGAATACGGAACGGTAGCCGAACATTCCCGATAGGGCTCCTGAGACCACGCCTCCCAGGGAGGAGCCGATTCTGGAAGTGTTGCTGTAGAGGGTGGTCGCGGTTCCCGGCTCCTCCGGCAGCAGATCCTGAAAATAACTGATGCCGTAGCCCATGATAATGGACACTGAAATGGCACTGAGCACCTGGGCGAAATAGAGCAGGATAATGGAGTGAGCCAGGGCAAACACCAGGAAATACAGGACATTGGAGATGATGCCGATCAGGATGATCGCGGTTTTGCCCATTTTTCTGGACATCACTCCGACAATGACCATCAAAGGAAGTTCAACAATCGCCGTAATGCTATAGAGCCAGCCTAACTGCTGATAATTCCCATGCATCGTGGTTGAGAAGAACAGCGGCAGCACAAGGGTACTCATCGAAGAAGCAATACTGAGCAGTATAAATGTACCCAGTACAGAGGAAATTTGCGGCTGCTTAATGAATTGTCCCAGGTGCACAGGCTGCTTGTCTTCCTGAACAGCTAGGGTTACAGGATGGCTGCGGAACAAAATGAAGGCAATCAGGCTTACGAAGATGTATGTAGCGGCTACAATCAAAAAAAGATAAAAAAAGTTATATTGATTGACTAAAACCGAACCGATCGACGGCCCCACAATCCAGCCCAGGGAGTATAACATTCTTAGAATATTCATCGCCAGCGGCTGATTAATAGCACTGATATTGGACCTCGAGATGGAGTCTCTGGCATAAGCAAAGACCTGCGGGAACGAAGCGAACGATATTCCGAAGAATAGGGCCGACACGGCCAGCAGCACATAATAGTTGGTGAACAGGGCGAATAGCACATAGGCGGCTGATGTTGAGAGAAGGGTGAAGATAATGATGGTTTTTCTGCTGAATCTGGTATCGGAGGCTTTGCCAAGGAACGTACTGATGAACAGGCCGAAGACCATGGTGATGGACATCAGTATGCCATACGACAAAGGAGTCATACCCGCCTCCTGAATACAATACAGCGATAAAAAGGGATTGGTTGCCGATACACTGAGTCCCAGCATGGTTATGGTAAAGACCAGTGCTACGAAACTCGGCATTTTGATAATATCTTTGAGAAAACCGGAATTCATCCTCATCGTTCTGTCTCCAGTTATGATTTAGTAGGTACCTTTTGCTGCATGTTCAAACCATTCCCGTACATTGTTGACCATGATCTCGCTTAGAATATCCCGGTCCACCCCTTGATCTATGATATACGGACTGACATCACGGGTCAGATGGGTCATAGACCAATCGGGGGCAAAGGAACGTACCTCTTCCCGCTCCCACCAATCAATGGACCCGCAATAATCATGAGAGACCAGCAACTGTTTGTGATAACCGCTCTGTATCAGCTTCAGCAGCAGGTCAGGACGTTCCCGGGATGACATCCCGATTGACAGTCCAAACCGGTCTAAGCCGAGCAGAGCTTCCCGGTTCAGCAATTGAGATAAGTAGGCCATGTCATGGGTGTCCCCTGAATGCCCAATAATCACTGCCCTGGCGGGGACTCCTTCTTGCTCAAGCAGATCCAATTGGTCCAGCCCATTCTTTGACGCCGCGTGGGTATGGGTCATAATGGGAACCCCGGTTCTCTTATGGGCGCGGGCAGCAGCGCGGATAATCTTCTCCACATTCGGCGTAATGCCCTGAACATCAGTTGCACATTTAATGAAGCCGGCCTTGATCTCCGTATTCTGAATCCCCACTTCAATATCCCTGATGAATAACTCCGCGAGGTAATCAATATTTTTTCTCCTTAGCGGCTCAGGCAGGTCCTGACAAGTATACATTCCGGTCGCTGCAATAATGGTTACCCCTGTGCACTCGGACACCTCCCTTATGAAGACAATATCCCGGTCCTGACCCATGACGGTGGGATCACAGATGGTCTGTATCCCTGCATTCCTGGCGGCCAGAACCTGCTCCTTCGCCAATTGAAGCTCTTCATTGCGGTTGTATAGATGAGGGAATTGGGTCGCGACTTCGACGGATCTGACCCGCATATGCTCATGGATAAGAGCGGGTCCAAGCTGCGAGCTGTCAACGGTCCCTGTTACAGAGTTTATGTTTGTCATAGGATTTATTTTCCTTTTTCCAGATTAGATCCGTACTAGTTGTTTGCCCGGATTCGTGCCGCTGAACAAATTAATGAAGGCATCGATAGTGTTCTCCAGCCCCTCAGTAATGGTCTCTGAGCATTTCAGCTGCCCTTCCCTAAGCCATCTCCCCAGTTCCAGCCTGGCTTCTGAAAGACGGTCTTCATAATCGGCGATCAAAATTCCCTTGACCATCGCTCTGTGAAGAAGAACAGCCGGTAAGATCCGGGAGCCTGCCTCTGGTCTGACGAGATTATAGAGCGCAATTTGGCCGCAGACCGCGATCCGGGCGTAATCATTGATATGACCGAATACAGCATCGGATATATCTCCCCCGACATTATCGAAGTACATATCAATTCCATTAGGACATGTCTTCATCAATTCAATACGCAGATTGTGATCCAAGCGGTAATTCACCGCTTCATCGAAGCCTAATTCCTCTTTCAAATAGTGAACCTTCTCATTCGAGCCGGTAATGCCAACAACATGGCAGCCGTAGATTTTTTTGGCGATTTGGCCAACGGCTGCGCCGACGGCCCCTGCCCCGCTGGATACTACAAGGGTCTCGCCTTCACGCGGCTTACATACGTCGGCAAGACCGAAATAAGCGATCAGTCCAGGGGTACCCAGAATACTCAAATAGGCTGTAGCTGGCTGGACGCCCGGGTCCATCTTCAATAATTGTCCGGCCTTATGTACGCTATATTCCTGCCAGCCGAGGATGCCCCATACCCTTTCTCCTGCCCGAAGACCGGATGACCGGCTCTCCACTACCTCGCCAATACCCGCCCCGCCAAAAATCTCCCCGATCTGATAGGAATCCATATAGGATTTGCTGCGGCGCATCAGGTTGCGCATGTACGGGTCCACCGACAGATAGTTGTTCTTTACAAGTACCTCTCCATCCGAAAGGGCTGGAACCTCAACTGTCTCCAGCCGAAAATGTTCTTGCTGCGGGATGCCCTGAGGCCGCTGACACATTACAATTCTGGTATTTTTTAAGGATGACACGCCGCCATCAATTCCTTTTAATATATAATATAGTATAATATTGCATTAAATCTACTAATTGCATATGATAAGAACAACCAGACAGGGAGGCGTTCATTATGGATTTCGATTATACCGGTAAGGTAGTCCTGATTACAGGCGGTTCACGGGGCATCGGCCGTCAGCTTGTGCAGTCATTTAGTGCGATGAAAGCTAAGGTATACTATACTTATCTCTCTGCTGAACGATTCCAGCCTGTCCTCGCCGATTCAGTCGACGGTCCGCAACCGGTTGGGGTCCAGGTCGATGCGGGGTCAGACCTACAGGTTGAGGCATTTACTTCGGATGTCTGGCAGCAGCATCAGGCGATTGATCTTCTGATTAACAATGCCGCGTTTATATGGAGAGCTGATTTCGGCAACACCACAACAGAGCTATGGAATACCTCCCTTCAGACCAATCTGATGGGTGTGGTGCATCACTGTACCTCCGCACTCCCATATATGATCCGGCAAAAATCAGGCAGCATCATCAATATATCCACAGTCTGCGCCGATCACCCGGTCCGGGGACAAGCCGCCTATTCCTCCACTAAACAAGCCGTCGATTCCCTGACCAAATCACTCTGCATTGAATATGGAGCCTTTGGCATCCGTGCGAATACCATCTCCCCCGGTCTGATTGTCACCGAGAAGCCGAAACGGGTCACAGAGGAAGATGTCCGCAAGATACCGTTACAACGGGTGGGCTACGCTTCGGATGTGTGTCATGCTGCTGCTTTTCTGGGGAGCGAATCGGCAAGCTTCATTACAGGAGCAGATCTGCTGGTTACGGGCGGCTCCCACCTGAACTGAGATTACGGGTTAGAATTCCGGTTAGGGACCGGCAACGCTCCTCCCTGTGAAGCGCATCTAGCGGGACCTCCCGGAAAAGAACGGAGCCTTCACAGACAAGCTCTGACTCCCTGCACATTACTCTTGCCCGCGCCTTCATGTCCCCTTCGCTGCCGGTATTCTCAAAGGTAAGCTCCACCCCAAGAATGTCCGGCGGCGATACCATCCGCAAAAACTTAAGCCGTTCAAAGCTTACGGGGATCAGCGAACAGCGGTAATCGCTGTTGATCCATGTGAACAACCTCGATAATTGAATGATAGACTCCGTAATCAGTGCCGCAGGCAGCACAGGCTGTTCGGGAAAGTGATCCCGGAAGATATCTTCATTCAAAGAGACATACTTCTTCCCGGAAATAGAGTCAGCCGTCAGAGCAGTGATTTCATCCATAAAAATGTATCTCATATTCTGCATGCTCCTTGGACAGCAGAGTATATTTTCTCAGGAATGGGAGCAGGTGCTTTGGTCAATAGATTGACCGGAACCATCCGGTTCTCCGCAGTATAACGCTTATCCTGATCCACCCAGATTTCGGTGTGGAAATCAATCCAATAATGCATGATACGCTTAACGGACGTTCGAATCTCTATGCATTCGTCATAGTAGACCGGGTGCAGAAAATCAATTTCAACTTTTTTCATCACAAAAAAAAGTTGGTATTGATCAAGAATTTCTTTCAGGGAAAGGGCATGTGTCCGAAACCATTCGGTACAACCGGCTTCAATAAACTCACAGGCGTTACCGAAATAGACCACCCCGCCGGCGTCGGTGTCCTTGAAATATATCCGTCGACGGATCACCGAATAGGCCTCATTGTCCAGCATCCTGCTTCCTCCCCTTTTCTCCCGTTACGACGGTAGTAAACGGTGTTTTTTGATGATAGACGAGGTTTCTCCATTCCATTTTGTTGGAAATCACGGCCCACAGCGAGCTTATGCAATACACCACAGATACAAATGAAGCGAGCACCAGCACGGCTATTCGGATAAACGACGGGCGATAATCCTGAATCTGCGAAGCGTCCCGGGATACGGCGGCCACAACAAGAGTGGCCCCTGCTATATGCAACAACGGCCAGTACAAGAAGATGTACAGCAAGGAAGGGACATTCCCTGTTATTCTGAACCCGAGGGCAACCAGGAACATAATTGCCCCCAATAACCGCGGCATCGTCACCAGGAAGAAGCCAAACGCCCATAACCGCTTGTAATTTACCTTCGTGTTCAAGGCCTGGCGCTTCACCCATTTCACCCAAGCGAAGCCTTGGATATCGAAATGCTCCGGTACTAAGCAATCGGGTACGTATTGGATGCGGAATCCTGCTCTCCTTACTACATCCGAAATGGTGAAGTTATCATGAAAGGCCTCTGACCAGATGGATTTCATCCCGATCTGTTCAAACACATTTTTGCGTATCCCAAAAGAAAAACCTCTGGCAAAACAGGTCACGGGAAACGTAATCATGGTAGTCGCCAGGAAATCCCAGTATCTTGCCGCCAGGGCCAGCACACTCTTGCTCTTGGATACGATCCATGCACTGCCGCTGGTGAGGCCGACATGATCGGACTGCAATGGCTGTACCATTTGTTCAATCCAGGTCCTCTGGGGCACGATATCCGAATCAATAAATACATAGATTTCGGTATCCTTGGATGCATGCGCTATGCCGGTTAACAGATTATTCACCTTATCGCTCCGGTGCCGGGAGACCTCGGAATGAGATGCCTTCACCAGATGAATCAGTGGTGATTGCGCCGCATATTGATGAACCAGTTCCTCCCCTCTTCCGTTCTCCTCCGAAGTCACCGCGAGCACTTCATAGTTCCCGGCATACTGCTGGCTGGCAAGACTTCGCAGGGTGGATTCGAAGTTATAGTCCAGCCCGCGAAAGGGAAGCAGCACGGTAACCTTAGGATGATAAGGCGGCTCTGCGGCTATTGTCCGGCGGGAGCGCTGCCTCTCCAGTATAAAATAAACAGCAAGAAATCCCGGCACCAGAAATAATGACATCATCACAATATTAAAAATCCAGATCCACACGTTCGTCCCCCCTCTTCAATCTGAGCAGGTTCATTCCGTCTTCTGCAGACAGCCTTATGTTGTTATTCAAGCTATGAGTTGAGATTACATCCTCCTGCTTCGTGATTAATCTCCCGTCAGGCACAATCAACTGTCCTTCTGCGGAAATAGTAATCCGGAAGAAGAAGCTGCGCTTCTCCTCATTGACCGATAATAGCTTGGCATAATAGGTGACTTGTTCATCCTGAAAAACAGGCCTGGCAAACACAAAATTACTAAAGCTTACAATTCCGGCCCCATGCCGGTTATGGGTCACTTCACGCGCAAGCCTGCCTGCAGTCTGGAATACGGACTCAAGCAGAACATAGAAAGGCACCGTCAATCCTGTATCCCATTCCGCTTCAAAGACATCCTCACGGGGCTGTAGAACCTGGCAGGACTCTGCCTCCATGGGGCCCACTCTTGTAAAAGATACCAATTGCATATACCGCAAGCAGCTTCACATCCCTTACCCGCCAAAGTTAATCCAAATGTCTTCCTCCGGTCACCGGCAATTGGGTGCCTGTAATATATGAGGCATAATCACTGGCCAGGAACAGCGCTGCATGACTGACATCGTCTACGGTGCCGTTTCTTCCCAGGGGCGTGCGCTCCAGAATCTTTTTCTTGACCCCGGTTTGCATCGTATTTACGACATCGGTTTCGATTAGTCCAGGCGCAATAGTGTTAACGCGGATGTTATACGAACCGTATTCCAGCGCCAGTACCTTCGTTAGCGATTCAACCGCACCTTTAGTTGCTGTGTATACCGCTTGTCCCCGCCCGGGCTGCAGTGCCGAGCGGGATGAAATATTTATGATCGATCCCGATTTATTCAGGATCATATATTTGATAGCTGAAGAGCAGAAGGCAATGACAGAATTCAGGTTGGCGCTGATTCCCTCGCTCCAATCCTGCTCGCTCATTTGCAGAAACAGGCCTCTTGGAATCCAGGCAGCATTATTAACTACAACATCTATGCGCTTATGATCATTCCAGACCGTATCCATAAAGCTCTCCACCTCAGACTTAGATCTCCCGTCCACTCTCAGTCCGGTGACATCCGCCCCGTATTGCTCCCTGCACTCTTGTACAACTGCTGCTGCCTGATCTTCACTGGATAAATAGGTGAAGTATACGGTCGCGTTAGCCCGTGCGAAATGCGTAACCAGTCCCCGCCCGATGCCTCTGCTTCCTCCGGTAATAATGACCACTTTTCCCGAGAAATCAATCTTCACGACCGGTCACACCCTATTCTCCGACTTCTCTAACTTGGCGGATACGAAATCTACCATATTCTCTACGGTCAGATAATTGAACAGATCATAGGGACTGGCGAGGGCTGAGAGGTCCTCATCCGATACAGTGAAATATTGCCGTACAGAAGACACGGCTTCCGGAGACAGCCGGCTATTGCTGAACATTCCCCGGTTGGCAATCACATTGGGCAAATTCCAGAACTCCTGATTGTCGATCTTGATATTGAATTCCTGTTCAAGCATGAACGTTAGCTCCAGCGTCTCAGCACTTTCCAGATTTAAATCTCTGTAAAGATAAGTATTCGGCATGATTTGAGCCTCTGGCAGATCAAGTACATCCTGCAACAATTTTTTCACTTTGCTGTAAATGGTTTGATCCATAACGCACCTCCGCGAAGAATAGATTTCTTTGTTATTGTATACATATATTTCTATTAATAGCAATGATTTTTTTGGCGGTAAAAGAGTTAAAGATAGTGTCATTTACTATTGAAATTATTTTCATAGTGAGTTATTATCGGCAAAAATGGATGTATTATCCTAGTAGTCTATCAGTCGATTTGTGGGAGGTTATGTCAATGAAGGGCGCTTTATCGGACTGCCGTGCGCTGGTTACAGGTGCATCAGGATTCGTAGGAACATGGCTCACTCAACATTTGCTTGAACAAGGTGCTGAACTAACCTCTATCCTGAGTGAGCTCAACCCGCGAAGCCCGTTTGCCAAAATGGGGCTGGACAAGGAAATCCGCTGTTATTATGGTTCAATTGCCGACTACCACTTAATTGAACGCGCTATCACGGACGAAAGAATTAACACCGTCTTTCATCTGGCTGCCGTATCCATGCAGGATTTGGCATACCAGATCCCCTGGCAGACGTTCGAGACCAATGTGAAGGGCACTTACAATCTGCTGGAGGTCTGCCGGATTCACAAGGACCAGATCTCCAAAATCATCATTGCCTCCAGTGACAAAGTATACGGTGACAGCCCCATTCTCCCCTATGATGAAGAGATGCCCATTCAGGGCAGGAATCCTTACGACGCCTCGAAATCCTGTTCCGATCTGATCTCCCAGAGCTACAGACACAGCTTCAGCCTGCCTATCGTGATCGGACGCTTTGGCAATATTTACGGAGGAGGCGATCTGAACTTCCGCAGGCTTGTTCCCGGGACCATACAGCGGCTATACGGCAAGCTTCAGCCTGTCATCCGAATCTCTTCAGACGGAACCTATATGCGGGACTTCCTCTACATCAAGGATTTGGTCCAGGCTTACATGGCTATGTACCATTATGAAGGACATCAGGCTGGAGAGCATGTATTTAACTTCGGGACCGGCAAGCTGTGGGAGATCCAGAAGGTTACCTCACTTATTCAGCACACAATGAATCTGGATTATATTGAACCGCACTATGAAGTTCAGAACGGCAGGGAAATTCTGCACCAGCATCTCTCCCCTGAGCGGGCCAAGGCGATTCTTCATTGGTCAGCAGATACTCCGCTGGAGGAAGGAATCAGGCAAACCGTAGACTGGTATGAACGGTACTGGCTACCCGAACCCCACACAGCAACGACAGGAGTTGTATAATCCCATGAAACCATCCGTTGTTATAACCGGCATGGGCTGCGTTACTCCTCTGGGCCAAACGCCCGGGGAGATCCATGAAGCCATGCTTCAAGGTAAAACAGCCTATAGCGCCATTAGCCTATTCGATGCATCCCCCTGCAGATGCTCCATTGGAGGTGAAATTCCGAATTTCAGTATCAGAGACCTGGGCATTTCCGGCTCTAACATGATGCTGAGATACAACAAGCTGCAGATGAAGGCCGCCTATCAGATGCTGAATGACTATGGATTGATGGCAAGTCTGGAGAATAATGCTATGAACTGTGCGGTATATGTGGCTAATCATCCGGTGAATCTGGACCCGGAGACGCTGCAGATCTTTCGTTCGATCTGCAGCAGCGGGGATGGAGACATGGATTTTTCACGGCTGGGGGATAACTTGCACCGGATTCCGCCCTTAAGCGGCGTGAAGCAATTAACCACGGTCCCCTCACACTTCATGGCCAAAACCACCGGAGCGCACGGTCCCGGCAACTTGTATTGTAATAGCGACTGCGGAGGCGTAACAGCCCTCCTGTCTGCGGCTAGGGCCATCGAAACCGGAAGAATAGAGCAAGCCATGGTATCCGCCTCCTTCAGCCCCTTCAGCGCCCATGAATTCAGGTGGTGGCTTGAAACCGGACTCGTCAGAAGCACGGCTTCACCGGAAAATCCTGAAAAGCTGGTCACCCCCTTCAGTCCGCAATCATCCGGCACGCTTATGAGTGAAGGCGCGGGTGCGATTTTCCTGGAAAGGGAAGATGTTGCTCTAAGAAATGGGCGCCCTGTTCTTGCCAAAATCCAAGGCGGGGCCAGCCTGACCGTTCCTGGTGAGACTTACTTTGGATTGTCGGGGACAGGCTTCACCAAAACTCTGGATCTGGCGCTGGAGCGTGCCAAGCTTGCCCCGGATGACATTGATCTGATGATGTGCAACGCACCGTCTGTTGCCGCTTGGGATGAAGGTGAGCTTGAGGGCATCTCTGCCGTGTGGAATGGCTCTAGCATAAGTGCTGCTGCGTTGAAGGGGTATCTTGGGTATCTCGGCCCCGTATCCGGTCTGTTGGACGTGATACTTGCTGTGCAATCGATGATCAGGCAAACCGCTGTGCCGCTGAACCACACATCCGCGCCCTCTGACAGCCGCATTGAATGGGTCCGCCAGGAGAATGCGGCCATGGCTATTGAACGGACTGTCGTGAACAGTGCAGGACCGGGCGGGGCCTACAGCGCTATCATTCTTGAGAAAGGGGACAATCACTCGCGATGAGAAGCAGAATTGTAGTAACTGGAATAAGCGCGATTACCCCTCTGGGCAACCAACTGGAATCCATTGTCACAAATCTGAAGGCGGGTCATTCAGGAATCAGGCCGATTGAACGGTATCAGGTGGGGAACCTGCCTGTTAAACATGCAGCTATGATTGACGATTCGGGGCTGGACCGGGTGCAGTACCCTGTTGCCGGCAATATTATTTTCAAGCTATTCTACTCCTGCGTGAAGGAGCTTCTGGAAACCGGCGGTCCGGGAAGGTTCTATGCTCCCGAACGCATCAGCTTAATTGTAGGCACAGACCCCAATACCTCCTCTCCTGAGGATCTCCGTTATCTGTATGTTTATGGTAATGAAGGGCAGCCTCCCTCTGAGCCGATGGATCTCGATACACTGCTCGCCAATCATCCATCGTATATGTTTTATCATGCTGCCCGTGATTTTGGCATAGGAGGCCCAAGTATAGCGAATTTCGGCACTTGCGCTGCTTCCGCGCAGGCGATTGGCGACGCCATGCTTATGCTGAGATCCGGGGATGCCGATGCGGTGATAACCGGGGGAGTCTCGTCCAAGTTGGACCCGATGTCGCTGGCCCGCCTCTGCCGGCTCGGTGCGCTTGAGCCCACGAAGGAGGATTGCACTGAGAATTGCTCCCCGTTTGACCTGAACAGGAACGGCTTTACGATTGGAGAGGGTTCTGTTCTATTTCTTCTGGAGCGTGAGGAGGATGCACTTAGCCGGCATGCGCCGATCTATGCGGAGATACGGGGGTATGGCAGCTCGCTGGACGGTTATTCCATCACCGACCCGCATGAGTCTTCTCTGGGAATGATCCTGTCCATGGAGCGGGCTATTGAGGATGCCGGAGTGCCGCTGGAGGCCATCCGCTACATTAACGCACATGGCACAGGAACACCCAAGAACGATAAACATGAGACTGAAGCGATTAAGGCAGTCTTCGGCCCCCTCGCCGGGCAACTGGACATCAGCTCCACCAAATCGATGCATGGTCATCTCATGACAGCCGCCGGGGCCATGGAGACTCTGGTAACGATACTTAGCCTGGGCAACGGGTTCATTCCGCCAACGATCAATCACAGAACCCCTGATCCCCAGTGTGACCTGAACTATACTCCGAATATATCCAAACCTGCGGACATAGAGACGGCCCTCACCAATTCATTCGGCATGGGCGGACAGAATGCGTCTCTTGTCATTGCTAAATATAAGCGGGGATGAACGAATGGAGACTCCTTCAGCATGGGCTATGTTGTACTTGAAGCGGATCGGCATGGATGCGGAGCCTCCCAGCCTGGATTATCTGCAGCGCTTAGTCAGGTCACGGATGACTCGTCTAGCGTTTGAGAATATCTCCAAGCTGCACTATCTTAAGGCCTTTGAGGAACAGCAGTTCTATCTTCCTCCGCAGGAAGTCTACATGGAGCATATGTACAGATTCGATTACTCCGGCGTGTGCCACACGGGCAATTATTATTTCTGCAAGCTGCTGCAGGAGCTTGGCTATGACGCTTATCCTATTAAATATGCTTCGCATCTGGCAACCATAGTGAAGCTTGCAGACCGGCTCTATTATACGGATGTAGCACTGGGGCATCCCACCCATTATCCGCTGGATATCTCCCAGCCGCATGAGCTTACGATTCACCACTCCCGAGTTATGGGGTATCCTGACCCGGGCAACAAGCTTAAATTCCATCTGGTGCACGGCATTACAGGCAAAGAACAGCATCACTGGACATTTCGTCCCTATGAACGCGCAGGCTTGCCCGAAGTTCACCGGCTTATTCATTGGAGTAATGAGCCGCAGCGCCTGTTCACCACCATTCTGCGGGTCTATCTGTGGCAGCCGGACCGGCAGCGCTCACTGTCTCTTGTAAATGATACATTCACCATTCGGTATCAGGAGGGCCATGAGCAAATGAAGCTGCATTCCATACAGGAGATTCAGGATATTGTGCACAATGAATTCGGTATGAGTAATCTCCCGGTTCATGAAGCTGTAGAAACCCTGGAATCCCTGGGCACACCAATATGGGGTGCATAAAATTCACTCCACCTTATCCGGAAGCAGCCCCACATTGATCATTCATTCAATGAGGGGCTGCTCTTATTTCAAACCATTCCGGTAATTGACCAGTTATGATCTACCTCCGGTATGACCGTCTGGCGGTCCCGGATATAATGAACCAGCATCTCGCGGACGCTGCAGTCCGACTCCCAGTGCTTGACGGCGCTGACCAGTCCCGAGGCCTTCAACAGGCTGCTGTAACGATAATTGTTGACGGCAAGCTGTAGCTCGTCCGTATCGGCAAGCGGTCTGCCCCGGTAGGCCAGGTGGATGATCCGCCGGCCTACCGGCTGCGAGATGTCGATCTGATAATTAATCCCGGCGAACATATCGTAGAGGTAGCTCGGCACCTCAGGATCGGCGGTGATATTCGTATCCCCGGGCTGCCACTGCCGGAAATGGGCAGCCGAAGCTTCCATATAATCCTTCAGCTCCTTGCCGGTGACGGTCACAACATACAGCACATTGTCAAAAGGATAAATGCGGTAGACATCTGCATACGTCAGCGGTCCCTGCTTCAGATCCGCCTTGTCGTTGAACAGGCTCGTAGCGGCAACATCCGCCCCGCTGGCCTCCAGCATGGCGCGCTGGATCAAGGTAATGACCGCCGTATCCTGAACTCGTCCCACTGGCAGGCCGGCAGTCTCTTCAGGTTGGAAATTAGCGGCAGCATAACCCAAAATGCCGCCCTCCCCCTCTATGGAAGGGCCACCGCCGCCATCAGCGATGAACCGGAGGGTCTCTTCATGCGCCTCGGCAACCAGACTGCAGAGTTCCGGGTCCGGCTTCCAGCCGTTCATATCTATCACCGTGACCTCCCGGCTCACAACCTTGGGCTGACCGCCGTCAAGCTCTAGTGTAACGTCGAAGCGTACAACTTCCCGCCCCCGGTCCCGCGGCCCTCCAATAACGGTATTCCCTATACGCTGGTTCACGGTAATATGCATATGGCCGACCAGCAGTACATCTGCTTCAGGAACAAGCTCCGCAATCCGTCCGGCAGCATCCGAACCGCCCTCTTCATCGAACTCTGCGACCATGCCCGCATGGGCGCTGATCACAATCAGGTCCGCCTTCCCTTCCGCCCGGAGGGAGGCGGCAATCGCCTGCGCGGTCTCGGCCATATGGCCGAACCGTAGGCCCTCTACCTTACTTCCATCCCAGCGTGGAACGTTGGGATTCGTCAGTCCGATGACCGCAATCCGCATGCCGTGCTGCTCAAGAATCACATACGGCTCTGCAAACGGCCTGCCTTCCGTATCCCAGACATTCGCAGCGAGCACCGGGAAGTTCAGCTCCTGCTTGATTCGCCCGATCAGGCCAAGGCCGAAGTTAAACTCATGGTTGCCCAGCGTCAGCGCGGCATAGCCCATGGCATTAAGTGCTGCCGCAACCGGATGCCTGTCATCCGGCCGCTTATTGTAGACATCGTCAGTCAGCATATTCCCCTGGAATACGTCACCGTTATCGATCAGCAGAATCTCGGTCCCGCTCTCTCTAAGTTCGCGGACGTAAGCGGCTACTCTGGCGAGCCCATCATTTACGGTATCGAGTCCGTCTTCATAACGGTAGCCCCACAGATTGCCATGAACATCCGAGGTAGCGATAATCACAATCTTGCACAGGTTACGGCTTGCTGCCGGTTCCATCATCTCGTTCACCCTTCTCGTCTCTTATTTCAGAATTGCGCCTGCGGTGAAACTCTTCTCCATCTGGTCGCTGAACAGCACATAAGCGAGCAGAATCGGCAGCGTGGAGATTACCATTGCTGCAGCCAGCGGTCCCCAGCTAATGCTGTACTGGCCGCTGAAGTTCATCAGCCCGAGCGGCAGCGTCCGCAGCGATTCCTTCTGGATGAAGGTTGCCGCCATCAGCAGCTCATTCCACACGGCGAGGAACACGAAGATCGCAACCGAGGCCAGAGGCGGCTTCAGCAGCGGCAGCACGACCTTGAAGAAGGACTTCACTACCCCGCAGCCGTCGATAAACGCGGCTTCCTCCAGCTCCTTCGGCATACTCCGCAGGAACGCAGACAGCATATAGACGCCAATCGGCAGATTCACGGCAATGTACGGCAGGATAATCGACAGCCGTGAGCTGAGAAGGCCAAGATTCTTCAGGATCATGAACAACGGAATCAGCGTAGCATGAATCGGCACCATGACCCCCATGAGCAGAATGAACAGAATCAGTCCGTTATATTTGAATCTCATCCGTGTCAGCGCGTAAGCCATCATCGAAGCGAACAGCAGCACGAAAAAGAGGGTAATCAGCGTAACTGACACACTGTTGAAAAAGTATTGATTCACCTTGGCGCTTACCCAGGCCTCTGAGAAATTGCTAAACCGCCATTCTGTGGGGAGCGCCCAGACCACTCCGCCGATAATCTCCGAATTATCCTTAAATGCACTGACCACAAGCCAGTAGAGCGGGAACAACTGGAGGACGGCAATGAGGCCCATCAGCAGATAGAGGCCTGTGTTTTTGGTAGTCTTCAGCATGTCCGGTCCTCCTTAATATTCAATTTTTTCACGGGTAAGCACTTTATTGAGCACCCAGGCGATGATTAGACACTCCAGCACCATGAACACAGCAAGTGCGCTGCCGTAACCGAAGTTCTGCTTCAGGAACGCTTCCTGGAACATTTTCAGAGCAATCATGGTTGTGGAATGCAGCGGTCCGCCATTCGTCATCACATACACACTTTCAAAGGTCTTAAGCGCATAAATCACGTTGAGCACGACACAGATCCGCAGCACATCAGATAATAACGGAAGCGTGATATAACGGACGGCTTTCCAGCCGACAGCTCCATCCAGCTTCGCAGCCTCATAGTACTGCTCCGAGATACCCTGGATACCGGCGAACAGTATCAGCATGTTATAGCCAACATAATGCCAGGTTGTTACGATCAGGACTGACAAGAGTGCTGTCTTGGTGTCTCCAAGCCAAGCCTGCGCCCAGCTGCCGAGGTGAGCGGCTTCCAGCAGTGTGTTCAGCATCCCAATGTTCGGATCGTAGATTTTGACCCACAGCAGACTGACCATCGTCGTTGACATGACCACCGGGAAAAAGTAAATATTGCGGAACCATTTACGTCCCTTCATTTTGCGGGAGACCAGCAGCGCCAGGCCGAACGAGAGCGGAAGCTGAACGAACACGCCTGTCAGCAGGAAGGCCACACTGTTCCATACCGCCTTCCAGAAGCTTTTATCTGCGGTGAACATCTTGGTGTAATTGTCCAGGCCCACGAAGGCCATAGGGTTAATTCCGTCCCACTCCTGGAAGCTGTAATACGCTGTCATGAGGATCGGCACGAAATAGAAGACCAGAAATACGGTTAAACCAGGCACTAGAAACAAAGCGATTAATTTCTTATCCGAGAGCGCTCTTTCCATCACTATCCACCTATCAGAGTGCAGAAAAGCGATGCGGTCCAAGAGACTGCATCGCCTTTCCCCTATTATATTTGTAAAACGTGTCTTACTCTGCCGAACGGAGCAATGTTTCCAGCTGTGCAGTGTATTCTTCAGGCGTCAGATTGCCGCCATAGAGCTGCTGCGTCATATCGCGGTATTCCTGACCTGTATCTGCCGACAGCAGGCCGAACCACATCGCTTGGGTTTTGGCTGTTTTGCTGATATCCGTAGCATAAGCGGACAGCTGCTCATTCTGCGACTCCGACTTCACTTCGCTGGCCGCATATCCGGGCAGGCCTTTGCGTACGAACTCATCATTGAGCTTGAGGGACAGCTTAATGGCGAATTCCTTGGCTTTGCCCACGTGCTTGGAGCTGTTGTTCACGAACAAGGAGTAAGGCGCCGCCGAGTTCTGGAAGCCGATCGTTGCACTGTAGACATCCTCTGCACCAGTCTTCGGGAATGCAATATATCCGAGATTATCGCCCATGGCCTTCGACAGCGCGCCGAAGTTGAAGCTGCCGTCGATCCAGATCAGAGCCTTATCGTTCTTGAAAAGCTCCTGGGCATCCAGATAAGCCGAGCCGAGAAAGCCCTTCTGGAAGGCATTGCTGCTTACCAGGGTGGCTACCTGCTTAGCTGCATCTACAAATGGAGCATCCGTAAACTTCGCATCGCCTTTAATCGCATTGTCGAAGGCGTTAACGTCCTGACGCGCTACGAGCAGGTTGTACAGCAGATCGCCCTGCCATCTTTCTTTGCCGCCAAGGGCGATAGGGATGATCCCTTTATCACCAGCCTTGGATACAAGCGCCTGAAGATCGTCCCAGGTTGCCGGAGGCGTAGCGCCCAGATCGCTCATGAGCTTTTTGTTATAGTAGAAGACCAGGGTTGTACTGATATTGGAAGGAACGGAATAGATATTGCCGTCTTCCTCCTTCACCAGCTGGTTGTCCAGAAATTTCGCGCCAAGTCCTGTGGAATCCAGGGTATCGTTCAGCGGGGCAACCGTTTTCGATTGCAGTACAGGTGTCCGGTAGGACTTCCCGGCATGCTGCTGGAAGACATCCGGAAGCTCATTGGCAGCCAGCGCAACACTGATTTTGGTCTTGTAGGTCTCGTCCTGTATGTACTCATAATTCAAATCCACGCCGACTTCCGCTGCGGTAGCCTCGGCAGCAGCCTGGTACATCGGATCTGCATCGAACATCCATAAGGAGACAGATTCCTTGCCTTCCGCCGCTTTCGCATCCTGATTCTGAGTTGCCCCTTCGTTACCATTGGCTCCTCCGCAAGCACTAAGCACTACACTGCTAAGCGCGATGGATGCTGCAACTACCCCAAGCTTTTTTCCGAACATTTGTGTTGGACCACCTTTCAATATTTCGGGTTTTGACTTACAGGTATCATCTTAACAAGTGAACCGCCGTGTACGAATGGAGATATATTGGTTCTAACAGTAAAATTTTTAGGTATGTCAGATTACTTTACACTCAATTTACGGGGCGTTCCCATGTTAACGGCAGCTTAACATAAGGTTAACTTTATTCAGCAAAAATCTAATCAGCGAAAAAGCCCGGCTGCAAAACACCGGGCCCTGCGTATAGCTGCTCTTTATGTATCCGAATAGGAGCCGCTGTATACGGTATTCGGGGTCATTCCGTAACGTTTCTTGAAGCATTTGCTGAAATAGAACGGGTCCTTATAGCCCACCTGCCGGGCTATCGTAGCAATCTTGGGCGCCGGGGCTTCCTCCCCGGAGGCCCCTTGGCTGAGCAGCTTCATAGCCTCGCCAAGACGGACGTTCGTCACATATTCCACAAAAGACTCGCCGGTCTCCTTCTTAAACGCATGGCTTAAATAGCTAGGGTTCACAAACAGAGCGCTGGCCGTACTCTGGAGTGACAATGTATCCTCGGCATAATGTGCCGTCACATAGGCAATAGTCTTGCCGATTAAGGCAGTGCCGCTGCTCTTCCGCTTCTGAGCACGGGCATCGCCTGCCTGCGGCTCCTGCACATCTCCGGCTTTGATTCTGAGCCGGTTGATGTAGCGCTCTGCCTCCCACTTCTCTGTCAGCTGCGTCCGGATCGTGCGTAGGGCCTGTTCGACAGCATCCTCATCGACGGGCTTCAGCAGATAATGGTCCGCTCCAAGCGAGATAGCCTGCTGTGCATAAGAGAAATTATCGTAGCTGGTGATGAAAATCAGCTTGGCTGCCGAATTCAGCTTACGGACCTCCCCAATGAATTCAAGCCCGTTCATATTCGGCATCTCAATATCCGTAATGATGAGATCGATATGCTGCTCCCCGATGATCTGTAGCGCGGCTGAGCCGTCATCGGCTTCTGCAGCCACCTCGAACCCGGCGGCTTCCCAATCCACCAGACGGATCAGCAGCTGCCTGAAATAATATTCGTCATCCACAATCAGGACGCGGGCTACCGGTGCTGTGCTCATAGTCTGACTGTCCCCTCTTCCTGTTGGTTCGTCTGCTTAAGCAGCGGCAAGCGCAGCTTCACTTCTACGCCCTGGCCCGGCGCAGAGGTTAGCAGGATTCCATAAGCCCCTCCGAACCGAAGGCGGATGCGGTCCTGAATATTTTGGAGTCCGAAGCTGTACCTCTCCGCGCTGTCATGCCCGGACCAGATCAGCCGCTGCTGCTCTTCACTCATGCCTTTGCCGTTGTCGCGGACGGTGAAGAGAAGCAGACTCTGTCCGTCCGTGCTTTCCGCTTCGCAGGTAATTTCACACCAGCCGCCGTCCGACATTCCTCTAATGCCATGGTGGATCGCATTCTCGACCAGCGGCTGAAGCAGCATAGTCGGCACCAGGCAGGCTTCCAGTCCCGGTCCGAACGATATCCGGTAGTTCAGCTTAGGGAAACGGATCTGCTGAATATACAGGTAGCTCTCCAGATGCTTCTGCTCCTGGGCTACCGTAATCAGCTCCTTTCCGTTACTAAGCGATATCCGGTAGAACTCTCCCAGCGCCTTCAGCATCTTGCTGATGTCCTTCGCCCCCGACATCACAGCCATCGCACGGATCGTGTCCAGTGTATTGTACAGGAAATGCGGCTTGATCTGCGAATAGAGCAGCCGCAGCTCCAGAATCCGTTTGGTCTGCTCTTCCATCTCCACTTGGACCATCAAGCCCTGGATGCGCTCCACCATTTCATTGAAGGTAGCTCCCAGCCGGCCGACTTCGTCCTCAGAATCGGCGGCGGCGCGCCGCTCCAGATTCCCGCTGCCCACCTCAACAATCACCTCGCTAAGCTGGCTGAGAGGCCGGGTCAGCCGGCGGGTGAACAGAATAGACAAAAGCACTGCTGACAGGATGCTGATCAGGCCGAACCCGGCCAGCAGCAGGGCGATTTTCCAGTACCCGTAGGTTAGCTCTGATATCGTCACCAGCTGGACTACCTTCCACTCATAGGGAGCGAGACTCTGCATGGATACTAAATAACGGTCTCCGGCGACCTCCTGGGTCCGGGTTCCTTGTGAGACTGACTTGACCCAATCCGTAAGGGATGCCTCCGCGACCGTCTGGTTCACTCTTGTGGTTTCATTCGCAGAGATGATTCTTCCGTTCCGGTTAATGACCAGCGTAGCGCTTTCCGGGTTCTGTTCATTATGATAGAGGCGGGCAAGCGTCCGCTCGTCAATGTTGACATAGATATAACCAAGCGGGGTCCCCTTCTCCATGCTCTTAATGACCCTGCCCACACTGATCATATTCTTGTGCTTCATCCCGGACAGAAAGGCAGGCGTAAGTGAATCCGCCCAGACCGCCCCGCCTCTGGCTGCATCAATCTCCGCTCGGGGGTAGATCCTAAGGCTCTCCCGGGTCACGCCGGTCAGATTGGAGGTGTAATAGAGGTTGCCATTCAAGGATTCAATAATAACAGAATCAATATTCGGCTCGGTCACCAGCATTGCAGCCAGTGTATTGTAGATCGCCTTCAGTGCAGCCACATCATTGCCGGCACCGTTATCTCTGCTGAGCAGCTTCTGGGTGTCCTGATTAATCAGCACGAACTTGGTGAAATTCTGGACCGACTGGAACACCGTCTCCATCGACTGCTTGACCAGTCTCACTTCCTGCTGTGAGCTTGCCGTGGTTCTATCCAGAGTCTGATTGAAGACAATCCGCTGAATGCTGACCATGAAAATCACCAGTGCCAGCAGGACAATCAGGAGGTTGCTTAGCAGAATCTTCCGCCGCAGCGGCATACTGCCGCTGAACAGATAGGGCAGATCCGCCCTTAACCTCTTCAAGAGGGATGGATATGACATGAACCGCTTCATCGTTCCCTCCGTTACATGTATGGTTGTACATGTATTATACACAAATTATAAAAACAGAAAAGCAGCGGCTCTGGTCGCGCGCAAAAGACCGGAACAGCCTGATACTCACTTACGCGTCCCTCCCATCACCGACGAGTCAACAATATAACCCGCGCCCTTGCAGGAGATGCTGAAATTGCGGTCATCCAGATGAATGGGGAGCGGCTCTATGCTGGCAGGTTCAGGTCAAGCAGCACCAGCTGCGGCACTTCCTGCTCGAAGATTTTCTCCACCGCCTGGAAATCTGCAACCTCCACTACCTCATAGCTGTACTTGCGCAGGATATCAGTCATCAGCGTAGGTGTTCAGGCAACAGCCCCTCCAAAGCTTGCAGCAGCCGGGATTCTGTAGCACCGGTCATGGCTTTGGCCGGAAGCACAAGGGTGTATACATATTCCTCGCGCAAGACGGATACCGCCTTGAATTGCGGGAAATTCTTGAACTGGCTAATGACCCCCTGCCCGCAGCGGCTGCTCTGCTTGATTTCGAACAGCTCGGTAGGTACGGTGAACCCGGTCTGAATCACCTTGGACATCGCTTCCTTAGCCGTCCAGAGCAAGGTTAGAAAGAGCGGCGTTGCAAGCTGGGGCCCCAGCTCATAGTTCAGTTCTTCCTCCTGCCTGCTGGTGATTCTTCTGATGGCCTCCACGGCCTTCTCGTCCACAAGCTCTATGTCAACGCCAGCGAGAAGGCGCGGATCATAGTCCACCGCCGCTCCCAGCGTATCGCAATGGGTGATGCTCACCCGGCGGGTGCTTCCCGCCACAAGCGGCTGGCACAGAATGCCGTGCTCGATCTGAATCCCGGCCAGATCCTCCTGCTCACCGGCCACGGCCATTTTGGCTGCCAACTTTCCCAGCACATAGCTATTGCGTCTCTTGGGATACTGGAAGCTGTAATACTGCTTCTTCTCCTCCGCGCTGAGATAATCGAACGGCCCCTCCTCCGCCGGCAACGAAACCAGACTCAGCTTCAGCGGGTAACATCCCTCCGGTCCTTCCAGCTCCAGTTGAATTCGTCTCACGGTCTCTGAGAGGAACACGTGGTATGACTTTGGCAAGCTTGTAAATTGCATCTTCAGGCCCCCTAAGGTATCATTCACAATCTCATTCAGCTTCCCCAGCTCGCTGGCCATCGGCGTAACCACTGAGCGGACCTTATGGGCCAGCGGCTTGCCGAGAATATACTTGCTGAAGTTCTCCAGTGTACCCGACGGGCTCAGATCGAGCAGCAGCCGCGGCCCGCCGGCAGTCAGATCCTCCAGGGCTGTGCGGAAATTCATCGGCTTCCTCACTACATCCCACAAGAATGATTCATCCACCATTTGCACATTCCCCCCGGTCATGGCCGATACCAGTGTCACTCCCGGAGCAGGCGTCTTGTAATCGAGCTTTTGCATATATGTACGGTAAGGCTTCTCCAGTTCATCGATGAATGCCGAATGAAAGGCGTAGTTCACAGGCAGCTTCAGGCTGGCCACGCCCTGTTCTCTAAGGAACTGCTGGATTTCGCCGGTATGCCCGCTTCTGCAGGCGATGGTGAAGTGCTTGTCGAAATTCACAGCGATCAGCTCGGAGCGGGTGTTCAGCTCGGCGTTCCCGTGATAGAGCTGCACATGATCCAGAACGGCAATCATCGCACCGTTGCCGCAGGTATCCTCAAGCAGCCGTACTTGCGTCACAATCAGCTCCAGCACCTGTTCAGGCGTCAGTACCTTAGCCACCGCCAGCGCAACATACTCCCCGAGACTGACTCCCAGCGTGTAGCGTGGGGTTATTCCCTCAGCTTCCAGAGTCTCCGCCAGCGCGTATTGCACCATGAAGATTGCAGGGTGGGAAAAGACAATATTTTCGAAGCTGGCGCCCTTACCTCGTGAGTTCTGATACAGCTCTTCGATCACGCTCTTGCCGGTCAGCCCATGAACAATCCGGTCCAGGCGTTCCATCGATTGCCGGAATACCGGCTGCTTCCCGAACAGTTCAAGCCCCATTTTATTATATTGCGAGCCTTGCCCGGAGAACATAAACACGATTTCGCTGTGCATTTCCGTACCCCCTGATTGTAAAGCGGCTTATTTGAAATCAAACAGTCTGGCATTATTCTTACGGTTCCTGAATTTCACAAAATGATTGATATCATCAATCTGAAAATACAGATTATTTTTGTAGAGATAGCTCATCTCTTTGCCTGGCGGATCGCCGAAGGAATGTCCCGGGTATACCCGGGTGCTGGGAGGAATCAGCCGGATGAGCCGGTGGATACTGTGGAACATATCCTCGGCCGAACCACCGCTGCTGTCGCATAAGCCGCAGCCTTCAATAAATACCGTATCCCCGGAGAACAGATGGTCCTGCCCCCAGTAACAGACACTTCCCTGCGTATGTCCAGGCGTCACAAGACAGGTGATTCGTGAATCACCGATACGAATGAGGTCCATATCCTCGACGGTTCGGAGCCTGTTGCAGCGGTATTTATAGTAATCGGCCTCAGTTTTGGAGATGTAGACAGTAGGACGATAGAGCAGTTCAAGCTTCTTCACCATATTGGTATGATCAAAATGAGAGTGGGTCAGCAGAACAGCCGTGACTGTGGCCTCATGCGAATCCAGAATACGGATCATCTGAGATACATCCCAAGACGGATCAACCACAAAAGCTTTGCGGGAGGTCTTGTCAATTCCTAGATATGCGTAGTTCAGGAAATTCATACAATGTGTTTTGATCGTAAACAGATCATAGGTTGATTCCATGCCCGCCTCCTTGAAGATTTGATAGATCTAATTTCCATTATTTATAGGATGAATCTACTAAATTATCATCTATTTTTTCGCGAACTGTCAATGAATGTTATTGCTTCCATAGCAAAAAGCCTGCAATCTAGCATTGCAGACTTTCCACATAAAAACGTATATTTCTTTTTTGTTACAAATCATGTCGAATGATTGTTGCCTACAAATTCTCCCCGTGGCTGGCGATACATTCCTTGTACCAGTGGAACGAATCTTTTTTGACCCTTCTTAAGGTGCCTTTGCCATCATTGTCTTTATCAACGTAGATCAGGCCGTATCTCTTCTTCATTTCTCCTGTTCCTGCACTGACAAGATCAATGCAACCCCAAGGGGTATAGCCCATCACTTCTACCCCATCTTCCAGTATGGCTTTTTTCATCTCTTCCACATGCCGTCTAAGATAGTCAATTCGATAAGGATCATGCACTTTATCATCCTGCTCCAGTGTATCTACGGCACCAAGACCATTCTCTACGATGAAAAGTGGAATTTGGTACTTGTCATACAGCCAGTTGAGCGTAATTCTGAGGCCGACCGGATCAATCTGCCAACCCCATTCACTGGCCGGCAGGAGCGGATTCTTGTATCCGCTGATCTCATTCCCCTCGCTCTTATCCTGGTCTGTGGGATTAGCCATAACAACAGAGCTGGAATAATAGCTGAAGCCGATATAGTCTACCGTTCCCTCGGTTAGAATTCTTGCGTCCTCAGGCGCTGTCTGGATCTCCAGGTCGTGCTGCTTCAGAAAGGCATAGTACGCGGCCGGGTACTTCCCTTTGACATGAACATCGAGCAGAAAGTAGGCTTGTTGAAGTTTTTTGACATGGGCGAGCACATCATTAGGATCACAGGTTGCTGCATAAGACGTTGGATGAAGGAACATTCCGCCGATGACAAATTCGGGATTGATCTCTTTACCCAGCTTGACTGCCCTTGCACTGGCTACCAGCATATAATGTGCTGCCTGATACATCGTTTGCAGCTTGTTCTCCCCTTCAGCCCACTTGATACCTCCTGGCTTCCAGGGCTTTCGTACAATCATGTTGATTTCATTAAAAGTCATCCAATACTTGACCTTGGTCCGGTACCTGGTACAGATGGCTTCGCAGTAGTTTAGGTAGAAATCAATCAATTTGCGGTTGCGCCATCCTCCGTATGCTGTCACCAGATGATAAGGCATCTCGAAGTGCGAGATTGTGACCACCGGCTGAATTCCGTAGGCCAGGCAAGTATCGAACAGGTCATCATAGAATTGCAGCCCTTCCTCATTCGGCTCTACTTCATCCCCGTTGGGGAAGATCCGGGTCCAAGCGATACTGGTTCTGAAGCATTTGAACCCCATCTCATGAAACAGCTTGATATCTTCCTTGTAGCGGGCATACAAATCACTTGCCTCATGGCTGGGATAATACACATTCTCTTCAATTCCATCGGTGATTCTCCGCTCTACACCATGCGCAGCAGCTGTCATCACATCTGCAACACTGACACCCTTGCCGCGCCGGTTCCAGCCCCCTTCAACCTGATTGGCTGCTACAGCGCCTCCCCACAGGAAGTCTTCTGCTAACTTGCTCATGATGACCCCTCCTCAGACTTGTATACGCAGCAGGTGCTCAGTCGGGGCCACACGACCGGCAGCAACCTGTTCTACACCTTGATAATCAAATGTATTGGAGATAATAATTGGAACGACGGTATCATATCCGGCTGCTCGGATCGCTTCAACATCATATTCCAGCAGCACATCACCTTGCCGGATAATCTGATCCTGCTGCACATGTGCAGTAAAGTGCTTGCCTTTTAGCTTGACCGTATTGATTCCGACATGTACCAGCATCTCAACACCTTCATCGGACATCAGACCGATCGCATGACGGGTTGGAAATAAGGATACAACCTTTCCGTTAAACGGGGCATATACCTTTCCATCCACGGATTCAACGGCTGCCCCGCTGCCCAGAGCAAAGATCGGATCATCAATTGCAGTGATATCTTTGATTGTTCCATTAATAGGGGAGCAGATCATAAGGGGTCCTGCCGGACAGGCAGCTCCGCTGGTCACAGGGCTAACCGGTGTGGCAGGAGCATCTCCGGAAGCAGCATTAGCGGTTGCCGGAATATCCTCTTCAATGCCCCAGATCAGCACAGCCCCCATAGCAAGAATAATACTGATTGCAATACCAATAATGATGTGAATATAGCTGTCTGCGATATAGGTTGGCAATGCCAGGATGCCCGGCAAGATTAAGGCTGTAGCACCGCCACCCCAAAAGTTAATATAAGCAGCTCCAATACCGCCGGCTAACATGGCACAGATAAATGGTCTTTTGTACTTCAGATTGAATCCGAAGATCGCCGGCTCTGTGATACCGAACAATGCGGTTACACCGCTGGATAATGCACTTGACTTGCTGGCTTTATGCTTCAATAAGAAGAATACGCCCAGACAAGCTCCGGCCTGAGCCAGATTCCCTGTCAGGTTCGCCGGAGAAATTACGGAATAGCCGTATTCTGCAATCAGCTGGCTGTTGATGGGTGTAATCGCATAGTGCATGCCGAAGATAATCAGAATCGGTCTGAAGGTTCCGAACAGGAAGGAGCCGATGACACCATTCACCGTATACAGATATGTGACAACCGCGGCTACACCCTTGCCGATGTAGGTTCCAAGCGGCCCAATGGCGATCAGTCCCAGTGGAACCATGATGAATAGCACAAGCATCGGAACGAACAGGATTTTGAACATATCCGGGATGCGTTTGTCCACGAAGCGGTATACATAACTCATGACCCATACGGAGAGAATGATCGGAATAATGGTGGATTTATAATTGACCAGCAGTAACGGTAGCCCAAAAAAGCTTATGCTGGTAATACCTGTCTCCGCTGCTTTGGCCGCCCCCTCCATAATGGTAGGGTACATGTACGCCCCTGCGAGGGCGACTGCCAGATACTCGTTTGTTTTGAATTTCTTAGCTGCACTAACCGCAAGGAAGAAGGGGAAGAAATAGAAGATCAGATCACTAATCAGATTAAAGGTTACATACGCGCCGCTTGTTGTCTCCAAGAGCTTCATGGTAGTCAGAATGGCCAGTACAGACTTGACCATGCCGCATCCGATCAATACAGGGATTACAGGTCCGAATATACCTGCAATCGTCTCTATAACCCGTGATATCACATTCTTTTTCTGCTTCACACTTTTGACTTCGATATCTGAATTCTCCAGATCGAGTCGTTCACTCACTGCATCGAATACAATTTTGACTTTTGCACCAATTATGATCTGCAGCTGTCCGCTGTTGAACTGGGCTCTGAGCACACCCTCCAGCCGATCAAGCGCTTTCAAATTGACCAGAGATTCATCTTTTACATTGAATCTCAATCTTGTTGCACAATGGGTGGCATACGTAATATTATCCTGACCTATGTTGGCAATAATCTCTTTTGCCAAATCCTCTGTTTTCATAAGTTCCCCCGCCTTCTTAGCTGTCCCTACTTGCCCCCGGCCATATGGTATAACATTTTCTCACGCAGTGCGGAGGTATCCTTGCCGAAGATTTCCGCAATCTTATAGGCGAACGGATATGGCGTTGCCGGACCCTGGCTCGTAACAAGATTCTGATCCGCTACAACGACCTGGTCTTTGAAAATACCGCCAATCAGCTTTTCCGCATAGCCCACATATCCAGTTACCTCTTTGCCTTCAATAACTTTAGCATCGGATAAGACGACGGTTCCCGAGCACATTGCAGCGATGTGTTTATTGTTCTGGTTGAAGTATTGCACCATTGCAATAACGTCCGGATTCTCTTTCAGATTCTGTCCTCCTGGACGGCCGCCCGGCAGTACAACCATGTCGTACGCTTTAACTTCTTCGCCAAAAGGCTTGTCACCCTCCACATAAATGCCGTGCATGCCCTTAACCAGCTTGTCGCCGAAATAGAATGTATCACAGGTCAGTCCGGCTCTTCTCAAGATATCTACAATGGTTAATGTTTCGCCTTCTTCGTAACCTTCCGCCATCAGTACTGCTATTTTACTCATGATGTGTATTCCTCCTATTCAGCATCAAATGCGTTGAAATATACCATTCGGTTCTTGACAGCCATACTATCTCCACCTAATGCATCCACCAATGCGTAAGCGAACGCATATGAGGTTGCCGGTCCCCGGCTTGTAATGAGATTGCCGTCAATGACAACAACATCTTCCTTAAAGGAGCCGCTCGTTTCAATCTTGTCCTGATAACCGACATAAGCGGTGAAATTCTTATTCTCCAGCACCCCTGCTCTGCCTAGTGCAAGAGGAGCTGCACACATCGCTCCTACAAATTTCCCCGCTTCATTCATCTCTTGGAGCAGTCTGATGACCCGGTCGTCATCGCGAAGATTAGCCGCTCCCGGCATGCCTCCGGGCAGTACGATCATGTCGTAGCTTTTAACATCATCACCAATAATTGCATCTGCTTTGACTACAATGTCGTGACTGCCGCGAACGAGTTCACCTGCTGTACTGAACATGTGACACTCGATCTGTGCCCGTCTCAAAATATCCACAATGGTCAGTGTTTCACTCTCTTCAAATCCTTCTGCCAGTATAACTGCAACTTTGCTCACGTTCATACCCTCCTGTTATTTCAATTCCCTGCAGGACAACAGTCGCCTGCTTACGCTTACAACGCTAATGTAGCCGCGGTTACATTCATAATTTAGCATGAACATACGCAACTCGAAAGCACATATATACTGCTTGTATGTAACTATTAGCTGCAGTATGATGGTACAGTTACTATCACAATTACCGTCAAAATCTCGAATGGATCTAACCAGGAGGTACTCATGCTCAATAACTATAAATACTTTCTAGTTCTGGCCGAAGAGCTGAACATTTCAAATGCAGCCAAACGTCTCTATATTTCCCACCAATCTTTAAGCAAATACTTAAAAGGGCTGGAAGAGAAGCATGGTGTTGCTTTTTTTGAGAGGAAGCCCAAAATAACCTTAACATCCGCCGGGAAAATCATGCAGAACACCTTGCGTCAGATTGAGCTTCTGGATCAAAATATGGAGAATCAGCTCATAGACCTTAAGGAAGATAAATCGGGTAGCATCCACTTCGGGATCACTGAAGGGCGCTATCCCATTATTGTTCCGAAGCTGTTAAAGGAGTTCTACGATCTTCACCCCAAGGTCGAGTTGATTATTCATCGAAGGACTTCACCGCAGATGCAGGAGATGGTACTGAACAATTCGCTGGATCTGTTTCTGTCTGGTGTTGATAATATTGTTACTCCACTTGTGAAGTACGAGACGATTCTCCATGAGCAGATGTATATTGTGATCTCGGACAATTTACTGAAGCAGTATTTTCCGGATCAATATCCGGGATGTATCAATACGTTTGCCGATGGTGCCGACCTCAGACTGTTCCAGCATGTGCCGTTTGTGCTGAACAAGAAAAACTTCAATTCCCGTATTCTGCTTGACAAGCATCTGTCTGAACGCGGAATATCGCTGAACTGCATTAATGAACTGACTCAGCCTGATATCCATCATCTGTTGTGTGCCGAAGACTATGCAGCCAGCTTCTGTCTCACAATGTATCTCAGGGGAATCGATGGGCTTAATGAGTCCGGTAATACGAACTCCCATCTTCATGTGTTTCCGATTTCGGACTTTGCTTACTTTAACCCGCTGGCGCTAATTTATCATAGAAATAAAATTTTCCCGTCCTATACGGAGGATTTGAAAAAAATAGTAAAACGCTACTGTAGCCCTGCATCGTATCTCCAGCAGTCGTAAGCATGCTTGATTTGCTCCTATGCATCCAAAAGTTGAGTAAGTGCAGTTAACTTGTGCTTGAGTTAAGCAATAACGCAACCTTATATTTTGTTGTGTAAACTTCTGCAGGTTGAAGTCAAAATAATGAGGTGAAGGTTGTGAGTTACATGATTGTTGAACTGGCAGATTATGTGGCCCGTCTCCGGTATGAGGATCTATCCGAAAGGGCTATAGAGGTTGGTAAACAGGTGATCCTGGATGCCTACGGGAATCTGGTGTTCGGCCGTTACTCTGAAACAAGTGAGCGCATTATGGAGTATGCGCAGATGGCAGATAGCTTGAATACAAGTGAAGCTCCGGTATCGCTGATCGGTGAGGAGGAGATCCATACCAGTTCAGATACAGCGGTGTTCGTACATACGATGCTGGCACGTTGCGCAGATCTGGATGATGGATACCGCCACGCCATGGGGCATCCCGGCTCTGTGCTGGTCCCCCTCCTGCTTAGTATGGCAGAGCTGCACTGCAAGGACGGCAAACAAATGATTACGGCAATTGTGGCAGCATATGATGTGTACGCCAGGTTAGGCGAGGCGATTAATCCCTTTATGTACCGGGAACGGGGCTTTGATGCTACCGGGGTATGCGGGGCGGTCGCGGCTGCTGCTTTGGTAAGCAAATTAACGGATGCGGATACTTCCCGGACCAAGGATGCTATGGGAATTGCTTCGCTGTTCACAGGGGGATTAATAGAATATCAGAACGACGGGACTTCCGGCAAAATTCTGTGCAGCGGCTGGGCTGCTCTAACAGGGATGAGGGCTGTAAGACTGGCGGCCTGCGGATTTACCGGCCCGGATGCTGCGCTTGAAGGGAAGTATGGGTTTTTCCAGGCGTTCAAGGGTACCAGCGGTCATTGTAATACGAGTCAGGTGCTTGAAGGATTGGGCCAGAACTTCAAAATAACCAGTATCTATTTCAAACGTCATGCCTGCCAGCGCGGGCTTCATGCCACACTGGATGCCATGCTGGAAATGCGGGATAAGTATGATCTCACACCTTCGAAGATAAAATCCGTCGATGTGAGAACGTCTTCCTTCGTCTATCGTCTAAATAACCCCAAACCCAAGACAGCCATAGGAGCTCAGGCCAGCACACAGTTTACTTCAGCCGTAGCACTCAAGTATGGCCGTATGGATTCAGAGGCTTTAATTTTCAGAAGCTTTGAAGATCCTGAGATTCATGAATTGGTTCAAAAAATAACAGTCACCCAGGATGAGGAAGTACAGCAGTACTTGCATGAGAACCCGACGCATTTTTGTGCTGCACGTGTTGTGTTGACATTACATGACGGCAGTACATACGAGAAGTGGATGCCTGTTCCGCTTGGCGATACAGAAACCCCGTTCGGCTGGGAGATGCTTGAACACAAATTCAGTCAATTGATTGCAGGCACGCCGTGTGAGAGAAACGGACAGGACAGAATCAGACTGATCAAAAATCTTGAGAACACGAGCAATGCCAATATGCTCCTTCGGATCTGAATGACTTAGTGGCTTCTATTAGCTGGTCCTCAAGCAGGATAACCGCCCCCTGGCGGCGGCCACGCTCCCTGCAGACGGCGGAGCAGAACAATCTCCCCCAGATGATAGGAGTTATGAGAGGCAATGTTACGCAGAAGCCCTCCCTTGGTCTCCCCTGGAAAATGGGCTAATGGCTCATCAAGCTGGGCATTCTGAGCGATGGCAACCGCCTTATCGACTCCTTCCAGCAAATGCGAGATAGCCTCTTGAAGCTGGGACTCTTCTGCCGGGGCCTTCTCCGCAGGCCAGCTCTCCTGTACGCTTGTAGGCCGCTGAGGCTGGCCGCCCTCCAGGTGGGTCAGCATGAAATCCTGCCAGTAGCCCATATGCTTCACCAACTGATAGATGGAGTAGGGAATTCCCTCTATTGTATAACCTGCAAGCTCCAGCGTCAGATCCGGCAAGGCCCGGGCGATCGGAATATGTCCGCGTTCCCCTACCAAAGATTTCACCAGCGCTTGACCAAAAGCATGATTGGATTCAGACATCAGTAAGCTCCTCCTATTAATTGCGCGAAATATAATTTACCGAAATTCAATATATCCGGATTCTAACGCTTTGTCAATAAGCATCCGCCTGTACCTTAAACATCTGGAAGTACTGTCCCTGAAGGTCCATCAGTTCATCGTGAGGGCCAGCTTCAAGAATCCGGCCATCTTCCATATAATAGATGCAATCTGAGTCTCTTACAGAGGATAGCCGGTGCGAGATTATGATGACCGTACGGTTCATTGCAGCTTTATTCATCAATTGCATCCACTTGTATTCTGAGATGGAATCTAAAGCACTTGAGGGTTCATCTAGAATCAATACGGTATGATCTCTGTACATTGCGCGGGCCAATGCCACCTTTTGATTTTGACCGCCAGATAGAATGATCCCCTCCTCTGAGAATTCTTTGGTTAACTCAAGCTCTATCTTGCTCTTATCCTCTAGAAATAAAGAGAAATCTATGTTGTCCAATATATCCATCATTTTGTCAATCTCTTCTGCTGTAGGGTTAGACTCAAACAGAATATTCTCAATTAGTGAACAAGCATAGCTATTATGATCCTGAAACACGGTATCGAACTGAGACAGGTACTCTTGTTTGTTGAATGTTTTAATATCGGCCCCTTTAAATTCTATTGAACCTTTAGTGGCGTCGTATAAGCGCATCATCAGCTTAATTAATGTGCTTTTGCCAGCACCATTCTTACCGACAATTGCTATTTTTTCCCCTGCTTTAATGTTAATGTTTATATTTTTCAGAACATCGGACTGATTGCTATAACTAAACGATACGTTAGTCAATTGAAGAAGATAAGGTGATAAATTGGTCTGTGGAATTCTGGAATCCCCATCTGTTACCTTGTTTCTATAGTTGCAAAAGGTACGGAATCGTTCTATGTATATGTTATGCTCCTGAAATGCCTGGATTCTCTCCATAATCTTGCCGAGATTGCTGCTCATTAGCGCCACAGCTTCTTTAATCGCGATAAAATCCCCTGCGCTAAGTGTCTGGATAACTACGATTTTATATATGAGGTACAGCAGGATCAGAGTGTTATTAATATGAGTAAAGGCATCGCTCACTAAGTACAATTTCGTAAACCGGTTACTGAACTTCTTGTAGAGTTCAATTATATTTTCAACACCCTCCAGAAACAGCTCTTCAAGCACTACATGAATATTGGTGATACGAATATCTAGGGCATTCTCTCGAAGATAACTGGTCCGGAGCACATAATCCATTTTTCTTTTTTCGGGAATGATAGCATGGGTTCGCTCTATTCGGGCCTTGATCATCCTTGTTCTGACAAACGAATCTCCAAGAATAGGAATAGCAACAAACAGCAAGATTAGAGGATCACTAGTCAAAATAAAAATTCCGGAAAATGTTATGGATAAAATAGTTTGGCTTAGTTGAAATAAACTATTTAAGAAGAGAATCGGCCTTGTTGAGCTTTCTTCTACAGAGTAGATATATTGGTTGTAGTAATCCGTATCATCATAGCAATTGATGTCTACCTCATTAGCCTTCTTGAAAGCAACATGCTGAAAACCGGAAATAATGATAGGGTCAGAGCGTTTCACGTAATATTCCCAGGCAGAATCGTAAACAAGTTTAACGGTTTTGAAGCCAACTACAATCGAAACCATAATGATCATTCGGCTAATGTCAAAATTATTCATTAAAGCATCTAAGATTACTTTGATGGCATACACCTTAATGAACCAAGTGTCGAATGCGACAAATAATGCAGTAAGAATTAGGCCAGGTATTCTAATCCAGTCACATACGAAAATTGATTTCAGGTAAAATATGCTATTGCTAAGAGAAAATTTCTTGCTCATTCTATTTCACCTCCCGCCCTGTATTACAGGTACTTTTCTGCTTGAAGTTTATAGAGCTCTGAGTACTTCCCTTCTTGACTCAAAAGCTGTTCATGTGTGCCACTTTCCTTGACAGTCCCTCCATCAATCAAATAGATCTTATCCGCTGA